>CAZWFC010000051.1:0-18020 GCA_964632965.1 uncultured Rhodocyclaceae bacterium
CCATGTGGTGCAGACCCGTGCCGTCGGAAGTGTCGCCGATGTACATGCCGTGGCGCTTGCGCACCGCCTCCAGCCCTTCGAGCTGCTGGATGGAGTCTTCGTCGTAGCCGCTGTTATCGACGGGGAGTGTCTTGTCCTGGGTCATGTAATCGCTTCCGGTCTTGCTTAGATTCGCATCGGCATGACGACGTATTTGAAGCTGTCGTTGCCGGGCAGGGTGATCAGTGCGCTGGAATTGGCGTCGGCCAGCCGGCATTCGATGGCGTCGGCGCTGACGTTGTTGAGCACGTCGAGCAGGTAGGTGACGTTGAAGCCGACGTCCAGCGCTTCGGCCTGGTAGTCGATCTCGATCTCGTCCTGGGCTTCTTCCTGCTCGGCGTTGGTGGAGATGATCTTCAGGCTGCCGGGCGACAGCACGAGGCGCACGCCGCGGAACTTTTCGTTGGTGAGAATGGCGGCGCGCAGCAGCGAATGCAACAGGACGTTGCGTTCCAGCTTGATCACCTTGGTGTGGTTCTGCGGAATGACGCGCTCATAATCGGGGAACTTGCCGTCGATCAGCTTGGAGATCAGTTCGATGTCGCCGAAGCGGAACTGCGCCTGCGTCGGAGTGAGGACGACGTCGAGCGGCTCGTCGTTGTCGGCAAGCTGCCGCGACAGTTCGAGCACGGTCTTGCGCGGCAGGATGACTTCGAGGCGCTCGTGGTTGCCGGCGATGGCTTCGGAGGCGTAGGCGAGGCGGTGGCCGTCGGTGGCGATCATGCGGATTTCGGAGCCCGTGACGACAACCAGCAGGCCGTTGAGGTAGTAGCGGATGTCCTGCTGCGCCATCGAATACTGGACCAGGGCCAGCAGGCGCTTGAACTGCTTTTGCGTCAGCGTCAGCGCGGTCTTCTGGCCGTCGGCCGTGACCATGCGCGGGAAGTCTTCCGCCGGCAGGGTCTGCAGATTGAAGCGGCTCTTGCCGGCTTTCAGCGTGAGCCGCTTCTCGTCGAGTGACAGGCTGACCTCGGCGGATTCCGGTAGCGAGCGCAGGATGTCCTGCAGCTTGCGCGCAGCGACGGTCATTGCCGCCGTTTCGGGACCCGCGGTGGCCGTGCCGGTGCGGATCTGGATCTCGATGTCGGTGGCGAGGAGCGTGAGCCTTTCCCCGTCCTTTTCCATCAGCACGTTGGAAAGAATCGGCAGGGTGTGGCGTTTCTCGACGATGCCGCAGACCGACTGCAGGGGTGCCAGAATCTGGTCGCGAGGTCCTTTAAATAGGAGCATTCTTAAATCTCCTTAGTAGCAGTAATAAGCGATGATGAAAGTTGTGCATAACAGTTAAATATTCTTTTGTTTCATCCTGTTGCGGCAATGATAAGCCTCAGGGGAAGTCACTCGGTCGCTTGTGGGCGATTGTGGATCGAATTCCCGGTTTTCCGTGTTGTTCTTTTTATCCACAATCTGTCCAGCCGTTGTTAAGGTCTTTTGCGCAGACTTATCCCTATCCTTTTATGGTTTGCAGCAGCACGTGGAGGTCGTTGTTGAGCTGGCCGTCCTTGGTGCGCAAGTCCGTAATGGTACGGCATGCATGCATGACCGTGGTATGGTCGCGGCCACCGAAGGCGTCGCCGATTTCCGGCAGGCTGTGCGGCGTAAGTTCGCGCGCCAGCCACATGGCGACCTGCCGCGGCCGGGCGATGGCCCGCGTGCGCTTCTGCGAGAACATTTCCGAGACCTTGATCTTGAAGTAGTCGGAAACCGTCTTCTGTATCAGTTCGAGGGTGATCTGGCGGTTGTGGGCGCCGATGACGTCCTTGAGGGCTTCCTTGGCGATGTCCATGTTGAGTTCGCGGCCCTGAAAATGGGCGAAGGCGACCACCTTCTTCAGCGCACCTTCCAGTTCGCGCACGTTGGAGCGCAGGTTCTTGGCGATCAGGAAGGCGACGTCGTCGCCGAGGTTGATGCGTTCCGTTTCGGCCTTCTTCTTCAGGATGGCGACGCGCATTTCCAGTTCGGGCGGTTCGATCTGTACCGTGAGGCCGGAGCCGAAACGCGAAATCAGGCGATCCTCGAAACCCTGGATGTCCTTCGGGTAGGTGTCGCAGGTGATGACGATCTGCTTCTTCGCGCCGACCAGCGCGTTGAAGGCGTAGAAGAACTCTTCTTGCGTGCGTTCCTTGCCGTTGAAGAACTGGATGTCGTCGATCAGCAGCAGGTCGAGCGAATGGTAGAAGCGCTTGAAGCTGTCGAAGGACTTCTGCTGCAGCGTGCGGACGAAATCGGAAACGTAGTCGGTGGCGTGGGTGTAGAAGACGCGCGCGTTCGGATTGGCCAGATAGACCGCATTGCCGATGGCGTGGATCAGGTGGGTCTTGCCCAGGCCGGTGCCGCCATAGACGAACAGGGGGTTGTAGGACGTACCGGGATTCAGCGCCACCTGCTGGGCGGCGGCGCGCGCCATGTCGTTGGAACGGCCGGTGACGAGCATCTCAAAGTTGAAGTCGGGATTGAGGCGCGTCTTTTCGTAGGCCGGATCGCACGTTGACGAAAGCGGTTTGGCCGTCGTCGCAACAACCGGTTCGGCGATTTCTTCCGGTATCTCGGTTTCGACGGCGCGTTCCTCGACGGCGAGGCTGATGGTCATCGGTTCGGGGAAGAAGTCGTGCGAGATGGATTCGATCTGGCTCAGGTAGCGCTTGCGCACCCAGTCGAGCACATAGCGGTTCGGCGCCACCAGGCGCAGATGCGTCGGACTGTCGTCTCCCTGCTCCAGACGCAGGGATTTAATCCAGGCATTGAACTGTTGCACCGGGAGTTCGCGTTCGAAGCGGGAAAGACAGGCGGACCAGAATTCGTTCATCGTGGCGCGTGGGCCGAATATGTTGTTTTTTATAATGTATTCTTGACTGCAAATCCCGTGGCGACGAGGCGGCAAGCGGGAAGAGGGGAGCCATTCTAGCTGTTTCCGCCAGAGTTATCCACAAGGGGTGAGAGAAAAAACGCTTGACAAACAGGCACCTCAAACGATGTAATCGCGCGTTTCTCTCGGAAGGATACAGCTATGAAACGCACTTATCAGCCTTCGGTCGTGCGCCGCAAACGCACCCACGGCTTCCTCGTGCGCATGCGCACCCGCGGCGGCCGTGCCGTCATTCGTGCACGTCGCGCCAAGGGCCGTCATCGTCTGGCAGTCTGAACAGCGCAGGAATTGCGGAGGGTGTGGCTGAGAATGCCGGCTTCGGTCCAGACCGGCGTTTGCGCCAGACCGGCGAATTCGGGGCCGTTTTCGCCCTGCGCCGCGTGTTGCGCGGTGAGCGCTTCAACCTCCACTATCGACCCAACGGCGGTGCCTCGGCTCGGCTGGGGCTGGTGATCGCCAAGAAATTGGCGCGCCGCTCGGTCTGGCGCAATGCCATCAAACGCACCGGACGCGAAGCCTTTCGCCAGGCGCGGGCGAATCTGCCGGCGATGGACCTGGTGCTGCGGCTGGCGAGACCGGTGGTTGTCTTGGATGCTGCGGCCCGTCTTGCCTGGCGGACAGAGATCGACGCACTGCTGGCGAAATTGCCGCGATGAAATCCCTGTTCGCCTTGCCGTTCATTGTTCTGGTGAAACTTTATCGCTATGCCATCAGTCCGATGCTCGGTCGCAGCTGCCGTTTCGACCCCTCCTGTTCCGAGTATGCTATCGAGGCATTGCAGCGCCACGGTGCCGTAAAAGGGATATGGCTGGCGGCCCGCCGGGTCGGCCGCTGTCATCCCTGGCATCCTGGCGGTTATGATCCCGTTCCCTGATTTCAGACCCCACACGCCCTAAATTATCGACATGGACAACCGTCGCCTCGTACTGCTCCTGGTTTTCAGTTTTTCGCTGCTCATGCTTTGGGATGCCTGGCAGAAGCAGGGCCAGCCGAAGCCGGCGCCGACGGCATCCGCCCCGGCCGCGGCCGGCAATGCCGCCGTGCCCGCGCCATCGGCCGTCGGCGTGGCCCCCGGGGCCGTGCCCGATGCCGCTCCGGCAGCAACGGCGGCGCAGCAGATCGCCGGCACGACGATCAGGACCGACCTCTACCAGGCCGATGTCTCCGCCCTCGGCGGCGACCTGGTGCGCCTGGAGATCGTCAAGCATCGCGCCACGGAAGACAAGACCAAGAACTTCGTCCTGTTCGACGAAAAGCATCGCTACGCGGCACAAAGCGGCCTCATCGGCGCCGGCCTGCCCAACCACAAGACGGTCTGGCAATTGCCGTCGGGCAAGCAGGAGCTCAAGGACGGCGACAAGGAACTCAGGCTGCGCGTGACGGCCAGCGGCGAGGGCGGCATCCAGGTCGTCAAGACCTATGTCTTCCATCGCGACAGCTATCTGATCGACGTCGAGTACGAAATCGTCAACGGCGGTGCGGCCTCCGTCATGCCCCACGCCTATTTCCAGCTGGTGCGCGACGGCAAGGAGCCGGAAGGCGGCAATGCCATGATGTCCACCTTCACCGGCGCGGCCATCTACAGCGATGCGCAGAAGTACCAGAAGGTGGATTTCGCCGATATCGCCAAGGGCAAGGAAAAGCACATCGGCAAGACCAACGACGGCTGGGTGGCGATGGTCCAGCATTACTTCGTTTCCGCCTGGCTGCCGCAGGGTGCCGGCGAACGCGAGTTCTTCACGCGCAAGCTGGGCGAGAACTTCTACGCCGCCGGCGTCATCGTGCCGATGGCGGCCGTGGCGCCGGGAACGACGGGCAAGCTCGCCGTGCCGCTCTACGCCGGCCCGCAGGAACAGGACAAGCTCGAAAAGATCGCGCCGGGGCTGGACCTTGTCGTCGATTACGGCTGGCTGACGGTGATCGCGGCGCCGCTGTTCTGGGTGCTGGAAATGATCCACAAGTTCACCGGCAACTGGGGCTGGTCCATCATCGGTCTGACGGTGATGCTGAAGCTGATTTTCTTCCCGCTTTCCGCCGCTTCGTACAAGTCGATGGCGAAAATGCGCCTGCTGACGCCGAAGTTGATGAAGCTGAAGGAAACCTTCGGCGACGATCGCCAGCGGCTCAACACCGAAATGATGGAGCTGTACAAGAAGGAGAAGGTCAATCCGCTCGGCGGCTGTTTGCCGATCCTGGTGCAGATTCCGGTCTTCATCGCGCTCTACTGGGTGCTGCTCGGCTCGGTCGAAATGCGCCAGGCAACGTGGCTCGGCTGGATCACCGATCTGTCGGCCAAGGATCCCTATTACATCCTGCCCCTGATCATGGGGGTGACGATGTTCATCCAGACCAAGCTCAACCCGACGCCGCCCGATCCGATCCAGGCCAAGATCATGTTGATCATGCCTGTCGTGTTCACCGGCATGTTCATCATGTTCCCCTCGGGCCTGGTGCTCTACTGGACGGTTAACAACCTGCTGTCCATCGCCCAGCAGTGGCAGATCAACCGCATGATGGAGGCCGGTGGCCTCAAGAAATAGCGCCGATACCATCGCGGCGGTCGCTACGGCGTCCGGCCGCGGCGGCATCGGCGTCGTGCGGGTTTCGGGCGCGGGGCTGGCGGATTTCGCCGCCCGTCTGGCCGGCAGGTTGCCGGAGGCGCGCCGCGCCGGCGTCGTCACTTTCCGCGCTGGCGACGGCCAGCCCATCGACCAGGGCATCCTGCTCTACTTTCCGGCGCCTCATTCCTTCACCGGCGAGGACGTGATCGAACTGCAGGGCCACGGGGGCCCGGTGGTGATGCAGATGCTGCTCGCGCGCTGCGTCGAACTCGGCGCGCGGTTGGCCGAACCCGGCGAATTCACGCGCCGCGCCTTTCTCAACGACAAGCTGGATCTGGCCCAGGCCGAAGCCGTGGCCGACCTGATCGACGCTGCCAGCGCCCAGGCGGCGCGCTCGGCCCTGCGTTCGCTGGCGGGCGAGTTCTCGCGCCAGGTGCATGCGCTGACGGACGGGCTGGCGGAGTTGCGCATGCTGGTCGAGGCGACGCTCGATTTTCCCGACGAGGAGATCGATCCGCTGCGCGATACCGATGCCGTGCCGCGCCTGCACGCGCTGCAAGCGGCGCTGGCGGACTTGCGGGCGCGGGCGCGCCAGGGCAGCCTGCTGCGCGCGGGCCTGACCGTTGTGCTGGCCGGCCTGCCCAACGTCGGCAAGAGTTCCCTGCTCAACCGCCTCGCCGGCGAGGAGCGCGCCATCGTCACGGAGATCGCCGGCACCACGCGCGACGCCTTGCGCGAGACCATCCAGGTCGAAGGCATTCCCCTGCACGTGATCGACACCGCCGGTCTGCGCGATACCGACGATGCGGTCGAGAAGATGGGCATCGCCCGGACCTGGCAGGAGATCGCGCGCGCCGACGTCGTGCTGCAGATCGTCGATGCGCGCGCCGGCGTGACGCCGGCCGACCATGCCATCGACGTCAAGCTGCCGGCGGGCGTGGTGCGCATCGTCGTCGAGAACAAATGCGATCTTGCCCGGCGTCCGGCCGGCCGCAGCGAAGAATCGGCGGACGGGCGCCGCCGCATCCATGTCGCGCTCTCGGCGAAAACCGGGGAAGGCATGAGTCTGCTTCACGACGAACTGCTGCGCGTGGCGGGCTGGCAGGGGCACGGCGAAGACGCCATCCTGGCGCGCGAACGCCATCTCGAAGCCCTGGCCGAAGCGGCCGGGCGGCTGGATGCGGCCGCCGGCCGCCTGGCGCAGCTGGAACTGTGCGCCGAGGAGTTGCGCCTGGCCCAGGAAGCCCTGGCGCGCATCACCGGCGAGTTTTCGGCGGACGATCTGCTCGGGCTTATTTTTTCCCGCTTCTGCATCGGCAAGTAAGAGCCTATTTCAGTAGGAATCATGCCCCGCGTTGAAACCAGGATCGGATGGATGCAAGGCGCACCGCGCGGCCAATGGTTGTTCCATTGGCAAGCGGGGCAACGCTGCAGCCGCCGATCCTGGTTTCAACGCGGAGGGCCGGTCGGCGGCGGGCGCATTGCTACGTTACGCCTTGCTTGTGGAGATTTACTACACGGCGCAAGTCGCGCCTTGCACTGCATCCCGCCGCCGACCGGCGCGGGGCATGATTCCTACTGAAATAGGCTCTAAGCCGCTGCCGCTTCCCGGCTCCGGATGGACCGGGCCAATCCCGATTCAGTGCTGGACCACGGCACCCGCGAGGCTGGCGTCCACCTGCAGATTGCGCAGCTGGTCGAGCAGGAGGTCGCGCTGTATGTACAGTTTGAGCAGCCGCTGGCGCGCCGCATCGAGGTGGCCGGCCTGATACAGGTTCAGCAGGTCGTGCGCGGTCCGGTGCACGTTCTCGTGCAAGGGCGCGAGATCGCGGAAGGACTGGAGTGCGCCGTAGCGTTTCTGGCCCGCACCCTCGTACCAGCGACCGAAACGGCACTCGCGCTGGTCCGGCAGCGCATTGATGCCATCCGGCGCCGGACTGGCTTCGAGCAGTGCGGCGATGCGTTCTATCCACTTGTTGTGGTCGATTTCCATCGCCAGGAGCGGGAAGTCCTCGCGCGCCAGATGCAGGGTGCTGGTCCATACCGGGTCGGGCTTGTAGCGGCCCACCCAGGCTGGAATGTCGGCACCGGGCATGGGGCGGGCGATGCCGTAGCCCTGGGCCAGGTTGCAGCCGAGCTGCAACAGCAGGATGCCGTGCTGCGATGTTTCCACGCCCTCGGCGATGACTTCGCGATGGAAGGCGTTGGTCAGGCCGATGACGCCTTCGACGATGGCCAGGTCCTCGGGATCGTCGAGCATGTCGCGGACGAAGGACTGGTCGATCTTGAGGATGCGGGCGGGCAGGCGCTTCAGGTAGGTCAGCGATGAGTAGCCGGTGCCGAAATCGTCGAGGGCGAAGGAAACGCCCAGCTGGCGGCACTCTTCGATGATGGCGTGCACCCGGTTGATGTCTTCGAGCGCCGCGGTTTCGAGGATTTCCAGCTCCAGCTGCTGCGGCTTCACCGCCGGATGCGCTGCCAGCTGTTCCGCCAGGCGCTGCGAAAAGTTCGCTTCCTGCAGCTGGCGCGCGGAGATGTTGACGCTGACGTGCAGGTCGATGCCCTGCCGCAGCCAGGCTTCCATCTGGCGCAGGGCTTCGCAGATGACCCAATCGCCCAGCGTCAGCGAAAAATCGCTGTCCTCGATCACCGGCAGGAAATCGGCGGGCGCCACCAGGCCGCGTTCCGGGTGCTGCCAGCGGATCAGGGCTTCGGCGCCGATCACGATGCCGCGCCGGATATCGACCTTGGGCTGGAAGTAGAGGCAGAACTCCTGCTGCAGATGCGCCGCCTCGATGCGTTCGAAGACTTCGCGATGGGCGCGCGCCCGGCGGTCATGTTCGGCGTCGTAGAGGTGGTAGCGGTTGCGGCCGGCCTGCTTGGCGAGGTACATCGACTGGTCGGCGTGGCGCAGCAGGGTGTCCGGATTGGCGTTGTCGTGCGGGTAGATGGTCACGCCGATGCTGGCGGAGATGTTGACGACTTCGCCCTTGAGCGTGAAGGGCGCCGCCAGCGTGGCCAGGATGCGTTCCAGTGCGCGTTCGCATTCCTCGCTGCTCTCGATGCTGGAGAGCAGCAGGGCGAACTCGTCGCCGCCGAAGCGCGACACGGTGTCGCCGGCCCGCATGCAGCCCTTGAGGCGCTGGGCGACTTCGATCAGGAGCTGGTCGCCGGCGTCGTGGCCGAGGGTGTCGTTGATCGGCTTGAAGTCGTCGAGGTCGAGGTAGCCGACCGCCAGCAGGCGGCCGGAGCGCTGGGCCTGGGCGAGCGCCAGCTGCATGCGGTCGGCCAACAGCACGCGGTTGGGCAGCTGCGTCAGGGCGTCGTAGTGGGCCAGCTGTTCGAGGCGCTTCTGGTGTTCCTTCTGCTGGGTGATGTCGGAGGAAATGCCGACGTAATGCTGGATGCGGCCGTCGCCGTCGCGCACGCAGGAGATGGTCAGGACCTCGGCATACTCGTCGCCGTTCTTCTTGCGGTTCCAGATTTCGCCGCGCCACTGGCCTTCCTGCGCCAGCGTCTGCCACAGGCGGTCGTAGAAGTCCTTGCCCTGGCGGTCGGAGCGGAGCAGGCTGGGCTTGCGGCCGACGGCTTCCTCGCGGTCGTAGCCGGTCAGCTCGGTGAAGCTGCGGTTGACCTCGATGATGATGCTGTTGGCATCGGTGATCAGGATCGCTTCCTGGGCTTGCTCGAAGACGCTGGCGGCGAGGCGCTGCTTGTCGTCGGCGCGCTTGCGTTCGGTCATGTCGCGCCCGATGATGACGAGTCCCTTGCGGCGTCCGTCGGGCCAGAACAGAGGCACTTTGGTGACGTCGAAATGGTGGGCTTCGCCCTGCGCGTCTTCGACGACCTCGGCGTCGTGGCTGATGCCGCCGATCTGCCAGGCGCGCTCGTCGCTGGTCTTGCAGGCCAGATGAACCGCCGCGCGGGCGGGATTCAGCAGCGCCAGTTCGTCTTCGTTCTTGCCTTGCCAGGACTGGTCGGCCAGGCCGAAGAGCGCCACGCCCGCGGAGTTAACGACCTGCCAGCGTCCGTCGCCGTCCTTGAAATAGATGGCGTCGGGCAGCGCCTCGATCAGGGTGGCGATCTGCGCATCCTTGTCGAGCAATTCGACTTCGGCCCTCCGGCGCTCCTTGAAAACCTCCTCGGCAATGCCGAGCTCCAGCGGACGCATCAGGCCGTGTTCGGTGAGCAGGCCCACCATCATGCCTTTGTCGTCGATCACGACGATATGGCGGATGCGGCGCGCCAGCATCAGATCGGCAGCGTCGTGCAACGGTGCGCCGGCGGGGATGGTGACGACCGGTGTCGTCATCACATCGGCAAGCCTGGCGTGCTGCTTGTCCTTCGAATACAGGCGCACCACGTCGCGTTCGGTGACGATGCCGAGCGGTCGGCGTTCTTCGGTGATCACGACGCAGGTGGCGCGCCGGTTCTCCATGAGTTCGAGCGCCTCGTCGAGGCCGGCGTCCGGCGGCAGCGTCCACAGGGGGTTGTCCATGGCGCTGGCGACGTCGTTCTTGCCGGCCACCAGCATGAGTTGCAGGTGGTAGCGGAAATCGGTTTCCGTGACGATGCCGACCGGCACGTTGTCCTTGTCGGTCACGGCGAGATGCCGCACGCCCTTGGCGGCGGCAAGCTGGTAGGCTTCGCGGCAGTCGAGTTCGGGCGGCACGGCGATGACCGGCGTGCTCATGATCGCCGCTACCGGCGTGTCGGACGCCCTGCCTTTGCGCATGGCGTGCAGGACGTCGCGCTCGGTGACGATGCCGGCGAGTTCCTCGTTGTCGAGGACGATGACCGACGAGATGCGTGCCCGCGCCATGAGTCTGGCGACATCGCCGAGTTCGTGCCCGGAGTCCACCTGGTCGATGTGGCGGGTCATGATGTCGTTGACGACGAGCATAGCGGTGGCGGCGTGGTGAAGGAGCTTGTCAGTATCCCTTAAGACAGAGAGGACGGATTGATCGAAATCAACTGGGAATTGGCCGCACTGCTGGTGGCGGCCTTCGGCGCCGGCCTGGTGGATGCGGTGGCGGGCGGCGGTGGCCTGATACAGGTGCCGGCGCTGTTCTCGGCGTTGCCGCTCGAAAGTCCGGCGACCATCTTCGGCACCAACAAGGGTTCTTCGGTTTTCGGTACGGCGAATGCGGCGTGGCGCTACGCCCGGCGTATCGCGATCCCCTGGGATATCGCCGTGCCGGCAGCGGCGGCGGCCTTCGTCTTTTCTTTTGCCGGTGCGGCGATGGTGGCCTGGCTGCCGCGGGAAGTCGTGCGGCCGCTGATCCTGGTCCTGCTGGTGGCGGTGGCCGTCTATACGGCGCTGCGGCGCGATTTCGGCACGGCGCCGGTTGCGGTTCCGGCGCGCGGGAGGATGCCGGCCATCGCGGTGGGGGTGGTGCTGGGTTTCTACGACGGCTTCTTCGGTCCCGGAATGGGCAGTTTCCTGATTTTCGCGTTCGTGCGCTGGTTCGGGCTCGATTTCCTGCGTGCGTCGGCGGCGGCGAAAGTCGTCAATGGCAGCACCAATCTGGCGGCGCTCGCCTATTTCGTGCCGAGTGGTCACATCTTGTGGAAAGTGGCCCTGGCGATGGCGGTATTCAACATCCTCGGTGCGCAGACGGGGGCGCGCCTGGCCATCCGGCGCGGCAGCGGCTTCGTGCGCGGCGCCTTCCTTTTCGCCACGGTGTTGCTGATAGCCAAATTCGGCGCCGATACCTACCTGACAATGGTAAAGTAATGCGCTGCAGGTAAGGGTGCCAAGCCCTGAAGCGACTCACTCGACCCATCCATAACGACATAACAATTATCGCGGTGCCGTGACGGCCACCGCCAAATTTGCCAGGAGGAAATTCATGAAGTCCAAGACCCTAGTTGTCGGGTTGATCGCGTCGGCGTTCGCGGCGCTGGCGCAGGCCGACATCAATGTCGGCGTTTCCGTTTCGGCCACGGGCCCGGCCGCTTCGCTCGGCATTCCCGAGAAGAATACCTTCGCCCTGATGCCGACGACCATCGCCGGCCAGAAGGTCAACTACATCATCCTCGACGACGCGTCGGACACGACGACCGCCGTCAAGAACGTCCGCAAGCATCTGACCGAGAACAAGGTCGACGTCATCGTCGGCTCGACGATCACGCCGAACTCCCTGGCCATGATCGACGTCGTCGCCGAAGCCGAGACGCCGATGATCTCGATGGCTGCGTCGGCGCGCATCGTCGATCCCGCGAATCCCAAGGTGAAGTGGGTGTTCAAGACGCCGCAGAACGACATCCAGATGTCCACGGCGCTGGTCGAGCATATGACCAACCACGGCGTCAAGACGGTCGCCTTCATCGGCTTTTCCGACGCCTACGGCGAAGGCTGGTTCCAGGAGTTTTCCAAGGTGGCCGAGGCGCGGAAACTCCGTATCGTCGCCAGCGAGCGCTACAACCGCAGCGATACGTCCGTGACCGGCCAGGTGTTGAAGATCATCGGCGCGAAGCCGGACGCGGTGCTGGTCGCCGGCGCCGGCACGCCGGCGGCGCTGCCCCAGGTGGCGCTGGTGGAAAAGGGTTACAAGGGCAAGCTCTACCAGACCCACGGCGTGGCCAACAACGACTTCCTGCGCGTCGGCGGCAAGAACGTCGAAGGCACCTTCCTGCCCGCCGGCCCGGTGCTGGTGGCGGCGCAGCTGCCCGACAGCAATCCGATCAAGAAGGTCGCGCTCGATTACGTCGGCAAGTACGAAGCGGCCCACGGCAAGGGTTCGACATCGACCTTCGGCGCCCACGCCTGGGATGCCGGCCTGATGCTGGCGAATGCCGTGCCGGTGGCGCTGAAGAAGGCGCAGCCGGGCACCAAGGAGTTCCGTGCCGCGCTGCGCGACGCTCTCGAAGGCATGAAGAATGTGACCGTATCGCACGGCGTCATGAACATGTCGCCGCAGGACCACCTCGGCTTCGACCAGCGCGCGCGCGTCATGGTCAAGATCGAGAACGGCGCCTGGAAGCTTCAGCAGTAACCGACATCAACCCATGACAAGGGCGCCTGCGGGCGCCCTTGTCTTTATCTGAACGCTGCAATGGATCTGCAAATCGCTCTGCTGCTCGGCCAGGACGGCATCGTCAACGGCGCCGTCTATGCGCTGCTGGCGCTTGCCCTGGTGCTGGTATTCACGGTGACCCGCGTCATCTTCATTCCGCAAGGCGAGTTCGTGGCCTTCGGCGCGCTGACGCTGGCGAGCTTTCAGGCGGGGAAGGCGCCCGGCACCTTGTGGCTGCTGCTGGGCATGGGTGCGGCAGTCGCGATTATTGACATTGTCATGTCCCTGAAGTCCGGCCGGCATCGGCGCATTCCCTATTCGATCCTGTGGAATCTGGCGTATCCGCTGCTGGCGGCGGCGCTGGTGTTCTATGCCGAGCCGCAGCAGTGGCCGCTGCTGTTGCAGGTCCTGCTGTCGCTGGCGGTCGTCGTGCCGCTGGGGCCCATGGTTTACCGCCTCGCCTACCAGCCGCTGGCGGAGGCATCCGTGCTGGTGCTGCTGATCGTCTCGGTGGCCGTGCATCTGACGCTGGTCGGCATGGGGTTGCTCTTCTTCGGCGCCGAGGGTTCGCGCACCACGCCGTTTTCCGAGGCGTCGTTCGATGTCGCGGGTATCGCCGTCAACGGCCAGACGCTGTGGGTGGTGGCCGCCAGCGCGATACTCATCGTCGTGCTGTATTTCTTCTTCGAACGCACGCTCTATGGCAAGGCCCTGCGGGCGACCGCCATCAATCGTACCGGCGCTCGCCTGATGGGCATTTCGACGACGATGGCGGGCAAGCTGTCGTTCCTGCTGGCGGCGGCGATCGGCGCGTTTTCAGGCATCCTCATCGCGCCGATCACCACGGTGTATTACGACACCGGCTTCCTGATCGGCCTCAAGGGCTTCGTCGCCGCCATCGTTGGCGGCCTGGCGAGTTATCCGGTGGCGGCGGCCGGTGCGATCCTGGTCGGATTGCTGGAATCGTTTTCCTCGTTCTGGGCTTCGGCTTTCAAGGAAGTGATCGTGTTCACCCTCATCATTCCGGTCCTGGTGTGGCGTTCGCTGACCACCCGGCATATCGAGGAGGACGAGTAAGTGCAGGCCCGCATTGTTCTCGGCGTCTTCCTGGCCCTGCTGGCCGTCGGCCCGCTGGTGTTGCCGGAATTCCATGTCACGCTGCTCAACTACATCGGGCTCTATTCGATCGTCGCGCTCGGTCTGGTCCTCCTGACCGGGGTCGGCGGGCTCACGTCGTTCGGCCAGGCGGCTTTCGTCGGTCTCGGCGCCTACACGACGGCTTACCTGACGACGGCCACGGAATTGCCGGCGTGGCTGGCTTTTTTCGCTACGCCCTGGCTGGCCCTGGTGGCGGGACTTGCCGTTACGGCCGCGGTGGCCTTGTTGCTGGGCTTCCTGACCCTGCGGCTCTCCGGCCATTACCTGCCGCTGGGCACCATCGCTTGGGGCATCTCGATCTATTTCCTGTTCGGCAATGTCGAGTTCCTCGGCGGGCATACCGGGATTTCCGGAATTCCGCCGCTGGGATTTTTCGGTTTCGATCTCAAGGAAACCCGCCACTACTATTTCCTCATCTGGCTCGTCCTGCTGGCGGCGGTCTGGGTGACGCAGAACCTGCTCGATTCGCGCGAGGGCCGGGCGATCCGCGCCCTCAAAGGCGGCACGGTGATGGCCGAGGCGATGGGCGTCGATACGGCGCGCTCCAAGACCATGGTCTTCCTGATCGCCGCCCTGTTCGCCTGCGTGTCGGGCTGGCTGTATGCCCACCTGCAGCGCTTCGTCAATCCGACGCCGTTCGGTCTGCACATCGGCATCGAGTACCTGTTCATGGCGGTGATCGGCGGTGCGGCCCATGTCTGGGGTGCGCTGGTCGGCGCCGGCCTCATCACCCTGCTCAAGCAGTGGCTGCAGGACCTGCTGCCGCGGATATTCGGCGCTTCCGGCAACTTCGAGGTCATTGTCTTCGGCCTGCTGATGATCTTCGTCCTGCACCGGGCACGCGACGGACTCTGGCCGCTGCTGGCGATGCTGGGGCCGGCGAAGCAGAAGGCGCGGACCGTGCCGGTCGCCGATGCGCTGCCGCGCAAGTCCCTGCCCGCGGCCGGCAGCGTGCTGCTCGACGTCAAGGACGCAGTAAAGAAGTTCGGCGGCCTCGTCGCCAACGACAAGATGAGCCTGACGGTGGGGGTGGGCGAAATCATGGCGCTGATCGGTCCAAACGGCGCCGGCAAGAGCACCATGTTCAACCTGATCTCGGGCGTGTCGCCGCCGACCTCAGGCGAAGTGCGGTTTCGCGGCGAGCGCGTCGACGGGCTGACCTCGCGGGAAATCGCCCGGCGCGGCATGAGCCGCACCTTCCAGCATGTGCGCCTGCTGCCGACCATGACGGTACTGGAGAACGTCGCCATCGGCGCCCATCTGCGCGGTCGCAAGGGCATCCTGTCCGCCGCCCTGCATCTGGAGCGCGCCGAGGAGGCGCACCTGCTGGCCGAAGCGGCCCGGCAGATCGAACATGTCGGCCTGGCCGAGCACATGTTCGACCAGGCCGGATCGTTGGCGCTGGGCAAGCAGCGCATCGTCGAGATCGCGCGGGCGCTGGCTTCGGATCCCTGCCTGCTGCTGCTCGACGAGCCGGCCGCCGGCCTGCGCTATCTGGAAAAGCAGGCGCTGGCGGAATTGCTGCGAAAGCTCAAGGCCGAGGGCAAGGGCATCCTGCTGGTCGAGCACGATATGGATTTCGTCATGGGCGTGGCGGATCGGGTGGTGGTGATGGAGTTCGGCAAGAAGATCGCGGAGGGTCTGCCCGAGGAAGTCCAGAACGATCCGGCCGTGGTCGAGGCCTATCTCGGTGGGGTGGATTGATGTCGGAAATCAAACCGGTCCTGGAAGTAAACGACCTTTGCGTCTCGTACGGCAATGTCGAAGCCCTGCACCATGTATCGATCAAGGTTCGGCCCAGCGAGATCGTCACGGTGATCGGTCCCAACGGCGCCGGCAAGACCACCATGCTCGGCGCCATCATGGGGCTGCTGCCGCGTACCCGCGGCGAAGTGGTTTTCCTCGGCGAGCCGCAGGCCGTGGTCGAGGTCGAGCACATGGTTGCGCTGGGCGCCAACCTGGTACCCGAGAAGCGCGAGCTGTTCGGAGAAATGAGCGTCGAGGACAATCTGCTGCTCGGCGCCTTCATGCGCCATCGCCTCGGGCACCGCGACGAGAGGCAGACCATGGAGACGGTCTATGAGACGTTTCCGCGGCTCAAGGAGCGGCGCACCCAGCAGGCCGGTACCTTATCGGGCGGCGAGCGGCAGATGCTGGCGGTCGGCCGCGCCCTCATGGCCAAGCCCAGGTTGCTGATGCTCGACGAGCCCAGCCTCGGTCTGGCGCCGCTGATCGTGCGCGAGATTTTCCACATCATCGCGGCGTTGCGGAAGACCGGCGTCGCCATCCTGCTGGTGGAACAGAACGCCCGTGCCGCGCTTCAGATTGCGGACTACGGCTATGTGCTGGAAACCGGCGAGGTTGCGCTGGAGGGGGCTAGCGACGACCTTGAGGACGATCCCAAGGTGATCGAGAGCTACCTCGGGCTCGGCGGCAGGCACTGACGGATCGCGCGGTATCGCGCGATCACCCAGGGCGACCGGTTCGTTCACCGGGAGTCGCCGCAGCTGGGCTGGCCGTCGCTTGCTCCGCTGCCTTGTCGTCGTTCTTCCAGGACATGAAATCGAATTCGTGGGCTTCCGGTATTGGTGCGCTCACGATGGCTGGCGAGACAGCGCCGTCTTCCCGCGTCGGTTTGGAAGCGTCTGTCTGAAGCGTGCTTACCGTAGTCGGGCCGGCATGGAGCGAGTCGAAGACCGACGGAATCGCGGCTGGCGTGCTCCCCGTCATCGTGGCTTTCCGCAGCGGGGCGACGGGGGTGTCCCGATCGCGGGCGTCGGCCTTCCTGCGCGCCAGTCGGGTGTATCCCTGCAGCAGTCCGGCGCCGAGCAGGCCGCCGAACAATACGGCGGCGGCAAGTTGCAGCATCTGGGCTAGTTCGCGCGCTTTCTCACGTTCGATGCGTTCCCGTTCGAGTTGGTCGACACGCTCTTCCATCTTGAGGATGTAGTCCTTCAGGTCGCGGAATGCCGCTTCGGTTGCGGCGATCTGGTCGACCATCTCCTGTTGGGTCTTTCCCTGTTCGGCGTGCATTGCTTCGAGACGTGTCAGCGTTTCGTCGGTTTCGGCCGCGGTCAGGGGCGCTGCGTTGGCGGGGGAGGTTCCCACCGTCAGGCGATCGGTTTGCGTCATGCCGGTCGGTGCCGGGGCCGGAGTTGTCGGGCGGGGCTCGGTTGTCCGGGCGGCGGATCGTGTGGGTGGCCGGACTGTGGCTGGGCCGATGCGGCGCTCGGGCAGGCCGGGCGGTGTGGTCAGCACCGCGTCTGCCGGCAGCGGTTCCTGGTCGTAGTCGTCGCGACTCGAAAAGAGCCCTGGATTGGCCGCACGCATCATGCGTTTGAACTTTTCCCGCGCCTTCGGTTGTAGTGGGTATTTTTGTCGTGCCAGGGTTTCGAGGGTGGCCGGGTGCTGGCCGCTCGTCGCCGGTGCGGTTGTGGTTGCCGGCTTCGGTGTGCCGACCGCCGGCAGCGCGGGTGCGCTCGGGGCGGGGGGCTGGCTGGTAGTGCGATGGCCGGCTTCGGGCAGGGCGGTGAGCAGGGTGAAGTCGCGCGCGAAATGGGTGTCGCACTCGATCGAGAGCCGGAACTCGACTACCGGCTGGCTGACGGTATTGGCGGCAATCACGACGACTGGGCGCCCCTGGCGAAGTTCGGCTTGAATCCGGTACGCGCGGGGAAAGTAGAGCTCATCGCTGCTGCCGGGTGCTGGGGTGAGGCGGAAGCAACTGGCGGCGGGGAGCGGCCCCGAATGGCCCGTCAGTGGTATTTCGAGTTGCAAGGGCTGACCGAGGACGGGGTTGCCCGCCGGTACGCCGAAGCCGACGGCGAGGGCGGGCAGGGCGGTCGTTGCGTAAATTGCGAGTACGGCGGTTCGGGCGCTTTTCATTGCCGGATTTTATCGCTAAAGGGGTAGGTGGCGTGGTGTTGCCTGCGCCGGTCGTGTTTCACGTGGAACATCGGTTGGATCTGTTTCTGTGGTGTTCCTGGGGTTGTTTCACGTGAAACGTCACAGGTTGGCGATTCAGTTTTTCGGGTGGGAGGCGTATGATTGCGCCTCTTTTCGATTCTGTATCCGGATGCTATTTCCCCAGCGGTTCGACGTCATTGTGATTGGCGGTGGCCATGCCGGCACCGAGGCGGCGCTGGCTGCGGCCCGCTCGGGAGCGGCCACGCTGTTGCTGACGCACAATATCGAGACGCTCGGTGCGATGTCCTGCAATCCGTCGATCGGCGGCATCGGCAAGGGGCATCTGGTCAAGGAGGTCGATGCGCTCGGCGGCGCCATGGCCGCCGCCGCCGACGAGTCCGGCATCCAGTTCCGCATCCTCAATGCTTCCAAGGGGCCGGCGGTGCGTGCCACCCGCGCCCAGGCGGATCG
>CAZWFC010000052.1:0-17934 GCA_964632965.1 uncultured Rhodocyclaceae bacterium
TGCTGAAAAAAGAGGGCTACGCCTTCGACGTCGCCTATACCTCGGTGCTCAAGCGCGCGAACAAGACTCTGTGGACGGTGCTGGAGGAAATGGACCGCATGTGGATCCCGGTCCACCATTCCTGGCGCCTCAACGAACGCCACTACGGCGCGCTGCAGGGCCTCAACAAGGCCGAAACCGCCGCCAAGTACGGCGACGCCCAGGTCAAGATCTGGCGCCGCGCCTACGACACGCCGCCGCCGCCGCTGCCGGACGGCGACCCGCGCATCGAAGCCGACGATCCGCGCTACGCCGACATGGCGCCGGGCGAATTCCCGCGCACCGAGTGCCTCAAGGACACCGTCGCCCGCTTCCTGCCCTACTGGAACACGACCATCGCGCCGATGGTCAAGACGGGAAAAAGCGTCATCATCGCCGCGCACGGCAACAGCCTGCGGGCGCTGATCAAGTACCTCGACAACGTCTCGGACGCCGACATCGTCGAATTGAACATCCCGACGGCCCAGCCTCTCGTCTACGAACTCGATGCCGATCTCAAGCCGATCCGCCACTACTACCTCGGCGATGCCGAGGCCATCAAGAAGGCGATGGAAGCCGTTGCCAACCAAGGCAAGGCCAAGTAAGGGGCTGCGCGCCGCGCTGGTCGCGGCGGCCGCCTGCTTCGCCTGCGCGGCTACGGCGGCGCCCGTCGCCGAGAAGAAAGCCGAACTCAAGGACTTGCAGGGGCGCATCGAGACGCTGCGCCGCGACCTCGCGAAAAGCGAGGAATCGAAGGCTTACGCCGCCGACCAGCTGCGCGACACCGAGTCGACGATTTCCGGCGCCAACCGCCGCCTGCACGAACTGGCCGCCGCGCGCGGCGAAGTCCAGGCCGAGCTGGCGCAGCTTGAGCAGCAGACCCAGCGCCTGCTGAAGCAGACCGAAACGCAGCAAACCCAGCTCTCGCGGCTGATGTTCCGCCACTACGTGCGCGGCGACGCCGACGCCCTGCAACTGCTGATCGCCGGCCGCGACCCCAACCAGGCCGCGCGCGACTATCATTTCCTGACGCTGCTGTCGCGCGCCAAGGCCGACCTCATCGGCGCCCTGCGCGAAACGGCGGCGGAAAAGAAGCGGCTGGCCGCGGCCGCGCACGAGAAGAACGACAAGCTCGCCGAAATCGAGAAGCAGCGGCAGCACGAGCGCTCCGCGCTGCTGGCCCAGCGCCAGCAGCGCCAGGCCATGCTGGCCAAGGTCGCCGACCGCATCAAGGCCCAGCGCCGCGAGATCGACACCCTGAAGCGCGACGAGCAGCGGCTCGGCAAGCTGATCGAAGGATTGGCGAAACTGGTCGCACGCTCGGTTTCCAAACCTGTCGCCAAACCGCTCCCGACCCGGCCGGGCGGCAAGCCGGCCCCGATCAATGAACGCACGCCGGACCCGGCCATGGCCGGCGGCGAGTTCGCCGCCCTCAAGGGAAAACTGCATCTGCCGGTGAAAGGCACGATCGCCGGCCGCTTCGGCACGCCGCGCGCGGAAGGCGGCACGACCTGGAAGGGCGTGTACATCCGCGCCGCCGAAGGCGCCGAGGTGCGCGCCGTGGCGCCGGGCCGGGTGGTCTTCTCCGACTGGCTGCGCGGTTTCGGCAACCTGATGATCGTAGACCACGGCAACGGCTTCCTGTCCGTCTATGGCAACAACGAATCGCTGCTGCGGCAGGCCGGCGAAGCCGTCAAGGGCGGCGAGGCCGTCGCCACGGTCGGCAACAGCGGTGGCAACCCGGAATCGGGTTTATACTTTGAACTCAGGCACCAAGGGCAGGCCTTCGACCCCCTCAAATGGGCGAGCCTGCGATAGCCCCGCCTCCCGGAGATTCCATGCGCAGCAAACTTCAGCAAGCCGGCCTCGTCTTCATCGGTCTTGTCGCCGGCATTCTCGTCAGCCTCAATTTCTCCGCCAGTGCGCAAAAGGATGCCCAGGCGCCGCTGCCGATCGAGGAGTTGCGCTCCTTCGCCGACGTCTTCAACGCCATCAAGCAGGGCTACGTCGAGCCGATCGAGGACAAGAAACTCATCACGCACGCCATCTCCGGCATGCTTTCCAATCTCGACCCGCACTCGGCCTATCTCGACGCCGACGCCTTCAAGGACCTGCAAGTCAGCACCCAGGGCGAGTTCGGCGGACTGGGCATCGAAGTCGGCATGGAAGACGGATTCGTCAAGGTGGTGTCGCCGATCGAGGACACACCGGCCTACCGCGCCGGCATCAAGGCCGGCGATCTCATCATCAAACTCGACGAAACGCCGGTGAAGGGCATGACCCTCAACGACGCCGTCAAGCGCATGCGCGGCAAGCCGAAGACGCCGCTCAAGCTCACCATCATCAGGAAGGGCGAACCCAAGCCGCTCGAAATAACCATCGTCCGCGACAAGATCAAGGTGCAGAGCGTCAAGTCGAAGATGATCGAGCCGGGCTATGCCTATCTGCGCGTCACCCAGTTCCAGGAAGAAACCGTCGCCGACGTCGCCCGGCATCTCGACAAGCTCTTCCGTCCAGTGGCCGAAGTGAAGGACAAGAACGAAAAGAGCGGCAAGGATAAGGACAAGGCCGACGCCAAACCCGAGGAGATCAAGGGGCTGGTGCTCGACCTGCGCAACGACCCGGGCGGCCTGCTGCACAGCGCCATCGGCGTCTCCGCCGCCTTCCTGCCGCCGAAGACCCTCGTGGTGTCCACCGACGGCCGCACCGAGGACGCCAAGCGCAAGTACCTCGCCAACACCGAGGACTATCAGCGCGGCCAGAAGGACGACGTGCTCAGGAACCTGCCGGCGGGCGTGAAAACCGTGCCAATGATCGTCCTCGTCAACGGCGGTTCGGCCTCGGCATCCGAGATCGTCGCCGGCGCCCTGCAGGACCACAAACGCGCCGTCGTCATGGGTACGCAAACCTTCGGCAAGGGCTCGGTGCAGACTATCCTGCCGCTGTCGAACAACTCCGCCATCAAGCTGACCACGGCGCGCTACTACACGCCGAACGGCCGCTCGATCCAGGCCAAGGGCATCGTGCCGGACGTCGCCGTCGAAGAAACGCCGAACGGCGACACGCGCGAACGCGTGCGCGAAGCCGATCTCGACCGCCATCTCGACAACGACAAGGAAAAGACGCCGGCCAAGGAAGTCGACAAGGCCGGCGCCAAGTCGCCGCACACCAAGAGCGGCAACGGCAAGAGCAAGGGGGCGAACAAGGACGAGGACGAGGAGGCGTTGAAGCCGCCGCCCTTCGAATTCGCCACCAAGAGCGATTACCAGCTGGGGCAGGCGATGAACCTGCTCAAGGCCTGGCAGATCATCAAACGATAGGGGTCGGTGGTGGACGTCGAACGCGCGCGACTGCTGCGGGACAAGGAACGGGGGCTGCACCGCGCCCATCCGCTGACGCCGCAAACCGGCACGCGCAAGCACCGCGAGATCCGCTTCAACAAACTGCGCTCCTGGCAGGTCGAGCAGGCCAAGGCCCTGCTCGAAGGCCTCGATCGCCTGCAGGTCGCCGCCGGCGTGCTGCCCAACAGCATTTCGGTCTGGTACGAGGTCACCGACTACACCATGGAAGGCCTCGAAAATGCCCTGATCGCCCAGGGCTTCCATCTGGAAAACACGCTCTACTGCAAGCTGATCCGCGCGCTGGTCTATTTCTGCGAAGACACCCAGTTGCGCAACATGCGCCAGCCCGAGCGACTGATCAAGAAATCCAACGAAATCTATTCCAAGGCCTGGGAGCATCACCCCCACGGCGATCACGACGACACGCCGCCCGAGCTGCGTCGTGACTGACGAACAGCTGCTCCGCTACAGCCGCCACATCCTGCTGCCCCAGATCGGCGTCGAGGGGCAGGAAAAGCTCGTCGCCGCGCGTGCGCTGGTCATCGGTGCCGGCGGCCTCGGCTCCCCGGCCGCCCTCTACCTCGCTTCGGCCGGCGTCGGCACGCTGGTGCTGGCCGACGGCGACAGCGTCGACCTCACCAACCTGCAGCGCCAGATACTGCACCGTACCGATGCGCTGGGCTGGCCGAAACCCGAATCCGGCCAGCGCACGCTGGCCGGACTCAATCCCGAGTGCCATGTCGTCGCCATCACCGAGCGGCTCGAAGGCGAACGCCTCGACGACGAAGTCGCCCGCGCCGACGTGGTGCTCGACTGCAGCGACAACTTCGCCACGCGCCACGCCGTCAACCGCGCCTGCGTCCGGCACAAGGTGCCGCTGGTGTCGGGCGCGGCCATCCGCTTCGACGGCCAGGTCGCGCTGTTCGATTCACGGCGCGAGGACTCGCCCTGCTATCACTGCCTGTTCCCCGACGGACAGGACGTCGAGGAAGTGCGCTGCGCCGTGATGGGCGTTTTCGCGCCCCTGACCGGCATCATCGGCGCGGTGCAGGCGGCCGAGGCCCTGAAGATCCTGATCGGCTGCGGCACCAGCCTCGCCGGCCGGCTGCTGCTGCTCGACGGCCTCGACATGGCCTGGCGCGAGATCCGCGTGCCGCGCGATCCGGGGTGCGCCGTCTGCGGCTAGCACGCCAGCCAACGATTCGCCTGCAGCACCCGCCGCCACCGACCATGCCGAAGCAACCCGCTCCCCCGCCATCGCCTCCAGTGCCCGCCGCTGTATCCGGGGTACTGGGCACCGCCATCCTCGCCCAGATGTTCGGCAGCCTGGTCGCCGGCGGACTGGTGCAGCTGGCGTGGCCCAAGCTCTGGCAGATGCCGCTGGCCGTCGCCCTGGTGCAGGGCCTGTGCGCGGCGCTGGTGAGCAGAAAGCTCGAAGCGCCGCCGTGGTGGCTGGCCATCCATCTGACGTTCGCGCCGCTGGTGGTCGCCGCGAGCACGCTCGACATCGCCCCGGCGTGGTATCTCGGTGCCTTCGTCATGCTGCTACTGGTTTTCTGGCGCACCGACAAGAGCCGTGTGCCGCTCTACCTGACCAATGCGACGGCGGCCGATGCCGTGGCGGCGCTGCTGCCGCCCCACCCGTGCCACGTAGCCGACCTCGGCTGCGGCAACGGCGGCCTGCTGCGGCGTCTGGCGCAAGCACGGCCGGATTGCGAATTCCTCGGCATCGAGCACGCGCCCCTGCCCTGGGCCTGGGCCAAACTGAGCACGCTGCGTCTGGCCAACGTCCAGATCCGCCGCGGCGACTTCTGGCGCCAGCACCTGGGGCTGTTCGACGTGGTCTATGCCTTCCTGTCGCCGGCGCCGATGCTGCAACTCTGGGAAAAGGCGACGCACGAGATGCGCCCGGGCGGCCTGCTGGTCAGCAACAGCTTCGCCGTGCCGGACTGCGATGCCGGGAACATCGTCGATGTCGGCGACCGGCGCGCCACCCGTCTTTATCTCTACCACCCTGGCGATTGCAAATAACGCCCCGATTCCCGCGCATTTCGGGCCATCCCGACCGGTCGCCATCCCCAATAATCCTTGCCTGATGCGGCGCATGCTTCGCCGCTGCGGCAAGGAGTCATCATGGCAGACATCATCTGCGTCATCGGCAACAAGGGCGGCACCGGCAAGACCACGCTTTCGCACATGCTGTGCCAGGGCATGGGCCTGCTCGGCCAACGCTCGGTCTGCGTGCTTACCGATACCTGGCGCGAGCCGCTGGCCCCGGCCGGCCGGCGCTACCTGGTGGCCGACGCCCGTTCGCGCGAAGCGCTGACCAAGGTCGTCGACAAGGTGCGCTCGCTCAAGGCCTGGATGGGCGTCATCGACGGCGGCGGCAACCGCACCGAGATGGACCGCAAGCTCTACAGCGTCGCCGACCTCGTGCTGCTGCCGTTCCGCGATTCGCACGAAGACATCCGCACGGTGATCCGCGACCTGGAGATGTTCCCGCGCGCCTACGCCATTCCGACACAATGGCCGACCAATATCTGGCAGCGCGAGGCGGCCGACAAAACCCTGACCGACCTGCTGGCGCCCTATCACGACCGCATCCTGGCGCCGGTCGCCGTGCTTTCCGCCAGCAAGCTGCTGCTGCAGAAGGACATCCCCGCCGGCTTGCCGGGTCCGCTCGGCAATGCCTGTCGCGGCGTCGCCCGCCAGGTGCTCGAACTGCTGCAGATCTCCATCGACGACAGCGTCGATGCCACGGATGCCGCCATGCCCGCGGCCGCCATGCCGGTCGTCGCCCGACCAGGCAGCGCGCTGGCCGCCTGAACCCGGGCTTTCTCCCGGCGCCCTTGCCGTCACGACGGCGGCGGCGGACAATGACGGGATCATGAGTCTGCGCCGCATCCGGAAACAACTTCTTCTCGTCGCCATCGCCCCGGCTGTACTCGTCGCGGTCGGACTGGCGCTGTATTTCCTTGCCCTGCGCTACCACGACGCCGACGCCGCCCTGGCGGCCCGCGGCGCCGCTCAGGCGCGGCAATTGGCGGGGGCTGCCGAGCGCAGCATGGCAGAGGGCAACCGCGCCGAACTGCTGCGCCTCGCCCGGACTGCCGCCGCTGCCGATGTCCTCGACGTTGTCATCACCGACACTGGCGGACAGGTTCTGGCACGCGAGGGCAAGACGGACCTTCGCGCCGAAACGGATGCGCCCGGCGCCGCCCGCGCAGACCGCCGCCCGTTCCGGGCGGCGGTCCCCGCCGCCGGATCGGGCGCCCCGCTCGGCGACGTCCGCATCGATCTCTCGCTCGCCGACAACACGGCACGCAAACACGAAGCGCTCGCCGTCACCGTGCTGGCCATCGCAGTGCTGTTGGGAGCGGCGGCGGCACTGGCTTACCGCCTTGCCCGCACGATCGCCGACCCGGCAAGCGAACTCGAAGCGGCCATCGGCAGGATCCGCGACGGTCAGTCCGGTGCGCGCGTAGCGGTCCATCCGGGCGGCGCCCTCGAAGCAATCGAAACCCGGGTCAACGACCTCGCCGCCGCCCTCGAAGCCACCCGCCGCAGCGCGGCCGACAACCTGGCGCGGCGCGAAGCCGAACTCGCGCGCCAGCTCGGCTTCGCCCAGGCCATGCTCGACGCCCAGGCCAACTCCGGCATCGGGCTGGCCGTCATCGAACACGGCCGGATCGTTTTCGCCAACCACGCCGTCGAACGCATGTCGGGCTACACGCTGCAGGAACTGCGGGACCTGCCGCACTTCGTCCAGATCGCCCACCCGGACGACCGCGAACTGATCACGCGCAACCACCTCCAGCATCTGGCCGGCGCAGGCTTCGAGGCCCGTTACGACTTCACCCTGCTGCGCAAGGACGGCGGGCGCCGCCACATTCAACTGGCCCAGACCTCGATCGCCACGGGCCGGCAGATGCAGGTACTCGGCATCCTGCTCGACATCACGGAAAGAAAGGCGGCGGAGACCCAACTGGCGGAAACCCACCGCCAACTGCTCGCGCGCAAGGAGGAAGCCGAACGCGCGAACCTGGCCAAGTCGCGCTTCCTCGCCGCCGCCAGCC
This sequence comes from uncultured Rhodocyclaceae bacterium, assembly GCA_964632965.1. Lineage (GTDB taxonomy): Bacteria > Pseudomonadota > Gammaproteobacteria > Burkholderiales > Rhodocyclaceae > Nitricoxidireducens. The sequence goes on from CAZWFC010000052.1 coordinate 7,436, forward strand.
ACGACCTGCGCCAGCCGCTGCATGCCCTGATGCTGTTCGGCGCCGAGCTCGAAACCGCCGCCATCACACCCGGACAGAAACGCCTGGCGGGGCAGATCGCTGCCGCATCGGGAGCCATGGGCGAACTGCTGGACGCCCTGCTTGAGGTATCGCGACTCGATACCACCCGCCTGACGCCGCAGCGGCAAGCCTTCGCCCTTGGCCCCCTGCTGGAGGGCGTAGCCGACGCACAGCGCCAGAGCGCCGCCGCCAAGGGGCTGCGCCTGTCCTGCGTGCCGACCCGGGCCTGGGTCGACAGCGACCCGCACCTGCTGCGCCGCCTGGTCGGCAATCTCGTCGCCAACGCCGTCCGCTACACCCACCACGGCGGCATCGTCGTCGGCGCTAGGCGCGCCGGAGAGGAATTGCGCATCGAGATCTGGGATACGGGCATCGGCATCGATCCCGAACACCTGCCCCACATCTTCCAGGAGTTCTACCAGGTCGGCAATTCAGAGCGCGACACCGGCAAGGGCCTGGGCCTGGGCCTCGCGATCGTCCAGCGCATCGCCCAGATGCTCGGACATCCGCTGCATGTCCGTTCCACCTTGCGCCGCGGCACGGTGTTCGGCGTTTCGCTGCCGCGTGCCGCGCCGGTGGCCCTCCCCGTGGCGGCGCGCACCGCTTCCGTCCCTCACACCGCCCGGATACTCGTTGCGGGTGAATCGCAGCCCGAGCTCGAAAGTCTCGGCAACCTGATCGAGAACTGGGGCTACCGCGTGCTGCGCGCCGGCGATCAGCGTCTGCTGCGCGCTCACATGGCGGCGATGCCGGATCTTGTCGTCTGCGACGAACGCTTCGTCAAGGGATTGGCGCAGACTCTGGTCGGCAGACCCCGGCCGCGGCCGCAGGTGGTGCTCGTCGGCGAGGCGTCCGGAGAAGCGTTGCCATTCGATATCTTCTTCGATGGCCGGCTGGCCAAGCCCTTCAAGCCGGGGCGCCTGCGCGCCCTGCTGCATCACCTGCTTGAGGAAGAGACCGAGGCGGCGGGAACGGTGGCCTGACTCCGCCGTCAGCGCGGGCGGGCCGCAGCCTGCCGCGGCGAATCAGACGCGCACGCGCTGACGGCTCGCCACCAGCAGCGCCTGGGAGCGGTTGGTGACGTTCAGGGCCTTGAAAATGGCGGAGACGTGAATCTTGACCGTGCCTTCGGTCACCCCCAGCATTTCGGCGATCTGGCGGTTGGTCTTGCCCTGCGTCAGGAGTTCCAGCACGCGCATCTGCGCGGCGGTGAGGCCGTAGCGGTCGGCCAGCGACTTGCCGCGGGCGCCGTCGCCGCGCTCCATGGCTTCGCGCATGTTGGGCGGCAGAAACACTTCGCCGTCGAGCACCTGGCGCAGGGCCTCCAGCAGGGAATCCGTCGAACTCGACTTCGGCACGAAGCCGGAAGCGCCTTGGCGCATCGCCCGCGCGGCCGTTTCGGCATCGTCCAACGCCGACAGGATGACGACCGGAATGGTGGGAAACCGCTTGCGGATCGCACCCAGCAAGGCCATGCCGCTCGTTCCCGGCAGCATCAGGTCGAGCAGGACGAGGTCGATGTCGTCGTGCGCTTCGAGCAGCTTGAGGCCGGTATCGGCATCCTGGGCGCCGAGTGTTTCCGTGCCCTCCTCAAGGGCACGCATGGCCAGCAGCAATCCTTCACGCACCAGGGCATGGTCTTCGATGATCAACACCTTCAGCACTGCGATCTCCTTGATGCGTATGACATTGGGCAGTCTACCGCGAAAACGGGCGCGGGTGTCGGCATTGCCGTAAAATCGGCCCATCTGCCGCGAAGGAGCCCAGCATGTCCAACGAACAAGATCCGCTCGATTTCATCAAGAACATGTGGGGCAACATGGGATTCACGCTGCCCGGCATGGTCACCCCGACCCTCGATACCGACGAGCTCGACAAGCAGATCGCCAATCTCAAGACGGTCGAAGGCTGGCTGAAAACCAACCTCGGCATGCTGCAGATGAGCATCCACGGCCTCGAAATGCAGCGCACCACGCTGGCAGCCATGCAGGCCATCAGCCAGTCGGCGAGCACGCCGGAAGCGAACGCCAATCCCTTCGCCAACCCCGCCCTCTGGCCCTGGCCGTTCATGCCGCAGACCGAGGGCGAGACGACGCCCGCCGCAGCCCCGGCCGCCAAGGCCGAGGCACCCGCGGCGCCGACCGGAAAAGCGAAGAAGAAATAATCCGGCAGCGCCGCTGCAACTGCGGCGTCCGGCGCTAAAGCGCCGCCAACCACGCCGGCAGCGTCAGCATCGCCGCCAGCGTGGTCGCCGAGATCAGCCAGGCGACACGGGCGCCGTCGCCGCCCATGCGCTGCGTCAGGATGTAGGCGGAGCTCGCCGTCGGCAGCGCGGCGAAAGCCACGGCAATGTCGAAGTAGACGCCCGTCAGTCCGAACGATCTGGCGATGACCAGGGCGGCGGCGGGCATCACCAGCAGCTTCGCCGCCATGAACCACGCTGCCGCAACGCGTCCACCGTCGCCGAAACTTCCGCGGATCCGGAGCGCCGCCCCCACCGTCAGGAGGCCGAGCGCGATCGAGGCCTCCGCCAGCCGGCCGAGCACCTTCAGCGCCGGCACCGGCATCGGCCAGCCGGCGAGGTTCCACGCCAGTCCGGCCAGCGTCGCGAGGATCAGCGGGTTCTTCGCCAACTCGCGCCAGACGCCGGTATTGCCGTGCCGCGCCAGCATCCACACCGCGGCGAGGTTGGCGAGCGGCACCATGGCGCCGGTGAGCAGCCCCATCGCCGCGATGCCCGCCGCACCGTGCAGATTTCCCGCCACGGCCAGGCCAATATAGGAATTGAAGCGGAAGGCGCACTGGAACTGCGAAGCGAAGGAAATCGGCGGCAGCGCGAACAGGCCGCGCGCCGCGCCGCCGGCGAGCATGCCGACGACCATCGCCGCCGCACCCGTGGCGATCAGCGGCGGCGCCGCCTGCCAGTCGATGGCGGTGCGCACCAGGGCATTGAACAGCAGCGCGGGGAAGAGGACAAAATAGACGAGCTTTTCGAGCCCGGTCCAGAAATGGTCGCCCAGATGCATGGCCCGCCGCAGGGCAAAGCCGAGCAGGATCAGCGCGAAGTCGGGCAGCAGGGCGAGCGCGGCGGTCATGCCGCGCTTATATCACGCACGCCGCGGCTCAGTCGAACTTGCGCGCGTCCTCGATCACCTTGCCGTCGTTGGGCAGGCTGCCGGGCGGCACCATCCTGACGTCGCCGCGCAACTTGGTGACGTCGCGCAGGCTGTCGGCGACGGCCTTGGCGAGCGCCGCGTCTTCCGGCGCCTCGCAATGCAGGGTCATGGCGTCGCTGGCATCGGGATTGGTGACGACCAGGCGCGCCTTCATCACTTCCGGGTGGCGCTTGACGACGGCATCGACCTGCTCCGGATGCACGAACATGCCCTTGACCTTGGTGGTCTGGTCGGCGCGCCCCATCCAGCCCTTGATGCGGACGTTGGTGCGGCCGCAGGGCGAAGCGCCCGGCAGCACCGCCGACAGGTCGCCGGTGCCGAAACGGATCAGCGGGTAATCGCTGTTGAAGGTGGTGACGACGACTTCGCCGACTTCGCCCGCCGCCACCGGATCGCCGGTGCCCGGGCGGACGATTTCGACGATCACGCCTTCGTCGACGATCAGGCCTTCGCGCGCCCGGCTTTCATAGGCGATGACGCCGAGATCGGCCGTCGCATAGGCCTGGTAGCCCTCGATGCCGCGCGTGCGCAGGGCATCGCGTACCGGCGGCAGGAAGGCCTCGCCGGAGACCAGCGCCTTGGTCAGCGACGGCAGCTTGATGCCGAGTTCGTCGGCCTTCTCGACCAGAATGCGCAGGAAGGACGGCGTGCCGACGTAGCCGTTGGGCGCGAGGTCGGCCATCGCCTGAATCTGCTGTTCGGTCTGGCCGACGCCGCCGGGGAAAACCGAGCAGCCGAGCGCATGGGCGCCGGCTTCGAGTATCCAGGCCCCCGGCGTCATATGGTAGGAAAAACTGTTGTGCACCAAGTCGCCGGCGCGAAAGCCCGCCGCAAACAACGCCCGCGCGGTGCGCCACCAGTCGGCGCTGCGGCCCTCGGGTTCGTAGATCGGGCCGGGCGAGGAGAAGACGCGGCCGAGCCGGCCGTAGGGCGTCGCCACCAGGCCGCCGAAGGGTCGCTGCGCCTTCTGCAGTTCGATCAGTTCATGCTTGCGCAGCACCGGCAACTGCGCCAGCGCGGCGCGGGAATTCACCGCCGCCGCATCGACCCCCGCCAGCGCCCTGGCGAAATACGCCGCGGTCTTGGCATGGGCGATCTGCGCCGGCAGCCGCGCCATCAGGTCGGCCTCGCGCTCCTCCGGGGAACGGGTTTCCAGCGCATCGAAAAATTCAGACATGAACCACTCCAATTATCGGCCCGGTGCAATGCGCTTCGGGCTTATCGTTTTGAAACCGGGGGCAACACGGATGCCCAACCCGGCGCAAAGCGCCAAGCGCTGCAAGGCGGGCGCGGGTGCCGCATAGCAGCGCTATGCAAGCCCGCGACCAACGCCGCAGCGCGCCGCGCGATTTGCGCCAGCGCGCTCAGGCGAGCCAGCGTTTACGGCGGCGATAGTGCTTGCTGTCGCGGAAGCTCTTGCGACCGGAAGACGACAGGCCGAGATAGAACTCCTTGACGTCCTCGTTGGTGCGCAGCTCGGCGGCTTCGCCTTCCATGACGACGCGGCCGTTTTCGAGGATGTAGCCGAAGTCGGCGTAGCGCAGCGCCACCATGGTGTTCTGCTCGGCGAGGAGAAAACTCACCTTCTCGCGGGCATTGAGGTCGCGCACGATCTCGAAGATCTCCTCGACGATCTGCGGCGCCAGCCCCATCGACGGCTCGTCGAGCAGGATCATCTGCGGGTTGGCCATCAAAGCACGGCCGATGGCCGTCATCTGCTGTTCGCCGCCGGAGGTATAGCCGGCCTGCGAACTGCGCCGCTGCTTGAGGCGCGGAAAATAGTCATAGACCTTTTCGAGGCTCTGCTTCTGTTGCGCGCGCGACTGCGACTGCGTGTAGGCGCCGGTCAGCAGGTTCTCCTCGACGGTCAGGTGGCCGAAGCAGTGGCGGCCTTCCATGACCTGAATGACGCCGCCCTTGACCATTTCGTTCGGCGTCATCTGATCGACGCGATTCCCCTGAAACTCGATGCTGCCCTTGGTGACTTCGCCGCGCTCGGCGCGCAGCAGATTGGAAATGGCCTTCAGCGTGGTGCTCTTGCCGGCGCCGTTGGCGCCCAGCAGCGCCACGATCTTGCCCTGCGGCACTTCGAGCGATACGCCCTTGAGGACCAGGATGACGTGGTCGTAGATGACCTCGACGTTGTTGACGGACAGATAGGCGGACATGGGTAGGTTCCCGTTCGGGCTTGGTTTGCAGGGCGGGCGGGGATCGCTCCCCGCCCTTCCCCTATTGCCTGCTGCTTACTTCTTCTTCGTTTCGGCGGCGCAATCACGCGGCGTGATGCCCTTTTCCTTGGCGAAGCGCTTGGCGTCGGCCTGGAACAGCGGGTGGATCAACGCCTTGTTGCCTTCGATCCAGTCGGTCAGCACGACCCACTTGGTGCCGTCCCATTGCTGGAGCTTCACCTTGCCCGAGCCTTCGTGGTTGTCGCAGGAAGTCTTCACTTCCGGCAGCAGGCCGGTGGCGCCCAGCGCCTTGAGGCGCGCGTCGGTGAGGTTGAGGTTTTCCATGCCCCAGCGCACCTGCTCGGCGTTCATCGCCTTGGCCTTGCCGTATTTGGCCTGGGCGGCGCGCACGGCCTCGACGGACAGCACGGCGGCGGAAACGCCGCGGTTATAGAGGATGGTGCCGATCTTGGCCTTGTCGGACAGGTTGCCCTTGCCGGCGCCATAGACGGTTTTCTCGATGTCGGCGATCACGGGCACGCCCTTGCCGGACACGTTCCACGTCGCGGACATGTAGCCCTTGGCGGCATCGCCGGCCGGCACCACGTCCTCCTCGGAACCGGCCCACCAGGAACCGATCATCTGTTCGCGCGGATAGCCCATCTTCTGGGCGGTCTTGATGGCCGTCATGTTCATCACGCCCCAGCCCCACATGATCACGTAGTCGGGTTTTTCCTGGCGGATGCGCTGCCACTGGGCGCCCTGCTCGTTGCCCGGATGGGCGACGGGGATCTGCACCAGCGAGAACTTGTTGAGGCGGGACTCGGCTTCCAGCGCCAGGATCGGCTCCTTGCCGTAGGCCGAATCATGATAGAGGAAGACGATCTTCTTGCCTTCGAGGCCGCCCTTGTCCTTGAGGAACTTGACGATGGCCGAGGCCTGCATCTGATAGGTGGTCACCAGCGGGAAGGCCCAGGGAAACACCGAGCCGTCCACCGCCATGGTCAGGCCGTAGCCCATCATCGCCAGCGGCAGCTTGTCGGCGGCGGTCTTGTCGACCAGGGCGTAGGAAATACCGGTAGACATGACGTGGATCGGGCCGGGCGCCGCCTTGGCCTTGGACTTCATGCGCTCGTAGCACTCGACGCCCTTGGCGTTGTTGTACTCGGTCTCGCATTCTTCCCAGGCAACATGGACGCCGTCGATGCCGCCCTTCATGTTCACGTAGTTGAGGTAGTCGATGAAGCCGCCATACCAGGCAGCGCCGTTGGCACCGTAGGGGCCGACGCGATAGGACGGCAACATGAAGAACTGCTCTTCCGCCGCCTGCACGGGCGCCGAAAAAGCGGTGCTGAAGCAGGCTGCGGAAACCGCGGCGGCCAGGACGAACCGTTTGCTTTTCTGGAACATGTATGTCTCCTCTTGGTTGAATTATTGATACAAAGTCTGCGCTGGCATCAATGAGGGAACGGCCACAGGCGCAGCTTCTCCTTCGCAATCTGCCACAAACGCGCCAGGCCGTGGGGTTCCACGACCAGGAAGAACATGATGAGAGCGCCGAATACCATCAACTGGATATGCGACACCGTGGCGTTGTCGAACGGCAGGTGCAGCAACCCGGCAATCGCCGGCAGACTGATGTCGAGGAAGATCGGCAGCAGCAGGATGAAGGCGGCGCCGAGGAAGCTGCCGAGTATGCTGCCGACGCCGCCGACGATGATCATGAACAGTATCTTGAAGGACATGTCGAGCGAGAAGCCATCCGGTTCGACCGACCCCAGGTAGCAGAACGCGTACAGGGCGCCGGCGACGCCGCAGTAGAACGAGCTGACGGCGAAGGCCAGCAGCTTGGTGTGCATCAGCCGGATGCCGATCACCTCGGCCGCCACATCCATGTCGCGCACCGCCATCCAGGCGCGCCCGGTGGTCGAGCGCACCATGTTCTTCGCCGCCAGCGCCAGCAGCACGACCAGCGTCAGCACCAGCAGATACTTGCTGCGCGGCGTGTCGAAGGCGAAGCCGAGGATGCTGACGCCCGGCACGGAAATGACGCCCGACGACGAGTCGTTGGAGAGATAGGGGAACTTGGTCAGGCACCAGACGATGAAGAACTGCGCCGCCAACGTCGCCACGGCCAGGTAGAAGCCCTTGATGCGCAAGCTGGGCAGGCCGAAGAGGATGCCGACGGTAGCCGCCGTCAGGCCGGCGAGAATGAAGGAGACCAGGATCGGCATGCCCTCGACGCGCACCTGGAAGTTGTAGGCGGCATAGGCGCCGACGGCCATGAAGGCCGCCGAGCCGAGCGACAACTGGCCGGCGTAGCCGGTCAGGACGTTGAGGCCGATCGCCGCCAGCGAAAAGATCAGGAAGGGGATCAGGATCGCCGAGAACCAGTACTCGGAGCTGAACAGCGGCACGCCGACGAAGGCGACGGCCAGCAGCAGGGCGATGCCGATGCGGTCCTGGCGGATCGGAAAGATCTGCTGATCGGCGCCGTAGCTGGTCTTGAATTGTCCGGTTTCGCGGTAGAACATATTCGATCAGCCTCTCTCAAACGCGATCAATGTGCTTCTCGCCGAACAAGCCTTCCGGCCGCACGAGGAGGAACAGCAACGCCATGACATACGGGAACCAGCCCTCGATGCCGCCGAAATTGCCGGCGAACATGCTCTGCATCACGGGTGGAATGTAGATTTCGGCCAGCTTCTCGGAAGCGCCGATGATCAGACCGCCGACGATGGCGCCCGGAATCGAGGTGAAACCGCCAAGAATCAGCACCGGCAGGGCCTTCAGCGCCGTGAAGGTCAGCGCGAACTGCACGCCGTTGCGCGCCCCCCAGAGCATGCCCGAGACCAGCGCGACGAAGCCCGCCACCGCCCACACCAGCGCCCAGATGTGCTGCAGTGGAATCCCGATGGACAACGCGGCCTGGTGGTCGTCGGCGACGGCGCGCAGCGCCCGGCCGACGCGCGTGTATTGGAAGAACAGCGCCAGCACGACCACCAGCAGCGCGGCGAGACCGGCGGCCGTGAGGTCGAAGCGGCTGACGACAATGTTGAAGGTATCGAGGATGTAGGGAATGGGCTCGTCGACGAGGCCGAGATCGAGCGGGCGCACGTCGTTGCCGAACAGCATGGGCGCCAGACCCTCGATGAAGAACGCCAGGCCGATGGTCGCCATGAACAGGGCGATCGGCGGCTGGTTCACCATCTTGCGCAGCACGAATTTCTCGGTACAGATGCCGAACACCGTCATGACGACGAAGGCGAGGATGATCGCCAGCCACAGCGGCGCGCCCTTGTCGAGAAAGCCGACCACCGCCAGCGCGGCGAAATAGACCATGGCGCCCTGGGCGAAGTTGAACACGCCCGAGGCCTTGAAGATCAGCACGAAGCCGAGCGCCACCAGCGAGTACATGATGCCCGAGAGCAGGCCGCCGATCAGGACTTCAAAGAAGAATTGCATGGTTTTCCTTTCGAAGGGCCGTCCCGAGGAAGGAAACGCCCCCTCGGGGGGCAGCGAACGAAGTGAGCGTGGGGGTCACTTTGATTTCCTTTCAGTGTTGCGTGCCGAGATAGGCGGCAATGACTTCCGGATTGTTCTTGACCTCGTCCGGCTCGCCATCGCCGATCTTCTTGCCGTAGTCGAGGACGACGACGCGGTCGGAAATGTCCATCACCACGCCCATGTCGTGCTCGATGAGGACGATGGTGGTGCCGAACTGGTCGTTCACGTCGAGGATGAAGCGGCACATGTCCTGCTTCTCTTCGACGTTCATGCCGGCCATCGGCTCGTCGAGCAGCAGCATGGACGGCTCGGCGGCGAGCGCGCGGCCCAGCTCGACGCGCTTTTGCAGTCCGTAAGGCAGGCGCCCGACCGGCGTCTTGCGGATATGCTCGATTTCGAGGAAGTCGATCACCTCCTCCACCTTCCTGCGGTGTTCGAGTTCCTCGCGCTTGGCCGCGCCCCACCACAGCGCATGCTGAATGAAGTTGGTCTTCATCTTCAGGTTGCGGCCGGTCATCAGGTTGTCGAGCACCGACATGCCCTTGAACAAGGCGATGTTCTGGAAGGTGCGGGCGATGCCGGCGGCGGCGGCGGCATGGGTGTCCATGTCGTGGCGATGCTCGCCGTGGAAGACGATCTCGCCTTCCTGCGGCCGGTAAACGCCGTTGATGACATTGAGCATGGAACTCTTGCCGGCACCGTTGGGGCCGATGATGGCGCGGATTTCATGCTCGCGCACATCGAAGGAAATGTCTGTAAGGGCCTTCACCCCGCCGAAGCGCAAGGAAATATTGCGCAGGTCGAGGATGACTTCGCCGATCTGTCGTGCCATGGTTCGGATTCCTTACGCGGCCTTGCGGGCCGCGTCCTTGGGGAATGTTTTGACGTCGCTGATCTTGAGGTCGGCGGCCACCTTGCCGCGCCGGCCGTCCTCGAACTTGACCTCGGTTTCGATGAACTGCGATGCCTTGCCGGTATACAGCGCATCGACCAGCACCGCGTACTTCTCGGCGACGAAACCGCGCCGCACCTTGCGCGTGCGCGTCAGTTCATCGTCGTCGGGATCGAGCTCCTTGTGCAGGACGAGGAAGCGATGCACCTGGGTATCGGCCATCATTTCGTCGGTCGCCAGCTCGGCATTCACCTGCTCCACGCACTCGCGGATCAGTTCCTGCACCTCGACCTTGCAGGCCAGGTCGGTATAGCCGGAATAGGCGATGTTGCGCCGCTCGGCCCAGTTGCCGACGGCGCCCATGTCGATGTTGATGAAGGCGCAAACCATGTCGCGGTCGTGGCCGAAGCAGACCGCCTCCTTGACGTACTGGAAGAACTTGAGCTTGTTCTCGATGTAGTTGGGCGCGAACATGGCGCCGTTGGAAAGCTTGCCGACATCCTTGGCGCGGTCGATGATCTTGAGATGGCCTTCGTGATCGAGAAAGCCGGCGTCGCCGGTCATGAAGTAGCCGTCGGCGTTGATCGACTCCGCCGTGGCTTCCGGGCGCATGTAGTATTCCTTCAGCAGCATCGGCCCCTTGACGAGGATTTCGCCGTTGTCGGCGATCTTGATCTCGACGCCCGGCGAAATCCT
>CAZWFC010000053.1:0-17521 GCA_964632965.1 uncultured Rhodocyclaceae bacterium
GATTGAACGCAGAATAAAAAAAGCCCCGGCACAAGGCCGGGGCTGAATCCAGCCTGTTGGGGCTGGAGGAGGAGACGGTAAAAACTAGACTCAGGCGGCCTTCTTGGCCTTGGGGGCGGCGGCGGAGGCACCGACGGCCTTGACGGTGGCGCTGGTGGCGGCGGCAACGTTGGCTTCGGCGATCTCGGCGACTTGCTTGGCGGCCTTGGTCATGGTGTCGTAGGCGGAGTTCGCGGCGGCGATGGCGGACTTGACGGCGGCGACGGCGACATCGGAACCGGCCGGGGCGTTCTTGGCGGCCTTGTCGAGGGCGGTGGCGACGTTCTTGTTCACTTCGGCGAACTGGGATTCGAAAATCTTGCCGAACTCTTCTTGCGTCTGGGTGGCGATCTCGTACAGGCTGCGCGAGTAGGCGATGGCCTTGTCGAGCACCGGCTGGGCCAGGGCGGTCTGGATGCTCATCAGCTCTTGCGCATCCTTGGCGGCGAGCAGGGACTTGGCGTTGGAAACGCTGTCTTCGAGCAGGGTGCGGGCGGTGTTCAGGTTCAGGGCGGCGATGCGCTCGGCGCTGGCGAACGCGGTGTTGGCGACGGTCAGCAGGGACTCGACGTTGGCTTTGTTGGCGCTGGAAAGCTGTTCGGGCGTGGTGTACATGTAAATCTCCTAAAGAGTGTTGAAAGCGAAAGTCGGTAGGTTTGTTTCGTTTGCGCTTTCCGGCTGGCGATCAAGACTGCCTTCAGGCGCGATGTTGCACTGCATCATGGAACTGATTATAGGGATCGAAAAGTCGAAGTCAAGAAGTTTTTTGTGCGTTGCACAATAAATGATTTTATCGGAAAAAGTTTTCGATTTATTAGTCAGTTAGCCGTCAATAAAAGGGGGATTCCTGCGCGGCGCCAGCCGAAAACGACGAGGCCGGCGCAATGGCCGGCCTCGTTGTGCGGTGCGGTGGGGCGTCAGCGGTTCTTGAAGTCGGGCTTGCGCTTCTCGACGAAGGCGGCCATGCCTTCCTTCTGGTCGGCCAGTGCGAAGGCGGCATGGAAGCTGCGGCGTTCGAACAGGATGCCTTCGGCGAGCGAGGATTCGTGGGCGCGATTGACCGATTCCTTGATCATCATGAGGACGGGCAGCGAGTAGCCGGCGATGGTCGCGGCGGCGGCGAGGGTTTCCTCCAGCAGCTTGTCGGCGGGGAAGATGCGGGCGACGAGGCCGCTGCGCTCGGCTTCGGCGGCATCCATGAAGCGGGCGGTGAGGCACATGTCCATGGCCTTGGCCTTGCCGACGGCGCGCGGCAGGCGCTGGGTGCCGCCGGCGCCGGGCAGGATGCCGATCTTTACTTCAGGCTGGCCGAACTTGGCGGTGTCGGCGGCGTAGATCATGTCGCACATCATGGCCAGTTCGCAGCCGCCGCCGAGGGCGAAGCCGGCGACGGCGGCGATGACGGGTTTGCGGCATTTCGCGACGCTTTCCCAGTTGCGCGTGATGTAGTCGCCGAGATAGGCGTCCATGCAGGAGAAGTCCTTGATGGTGCCGATGTCGGCACCGGCGGCGAAGGCTTTCTCGGAACCGGTGATGACGATGCAGCCGATGTTGTCGTCCGCCTCGAAGATGGAGAGCGCGCCGCCGACCTCGTCGACCAGCGCGTCGTTGAGCGCGTTGAGGGCCTTGGGGCGGTTGAGGGTGATGAGGCCGACCTTGCCGTGCGATTCGACGAGGATGTTTTCGTAGCTCATGTGCGGATCACTCCGGGCGCGGGTTGACGATTTCGGGGGCGGCCTTGAGCGGCAGGCCCGGACCGGCCGGCGCCAGGGGCTTGCCGTCCTTCTTGGGCTGGATGACGGCGCGCACGCGGTCCGGCTTGCCGGCGGCGGCGGCGCTGGTGCCGTTGGGGCCGCTGGTGACGAGGTAGTTTTCGGTCAGGCCGTCGTAGGAAATGAACTGGCCGCGAACTTCGTCGAGGCCGCTCTTGACGTAGGCGCGGACGTAGAGATCGGTCTTTTCGGTCTTGGCGTCGTGATCGATGCGTTCGGCCTCGCCGTCGACGTATTCGTCCTTGCCTTCGCGCTTCTGGCGGAAGCGCGCCAGGCCGCCCGCGCCGCCGTAGGCGACGCCGCGCTGGAAGCCGTCGGCGTCCTGGGTGACGACCAGCCTGTCGGTGCGGATCACCAGTGTGCCGCGCACCAGGACGACGTTGCCTTCGAGGATGTGCAGCTTCTTGGCGTCATCGACCGTTATGCGGTCGGCTTCGAGATTGACCGGCTTGTCCTTGTCGGCCTTTTCGGCGAACGCCGGCTGCAGGGCGAGCAGGCTGGCCAGCAGCAGAAACTGCCGGAGTCCGGAGGGTAGTGGGCTTGTTTTCATGGGTTGGCTGCGCCTGGTTCGCTGGTTTTTTGTAAATGATGCCATTCACGCGCCCGAACAGCACGGAAATCTGCGTCTTGTTGTTCGTCTCCATGCCGGTGCCGTTGATCACGGTCTGCCCCTGGGTGATGACGACCGGGGCTTCGGTATGGGCGAACTCGTCGTCGGGCACGGCATAAAGAACGCTGGTGGTGATCTCGGTATACGGGCTGCCGTCGAGGCTTTCCCGGATGACATGAACATCGCCGTCGAGCTTGACGTGCTTGCCGTCCTTGTCCAGCCAGGCGAGGTTGGAGTTCACATGCGCCGGCGGGCTACGGTGGTAGGTCAGCCGCGGCAGAACGACCTTGGTGCTGTCGTCGTCGGGATAATGCAGCATCTTTTGCGCAACAAGCGTGTGCTGCAGCTTGCCATCGACATCGAAGCGGCGGACGTGGAAGTTGTCGACGATGTAGTCCGGGTCGTGGCGGTTCTTGCCGTTGCGGCCGTCGTCGTCGGTCTGTGTGGCGCGTTCGAGCCAGAAGGTCAGCGCGGCCAGCAAAAACAGCAGCACGACCGGGAAGAACCCTGCGCCGGTGGCTCTCATGAGCGCGGGAAATCCCCGGGGGGTGCGAGGTAGTGCGCGAGGGCGGCATCGAGCTTGCCCTGGGCGCGCAGGATCAGTTCGCAGACTTCGCGCACGGCGCCGGCGCCGGCGGGGGCCTGCGCGACGTAGTCGGCCTGGCGCCGCGCCAGGGCGTGGCCGTCGCCGACCGTGGCGGAAAAGCCGCAAGCGCCCATGACGGCGACGTCGACGATGTCGTCGCCCATGTAGCCCGCTTGCCCGAAGGCGAGGCCGTTGCGTTCGAGCAGGTCGGCCATCGCCGCGCGCTTGTTCTCCACGCCCTGCAGCACCAGGTCGATGCCGAGATTCGCGGCGCGCTGCGTCACGATCTCGGAGCTGCGGCCGGTGATGATGGCGATCTGGATGCCGGCGCGTTGCAGCATCTTCAGGCCGAGGCCGTCGCGGGTGAAGAAGGCCTTCATTTCGTCGCCGCGCGGACTGAAATACAGCCGTCCGTCGGTCATGACGCCGTCGATGTCGAAGCCCATCAGGCGGATGCCGGCGGCCTTGTCGAAAACATTCATCAGACCACCTTGGCGCGGAACAGGTCGTGCATGTTGAGGGCGCCGACGAGGGCGCCGGAGGCGTCGATGACCAGCAGCTGGTTGATGCGGTGGCGTTCCATCATCTCGACGGCTTCGACGGCCAGGCGCTGCGGTTCGATGGTGCGGGGGTTGACGGTCATGGCCTGGCTGACCGGCATGCTGCGCAGGTCGCCGTGCTTTTCCATCGCCCGGCGCAGGTCGCCGTCGGTGAAGATGCCGGTCAGCCGGCCGTCGGCGGCGCGCACCGCGGTCATGCCGAGCCCGCCGCGCGTGACGGCCAGCAGGGCCTCGACCACGGGGGTTTGCTCGGACACGCCCGGCACCAGGTCGGCGGGACGCATGACGTCGCTGACATGGGTAAGCAGCTTGCGGCCGAGCGCGCCGCCCGGATGCGAGCGGGCGAAGTCTTCGGTGCCGAAGCCGCGGGCGTCGAGCAGCGCCACGGCGAGCGCGTCGCCGAGCGCCATCGCCGCCGTGGTGCTGGCGGTCGGCGCGAGGTTGAGCGGACAGGCTTCCTCGCGCACGTTGGCGTCGAGGTGCACGTCGGCTTCGCGCGCCAGCGAGGAGGCGGCGTTGCCGGTGATGGCGATGAGCCGGCCGCCCTGGCGCTTGATCAGCGGCACGATGGTCAGCAGTTCGTCGTTCTCGCCGGAGTTGGAAAGGGCGATGACGACGTCCTGGTGCGTGATCATGCCGAGGTCGCCGTGCACCGCCTCGGCGGCGTGGACGAAGTAGGCGGGGGTGCCGGTGCTGGCCATGGTGGCGGCGATCTTGCGCGCGACATGGCCCGACTTGCCGATGCCGCTGACGATGACGCGGCCGTGGCTGTCCAGGATCAGGTCGACGGCGCGGCGAAAGCCGTCGTCCAGGCGCTCGCCGAGCGCGGTGACGGCGGCGGCTTCTATCGACAGCACGCGCCTGGCCATTTCGAGTGCGCGGGATGAATCGGGAGCTTGGCTCATGGTGGGCATCGTTTATGATTGGGGCAAATTATAGCCGTTGCACCCGATGAACACATTGCAACTCGTCCTGCTGCTGCTTGGCGCTTCAGTGCTCGTCGTCGCGGTTTTCCGCGCCATCGCGCTGCCGCCGATTCTCGGCTATCTGCTGGTCGGCGCCGTCATCGGCCCCCATGCCTTCAACCTGCTGCCCAGCAGCGAAGGCGCGCGCCACCTCGCCGAATTTGGCGTCGTCTTCCTGATGTTCACCATCGGCCTGGAGTTTTCGCTGCCGCGCCTGTTCGCCATGAAGCGCATCGTCTTCGGCCTGGGCCTGGTCCAGGTGGCGGCGACCATGATCGTGAGCGCGGCGCTGGCCGCCGCCATGGGGCTGTCGTGGTTCGCCGGCATCGCGCTGGGCGGGGTGCTGGCGATGTCTTCCACCGCCATCCTGTCCAAGCTGCTGGCCGACCGCATCGAGCTCGACTCTCCGCACGGCCGCGAGGTCATGGGCGTGCTGCTGTTCCAGGACCTCGCCGTAGTGCCGCTGCTGATCGTCATCCCGGCGCTGTCGGAATCGGTGAAGGAATTGACGCAGGAGCTGGCCGTGGCCGGCCTCAAGGCCGCCGTGCTGCTGGGGCTGGTGCTGTTCCTCGGCCAGCGCCTGATGAGCGGCTGGTTCTACCTGGTGGCGCGGCGCAAGTCGGGCGAGCTGTTCATGCTCAACGTGCTGCTGGTGGTGCTCGGCCTGGCCTGGCTGACCGAGTTCGCCGGCCTGTCGCTGGCGCTCGGCGCCTTCATCGCCGGCATGCTGATCTCCGAAACCGAATACCGCTACCAGGTCGAGGACGACATCAAGCCCTTCCGCGACGTCCTGCTCGGACTGTTCTTCATCTCCATCGGCATGATGCTCGACTTCGGCGCCATCGCTGGCGAATGGCCGCGGGTGATTGGGATACTCGTCCTGCTGCTGGTCGGCAAGCTGGCGGTGGCCGGTGGCTTCTCGCGGCTGCTCGGCACCTCGCCCGGCACGGCCCTGCGTACCGGACTGTGGTTGTGCGCCGGCGGCGAATTCGGCTTCGTGCTGCTGGCCGAAGCCACCCATGCCGGCGTCCTGTCCGATGCCGCCGTCCAGCCGGTGCTGGCGGCGCTGGTGCTGTCGCTGGTGTTGGCGCCGCTGATCGTGCATTTCTCCGACCGCATCGTGATGCGCTTCGTCGCTTCGGAGTGGCTGATGCGCTCGATGCAACTGACCCAGATCGCCGCCCGCACGGTGGCCTCCGAGAAGCACGCCATACTCTGCGGCTACGGCCGCACCGGCCAGCATCTGGCGCGTTTCCTCGACAGCGAGGGGATCGCCTATGTCGCCCTCGATTACGATCCGGAACGCGTGCGCGAGGCCGCCAACGCCGGCGAGCCGGTGGTGTTCGGCGATTGCACGCGCAGCGAAATCCTCATGGCGGCGGGGTTGTCGCGCGCCAGCGTGGTGATCGTCACCTTCGCCGGGATCGACGCCTCCCTGCGCGTGCTGCATCGCATCCATGAAGTGCGCGCCGATGTGCCGGTGGTGGTGCGTTCGCGCGAACAGGACGATGCCGAACGCCTCTTCGCGGCGGGCGCCGCCGAGGTGGTGCCCGAAGCGCTCGAATCCAGCGTCATGCTGGCGACCCACGCCCTGGCCCTGCTCGGCGTGCCGATGCATCGCGTCATCAAGCGGCTGCGCGAACTGCGCGAGAAGCACTACGATCTGCTGCGCGGCTTCTTCCACGGCGCCAGCGATGCCAGCGACCACCTCAACGAAGCCCAGCAGCCGCGGCTCAGGGCGGTTTCCCTGAGTTCCGGCGCTTATGCGGTGGGACGCACCCTCGGCGAGCTGGCGCTGGACGCCATCGGCGTCCGCGTCTCGGCGGTGCGCCGCCGCCGCGAACGCGGGCTGGCGGTGGCGCCGGAGTTGCGCCTGGAAGAGAACGACGCCGTGGTGCTGCTGGGAACGCCGGAAATGCTGGCGAGGGGCGAAGAGCGGCTGCTGCGCGGCGGGCAATAAAAAAAGCCCGCCGTAGCGGGCTTTCTTCTGGCGTTGCGCCGGCGCTCAGAGGGCGAGGCAGACGGAGTAGGTCGTGCCGTCGACGATCGCGGTGGTTGCCGTCGCCGCCTGGGCGGTGCCGGCGTAACCGGCGGCCATGACCCGCATCGAACCCGTGGCGGTGTTGCCGTCGTCCATCGTGGTGTCGAGCTGCTTGGCGAATTTCCCCTGGATGCTGTCGGAGCAGACGAAGTAGGAACCCGTCATGCCGGTGATCGGCGTGACCGACTGGATGCCGATCCGGCCGCCGTCGGCATTGGTCGGCGCGTCGGCGGCTACCGAGGTGAAGGCCGTCGGTCCGGCGGCGAGGCCGGACAGGCGCACCTGCTGCCAGAAGGCCACGGTTTCGTCGGTGGCGGTGACGGAATTGTAGAAGCCGTTCAGCGTGCCGTTGCCCAGCGTGCCGGCGGTCGGCGCCAGCAGGGTGACGCCCGCGGCGGTGGCGGCGCCGCCGACATGCGTCGCATAGTTGGCGTCGTCGCCCGGCAATGCCCGGTACTTGTCCTGGTAGCCGTAGATGAACAGCGGCACGGAACGGAAGTCGGTGGCGAAGTTCTTCACCTTCGCGCTGTTGATCAATTCCTGTCCCTTCAGCACGCCGCCGAGCAGCAGGCCGATGATGACCAGCACGATGGCGATTTCGACGAGAGTGAAGCCGGATTGTTTGTTAGTCATTTCAGTCTCCAACGGTGGTAATGCGGATGACAACAGTCTAGCAAGTTCGAAGCCATGGCGAAAGGCGCGGATTCAGGGCGTTTTCCGCCTGTTCATTGGACTGACTGTCGGAAATTCGACGCCGGGTGTCGGCAATCTTGTCGCCCGATTCGGGACGTCGGACGCCGGCGCCGGATAGAATCGTCCATCATGCGCTCCCCACCGCTCCCGGAAGCCATCGCCGCCCTGGTCATCCGGCACCGCCGCTGGCTCCTGCTGGCGTTGCTGGCCCTGCTCCATCTGGTGCTGGTGCAGGGGCCGGACGGTGCGATCGGGCGCCTGATCTTCGTCGTCGAAATCGGGCTGGCGATTCTGTGGCAACCCTTCGTGCGTGCCGAGCAGCGGCTTTCCCTGCTGGCCGCGAGCTTCGTCGCCGCCGGCATCACGGCGGCGGTCTTCTGGCTCGACTGGTGGATGCTGGCGGTCTGGATCATGCTGTCTGCCGGCATTGTCGGCGGCAAGGTCTTCTTCTATGCCTCGCGCTGGAGCAAGCTGTTCTACCTGCTGGCGCTCGGCTACCTGGTGGTCGCGCTGCTGCTGATCGTAGTGCCGCGTGTCGTTCCGGAGGTCGTGTTGCCCGGCGATGCGATCAGTCTGGTCCTGTTGCTGCTGCCGGGCCTGTTCGTCGTCATGGCGCTGCTGCCGGAGGAACGGGAATCCGACGAGGGCGGCGAAGCCATCGACTTCATCTACTCGGTGTTCGTGTTCCTGCTGCTGGCCGTGCTGGCGCTGGGCAGCCTGGCCGCCATGCAGCTGTTCAGGAGCGGTTATGCCGAGGCCCTGTTCGAAGCGCTGATCACGGTTGGCTTGCTGCTGCTGGCGCTGGGCTGGGCCTGGAATCCGCACGCCGGATTCTCCGGGGTGGGCAGCCTGTTTTCGCGCTACCTGCTTTCCATCGGCCTGCCGGTCGAGCAATGGCTGCATACGCTGGCCGACCTGGCGCAGCGCGGCGACGATCCGCAGCGCTTCCTGACCGACGCCTGCGCGGACATGGTGCGGCGCCTGCCGTGGATCAAGGGCGGCGACTGGTCCGACGGGGAAAGCGCGGGCGAATTCGGCGTGCGCACCGCACGCCGCACGGAATTCCGTCATGGCTCGCTGATCCTGGGCATCTACACCCGCCATGCGCTGAGTCCGGCGCTGGTCTGGCATTTCAACCTGCTCGCCCAGCTGCTCGGCGAGTTCCACGACGACAAGCGGCGCAGTCGCAAGCTGCGGCAACTCGGCTATATCCAGGCGGTCCATGAAACGGGCGCGCGCCTGACCCACGACGTCAAGAATCTGTTGCAGTCCCTGAACGCCCTGTGCGCGGCGTCGGAGGCCGAGGGCGACCACCCCTCGGCGGAACTCACCGCCCTGTTGCGGCGCCAGTTGCCGGTGATCGCCCAGCGGCTTGGCAACACGCTGGAGAAGTTGCAGGCGCCGCGCGAGGAAACCGGCGAGACGGTTTCCGTGCGCCTCTGGTTCGACGGCATCTGCAGCCGCTATTCCGCTCAGGGCGTGACATGCGCGCTGGCGGTGGAAGCGGCGGACGTCGCCCTGCCGGTGGCGATGTTCAACGGCACTGCGGAGAACCTGCTGCAGAATGCCATCGACAAACGCCGCGTAGACAAGTCGCTGGCCGTGCATCTGCAACTCGGCCTCGCCGACGGCAAGCCGGTGCTCGACGTGACGGACAGCGGCGCCGCCATTCCGGAGAGCGTCGCGATGCGCCTGCTGCATGAGCCGGTCGCCTCGGAGAACGGCTTGGGCATCGGCCTCTACCAGGCGGCGCGCCTGGCCGAGTTGAACGGCTATCGCCTCGAACTCGCCGAAAACCGGCCGGGTTGCGTGCGCTTCAGGCTGGCTGCCGCTGCCCTCAAGGGGACGGCGTAGCTGCCTGCATCGTCGCGGCCGGCTTGCGGCCGACCAGACGATAGACCGTCATGTCGCCCTTGCCCTTGAGATAGAGCGTCTGCGGCGCGAGGAAGTCGAAGGCGTCCCGCAGGCGTTCATGGGTCGCCGCGTCGCACTGGATCATGCCCGGCACGCCCTCGCTGGTGATGCGGCTGGCGATGTTGACGGTATCGCCCCAGAGGTCGTAGATGAACTTCTTCTTGCCGACCACGCCCGCCACCACCGGTCCGGTGCCGATGCCGATGCGTATTTCGAGATGGGCGGCATTGACCGAAAAGTCCTCGTGCAGCAGGTCGCGCATGGCGATGGCCATGTCGGCGAGGGCGACGCTGTAATCCGTTCGTCCCTGGAGGTTGAGTCCGCCGGCGACCATGTAGGCATCGCCGATGGTCTTGATCTTTTCGAGGCCGAATTCCTCGGCCAGTTCGTCGAATGCCGAAAAGACGCGGTTGAGCATGGCGAACACCTGCGTCGGCGACATGCTGGCGGCGACCTGGGTGAAATTGACGATGTCGGCGAACATCACCGAAACGTCGGCGAAGCCGTCGGCGATGGTGAGTTCGGAATGCTTGAGGCGTTCGGCCACCGGACCGGGAAGGATGTTGAGCAGCAGGCGCTCGGAGCGTTCCTGCTCGGCCAGGAGCAGGGCATGGGTTGCGGCCATCTGCGCCTGGGCCTTGTTTCTTTCCCGGATCGCGAAGCGCAGCAGCATGTAGATGATGCCCGCCACGGCGATGAAGTTGAGGGCGAAAAAGACCACGCTGGTGCGCAGGGGCACGGCGAGCGGCGGCATGGCGGCCGTATCGGCGAGGACGTAATCGAAGGCGCCGGACAGGACGGTCAGGAAGGCCCAGGCGAAAAACCAGGCGGCGGACTGGCGCACGCCGAAAAACAGCACGGCGCCGATGGGCGCCAGCAATCCCCAGAGGATGATGCCGCTGGCGGTGATGAAGTTGCCTATGCTCCACTGCACGGCGAAGGGCGCGAACAGGAACAGCGCGAGCTGGCTCAGACGGAAGAAATCAAAGTTGCTCGTGCGGATGTAGAGCAGCATGTTCCCCGCCAGCAGCAGCTGGAACAGGTAGGGCATGGTTGCGGACATCCGCGGACCCAGCGCCCAGTAGATCGCCAGCCAGAGCATCGAGGTGGCGCTGACCAGGCCGGTGGCGAACATCAGCAGGGATTTGTTGAGGCGCGTTTCCTCGCTGTCGCCGGGTTCGATGCCGGCAGTGCGCAGGCGCTCGGCGAATCCGGGCTGCTTGCCGGAAGGGGGCTGGAGGTCGCTCATTTGTCCGCTGCGGTGGCCGTCATGCCGCTGTCAGAACTTTCCGGCGGCGACCATGCGGTTGAGCAGGATCGGCCGGGCGATCCAGATCAGGATGTCGTCGAAGCCGGAAGCCGGGGGACCGCCCTGATAGGTGGTGTCCGGGGTTCCGGCGTTGAGCCCGCCGGGAACCAGGTCGGCCCCGGCCGAATAGACGATGGCGACGACCGGATTGTTGGTGGTTTCGGTAATCGTGTTGCCCGCGGCGTCCATCACGACCAGCGCGGAAGCGGGCAGCGTCGTCAGCGTGAAGCTGCTGGCGAACGCCGCATCGACGCGGTAGCGCCAATAGCCGTTGAACGGCTGGGTGCTCAAGGTGCGCGGATTGCCCCAGGCGTCGGTCTCGCTCACTCCCAGCGTTTTCCACGGCAGGTAGCCTTCGGTGCCCGGCGCGCAGCTGGCGGCGGCGATGCCGTAGCTGGTGTCGGCCGGATCGGTGACGGTGGTCGGCATCGGGCAGGGCAGCTTGCCGTTGATCAGGGCATAGCCGAGCAGGGCGTCGCGGATGTCCGTCAGCATGCGCGTGGATTCCTGGCGCGCGCGCATGTCGCTCTGCGCCGAGAGCGGCAGCAACAGTCCACCCAGCAGCAGGGCCATGATCGCCATGACCACGGCGAGTTCCATCAGGGTGAAGCCGTGCTGGCCGGGTCGGCAGGAATTTCCGCGCATCGTGAAGGCCTCAGGGGCCGATATTGGTTTTGAGACCATACACATAGATGATTTGGTCCTGGGCGCCCTGACTGTTGGTGAAGCCGATCCAGACGGTCTTCAGCGGCGCTCCCGAGGCACCGGCCACGTCGTCGATGGCGATGGTATCCGAGATCGTCGGACCCGACACGAAGCAGCCGGGATTGATGTTGGCGATGTCGTCGGTCAGGTCGGTGAAGTCGGCCGTCAGGCAGCCGGAACCCGTGATGTTGCTGGTGAGGTAGGCGCGCAGCACATGCGTGGCGCGATGGGCCGTGGCATCGTAGGTGCGCTGCATTTCCAGGCGCACGTACTGCATGGTCAGGTTGGCGAGGAAGCTGGTGCTGGTGCTCTTCCGGAATCCGCTCGCGCCGCTGGCGGGGTTGACCGGCGAACCGGTGCCGCCGGCGCCGTGGGTGTTGTCGTCGGTCAGCGTGGCGGAGGCGCCCCAATAGACGAAGGCCAGCTGGCGGTAGCTGCCGCTGGCGCAGGACGGATCGCCATAGGCGGCGTCGCAGTTGCGGTCGATTTCGAGGCCGATCTTCGGATAGTTGATCGGGCTCGTCGTGCCGTTGTTGCCGGCATAGCCCATGTTTGCGCCGCTGGCGCCGCACATGGCGATGGACGCGTTGCGGGCGGCGTCGGCGTCGGCGATGGTGAAGGTGAATCCGTCGCCGCGGTTGGCCACGTAGAAGCTGAAATAGGCGCGCAGGTTGACGGCGGTGGACGCCTGGCCGAGCGTCTGCGCCGTGGGATGCCAGATGCAGCCATAGAGGGGCGCCGCCCCGGAGCCGCTGCCGAAGACGCCGGAACTGCCCAATTGCAGGCGCTGGTTGGCATCGTCGCGGAAGGCCAGTGGCCGGGCCGATACCACGGTGGTCAGTTGCGCGAACTGGGTCGGGTCGGTGGTGTCTATCGTCTGCGGTTTCGGCGTCAGGCAGAGCGCGATATCCGCTGCGCGGCCGGCCGGGGTCGCGTTGTCGAAGACCGCCGGAGTCGGGCTGCACGGCTGGAATGCGGAACCCTGGGCGAGGGCCAGCGCCGACTCGAAATAGTTGGCGACGGCACGCGCAGTCGACGCCCGCGGGTTGCCGCTCGCATCGCTGCCGCCGAACAGCAGCGCCCCGTCGTACGCCAGGGCGTCGGCGCCCGTGTAGCAGTACGAGCCCAGCGGGCTGCACGGCAGATAGCGGAAATGGTCCTTCCAGTTCTCGTAGAAGTTGTAGTCCGACGTGTTGCTGGAAAACGGGTTGCTGGCCGGCAGACTCTGGTTGGCGCCGGCGGGATGGCTCGCCAGCTGGTTGTTCAGCCTGGCCTGGATGTTGTTGATGCCGGACGCGATCAGGGCGGCGAAATCGCTGCGCTTGCGGACGCGGTCGAATATCTCCCTGGGGCTGATCCAGATCAGCTGGTCGTTGCCGGTGATGTTGCCGCTGGCATCCTTGACGCTGCCATGGGCGAAGCTGTTGGCCGTGCTTTCGAGGAAGGCGGCAACCTGGGCCGGAGTGGCGTTGCAGGGCAGGGCGCTGCCCGTGCGACTCTGCGTGGTCAGGGGCGGCCCGGGGGCGAAGACGACCGCCGCCGCGCCGCCCGTTGCGTCGTCGGGCGCCGTCAGCGTCGCACCGCCGCTGTCGACGATGGCGAACTGGCCTTGCGCATCCCAGTTGAGGGGCGCCGACTTCGGACTGTTCTTGTAGGCGCCGGAGACCGCATACCAGAGGCAGTTGCCGTCGGCATCGCGCAGGTCGGGCAGGCCGAGGGTCTTGTAGGGCAGCAGGCCGATGGAATACTGGCCGGCGGCGCCGCAGACGCTGGCGGCGGTGCCGTCGCCCGGCGGAAACAGGCCGCTCTTGTCGGTGGAGTCCGGGCAGGGCAGATAGCCGAAGCCCTCTGCGGGGTTGTTGTCGCGGTAGGTGGCGGCGTAGGCGATCAGCGCCTCCTTGGCCAGGGTCAGCGATTCGCTGGTGTTCCGTACCTGCGCGTAGCGGGCCTTGACGGCGTCGAGCTGGCTGACGATGCCGTACAGGCTGCCCATGATGACGAACACGAGCGTGAGGAGCATGGCATAGCCGCGCTGGTTCTGCCGCATGACGGGTCGGCTAGCGTGCGGGAACGCGCGGTTTGCCGACCTGGACGGCGCCGGGAACGACGACATCGCTCTTCTCGCGGGTGGCCCGGTTGATGGACTCGCCGACGCGCAGCGAGGCGGGCGCCTCCTCGCCGGTGACCAGCGTCGCGCGGTTTGGCTCGCGGGCGGAAATGCCGGCCTGGACGCCGGTGCCGATCTCGTTCTCGCTCTGCGGCCGGCCGTTGATCCATACCGTGCCCTTGCGGCTGGAGCGGACTATGACGCCGTCCAGGCTCATCGTCGCGCCTTCGAGGGACTGGGCCTGTTCCTGGATGTTGGTCAGTCGCTGGCGTTCAAGGATGGCGCGGCGTTCCGGCGAGAAGAACAGGCGGCCGAGCGGTTCGGCGGCGACGGCGGCGGGCACGGCCGCGGCCAGTGCCAGAATCGGCAGGAACAGGCGGCATGCGCTCATGGCTTCTCCCGCAGGGTGATCCAGTCGATGCTGCAATCGGCCTTGAGCTGGGCCGCCACGCCGCGTTCGGCGCCGCTGCGGGCGATGCGTTCGACATCGCAGTGGCGCACATGCAGGAAGGCCTGCACGCTGCCGTCGAGGTCGGCGAAGAAGCCGAGCAGATCGTCCTCGTGCAGCAACTGCATCTGCAGACGCATGGTGCTGGCCATGAATTCGTAACCGCCCGCGGCGGAGCCTGCGGGCATGACCGCAGGCTCGACCGGCTTCTGCGGCGACAGTTCGTACTGGATGTCGATGAGGCGCCTGGCGGCCTTGATCTGGGCGATGCGCTCCACCCATTCGAGGCGGCGTTCCAGGCCGAGATAGCCGCGCGCGACCATTTTTTGGTAGCGGCCGATCTTCTGGCGGATTTCCGCCTCCTCGACGTTCGCGCGGGAGAGGCGGGACTGGATGTCGTTGCGCTGCGCCAGCACCTGTTGGTTGACCAGTTTCTCCTCGGCGGCGATGTGCCGGACGGCGAACACCGCGCCGACCCCGGCCGCGACGAGGACCACGAAGATCAGCAGCGCGGAGCGCAGGCGGGCGAATTCCCGGGAGGTGAACTTCATGGCGTGCTCACAGCTTCTGCGCGACGCGCAGGCGCAGTCGCGGCGTTTCGGCCAGGGCGGCGCCGCCGCTGCTTTTCAGCACCTTGCCCGACTCGGCATCGAACGGCAGGCTGAGGATGCGGACCTGGACACCCGGATTGGCCCGCAGGCGGTCGACGAGGCCATGGATGATTTCGAGCTGGCCGCGGTGGTCGTTGACCATCGCCACCGGCAGCGTCGCGTGGACGTCGAGAACGGCGAAGGGCCCGGTGGCGGGAGCCGTCCCCGCCGCCGGGCCGGGAGCGGGCGCCGGCCTGTCGCCGCCCTGCCCGGCGAATGCGTCCTCGATCCGGTTGACCACCGTCCAGTTCAGGCGTTCGAGTTCGAGGCGCGGCGCGTCCTTGAGCGCCGCACTCAGTTGCCGGTAGGCGGGTTCTATGCCGGGAGATCGTTTCGCGAGTTCCTCGTAGCGATCGACGAGGCTGCGCAGGTTGTCGGTGGACAAGGGAATCTGGGGCAGTGCCGTGAGCACCGCGCGGTATTTCTGGTCGTTGATTTCGTTCTGGGCACGGACGAGTTCGGTCGAGTCGCGGAGGCGATGGATGTCGAACAGCTGCTTGCCGGCGAACAGCGCGCAGCCGGCGAATATCACCAGGCCCGCATTGGCGAGGGCGACACGGATCTGCGCGAGATGGAAAAAATGCCGCGCGTCGCCATGGGCGAATTGCGCCCGCGGGGTGTCGCGGATCAGGAGGTGCGCGAACAGGATGTCGCTGCGGGAATCCTGCAGCGCATTCTTCAGGCCGTTGCGGCTGCTTTCGGCGCACAGGTCGAGGTAATCGAAGCGCAGTTCGTCGGAGTCCCTGCAATGCCCGCGGAAGGCATTGACCTGTGCCGGATGGGCGAGAACGAGGACGGGGAGGGGACTGCCGCGGTCGACCAGGCGTTGCCCGAACAGGTAGTGGTAGGTCTTCGCCGCCTCGGTGGCGCAGGCGATCACCGATTCTTCCAGCGAGCCGGTCGCCAGCACCGTGAGGCGCGAAAAACGCAGGCGGCCGTCTTCGAAGAAGGTCTGGCGCAGGCCGCCGTGGGTCAGGGTGATCAGCAGGAAGTGCTTGCGGTCCTTGCCGGCGGCGGCGGTCAGGCCGGCCATGGTCTGGGGCAGCGAGAACAGCCCGGCCAGGGCGGATTCCGTCTGGCGCAGCATTTCCAGCCAGGGTTCGAAGTGCTGCGGGCGGGTGAGCGCGGCGAACAGCATGCGCTCGTCGCGGCGCCCCTGCTTGAGCCGCCCGTGCGACACGGCGACGCTCAGCGGCGTGCCGTAATAGTACTGGCCGAGCTTGCGCTTGATGAAGGCGATGCGGTCGCGGCCGGTGATGTAGGGAATGTCCTCAAGCTGGAATCCCTCTTCGGCGATGTCCGCCAGCAGGTAGAACACGCTGCCGTGGCGTTTCCTCAGGTATGCGGCGAAGGCTTCGAGGCCGTCGGCGGCGGCGGTGAATTCGCCCTCGGCTTCGATGTGGCCGCCCTGCCAGTGGTAGGCGGTCAGCCGGGTGGCGTCGAGGAAGAGGATGCGGCGTGCGGCCATGGTCAGATCTTGAGCTTCGAGATCACGTCGTAGATCGGGCCGAGCACGGAGAGCATGATCCAGCCCATGACGAGGCCGATGGCGACGGTCATGGTCGGTTCGATCATGGTCTGCATGCGCTCGACGGATTCGCGCACGTCGCGGTTGAAGAAGTAGCCGACGTTGATGAGCGCGCGGTCGAGCGCCCCGGTGTTTTCGCCGACGCGCAGCATGCGGATCACCAGCGGCGGGAACAGGCCGACGCTCTGGAAGGCGACGGTGACGTTCTCGCCGTCCGAGATCAGTTGCCCGACGTTCTTGAGGCCTTCGGCGATGACGACGTTGCCGACCACCTTTTCCGTGGCGCGGATGGAGTCGAGGATGGAAATTCCGGAGCCGTACATCATGGCGAAGGTGCCGGCGAAGCGCGACAGGATGATCTTGCGCAGTATCTCGCCGAGCATGGGGATGTGCAGCTTGGCGTTATCGAAGTGGTAGCGGGCCTTGGGATTGCTGCGGATGGCGAAATTCGCGGCGGCGACGAGCACGAGGGGAGTGAACAGCATGACGTACCAGTAATCGACGAAGAAGCCCGACACTGCGATCAGTATCTCGGTCTGCAGCGGCAGCTTCTGGCCCATGCTCTTCATGAAGCCGACCATTTTCGGCACCAGGTAGACCATCATGAAAAACACCAGGGCCAGCATCACGACGCCGAGGAAGGCGGGATACATCACCAGCTTCTTGGTATGGGCGGCGAGTTCGTCCTGCCACTTGAGCGATTCGACGAGGTTGGCGAGCACCTCGGGCAGCTTGCCGGTTTCCTCGCCGGAGCGGATCAGGCTGGCCATCACCTCGTCGAAGATTCCCGGATGCTCTTCCATCGCCTGCGAAAGCGTCTTGCCGCCCTCGATGCTTTCGACCATGCCGGCCAGCACTTCGCGGAAATGCGGATGGGCGGTGCTGTCGCGCAGGTCGGCCAGGCCTTCGATGATGGGGACGCCGGCCCGCGTCAGTTGTTCGAGGTGGAAGCAGAAGTTGATCAGCTCGCGGCGCGGCATGCCGCCGCCGAACATGGCCCCCTGCTTGACCGGGTCGCCGTTGATGAAGTCGAGGTCCATGCGCTTCAGGCGCAATTCGAGATCGACCGGGTTGATGGCGTCCATGCGGCCGGTGACGACGCGGCCGGCCTCGTTCATGGCTTTGTAGGCGTAAAGGGTCACCTACATTCTTTCCGTCAGATCGACGACCCGGGCGACCTCTTCCAGCGAGGTGGAGCCGTCCAGTACGCGCCGCAAGCCGTCCTCGGCCAGCGGCCGGTAGCCGCGCGAGACGGCCAGGTTGCGGATTTCGCGCGTGGTGCCGCGGCGGGCGATCAGTTCGTCGATGTCGGCATCGAAACGCAGCAGTTCCATGATGGCGATGCGGCCGCGATAGCCCTGGAATTCGCACAGGTCGCAGCCCGCCGCGCGATAGAGGATGGGGGCCGGCCGCTGGTTTTCCATGCCCAGCAGCTTCTGCTCGTGCGCTTCGGCCGGGTAGGGCTTGCGGCATTGCGGGCAGAGCTTGCGCACCAGGCGCTGCGCGATCACGCCGATGATGTTGCCGGCCATGATGTCAGGCAGCACGCCGATGTCGAGCAGGCGCGGCACGGCGCCGATGGCCGAATTGGTGT
>CAZWFC010000054.1:0-17502 GCA_964632965.1 uncultured Rhodocyclaceae bacterium
GGAAACGAGGATGACCGGGAAAAGCTCAAGGCCAGCATGAGGCTGGCCCTGCGCAAGCGTCCCGTCACCACCGAAGGCCTCGATGCCGCCCTCGACCGCATCGAGGAGAAGCTGGTGGTCATGGGCGAGCGCGAGGTTGCCTCCGACCGCATCGGCGAACTGGTGATACGCGAGCTGAAGAAACTCGACAAGGTCGCCTACATCCGCTTCGCCTCGGTCTATCGCAACTTCGAGGATCTCGACGAGTTTTCCGACGCCATCCGCGAGGTGAAGAAGCCGCGGCGGCCGCGGCCGGCGTGAGCGTGTGAGCGCGTGAGTTTTTCCGCCGCCGATCACGCATTCATGGCGCAGGCCCTGCGCCTGGCCGAGCGTGGCCTCCATACCGCGACGCCCAATCCGCGCGTCGGCTGCGTCCTGGTCGGCGCCGGCCGCGTCGTCGGCGAGGGCTGGCACGAGAAGGCCGGCGAACCGCACGCCGAAGTGCATGCCCTGCGCGCCGCGGGCGCCGCGGCGATGGGCGCCACCGCCTATGTCACCCTGGAGCCGTGCAGCCACTTCGGCCGCACGCCGCCCTGCGCCGATGCGCTGATTGCCGCTGGTGTGACGCGTGTCGTCGCGGCCATGGCGGACCCGAATCCGCAAGTCGCCGGCCAGGGTCTGGCCAGGCTGCGCGCGGCCGGTATCGACGCCGCTGCCGGTCTGCTGGAAAGCGAGGCGCAGGAGCTCAACATCGGTTTCGTCTCGCGCATGACGCGCGGCCTGCCCTGGGTGCGGCTCAAGGTGGCGATGACTCTCGACGGCAAGACCGCGCTCAACAACGGCGTCTCGCAATGGATCACCGGCCCCGAGGCGCGACGCGACGCCCATGCCTGGCGCGCGCGTTCCTGCGCCATGCTGACGGGCATCGGCACGATCCGCGACGACGACCCGCGCCTCACCGTGCGCGAGATCGAGACGACGCGGCAGCCGCTGCGCGTCGTCGTGGACGGCCGGCTGGAGATCCCGCCCGCGGCGCGCATTTTCGACGGCGGCAACGTGCTCGTGTTCGCGGCGGTCGATGACGCCGCGCGGACGGCGCGGCTGCGCGACTGCGGCGCCGAGGTGATCTGCCTGCCCGGCGGCGCCGGCAAGGTCGATCTCGCCGGCATGTTCCGCACGCTGGCCGGCCGCGGCATCAACGAAGTCATGGTCGAAGCCGGCGCGCGGCTCAACGGCGCGCTGCTGCACGAGAACTGCGTCGACGAACTGCTGATCTACCAGGCGCCGATGCTGGTCGGCGACCAGGCGCGCGGTATGGCCGCGCTGCCCGAACTGACCGACCTGGCCGGCCGGCGCGACCTCGACATCTTCGAAACGCGCCGCATCGGCCGCGACCAGCGCCTGCGGGCGCGCCTGCGGTGAGCGCTGACGGCCGCCGGGATTTCCCCGGCCGTGTCGCCCTGATCGGTCTGCTGCGCGTGATCCATGTCGCCGGCGTCGTCGGCGTCGGCGCGGCCGTCCTCGCCGGGCGCCAGGTGTTGCAGGCCGGCGTGTTCCTGTCCCTGCTCGTCGTCTCGGGCGCCGTTATCGCGCTGCTCGACCGCTGGTCGAATCGCGTCTATTTCAGGCAGGTGAGCGGTCTGGCGGTGTTGCTGAAGGCGGCGCTGCTGGGCGGGCTGCTCGCGGCGGCGGTTTTCGACGCCAAACTGTTCTGGGCATTTCTCGCCGCTTCCGTCGCCGTTGCCCATGCGCCGGGGCGGATAAGGCACCGCCGCCTGTTCTGAGTCAGGCGCTGCGCCACGTCGCGCGGCCTTCTTCCTTGGCGCGGTACATCGCGGCATCGGCTTTCTCGATGAGCGTGTCGGTGTCGTCGGCGTCCTTCGGGAACAGGGCGACGCCGACGCAGCAGGAAATCTCGACGATGTGCTCGCCGACGCGGAAGGGCTCCGAGAGCACGTCGACGATCTTCGCGGCCGTCTTGCCGACGCCGTCGGCGCTGCGCACGTCGGGCATGACGGCGATGAACTCGTCGCCGCCCAGGCGGGCGATGGTGTCCTCGTCGCGCAGGGTGTTTTCGAGCCGGTGCGCCACCTGGCGCAGCAAGTCGTCGCCGGCGGCATGGCCGTAGCGGTCGTTCACCGGTTTGAAGCGGTCGAGGTCGATGAACAGCAGCGCAACCTGCGTATGGGCGCGATGGGCCTGGGCGATGACGCGCCCCAGGCGGTCTTCGAGCAACTGGCGGTTGGGCAGGCCGGTGAGGGTGTCGAAGTTCGCCTGACGCCAGACGATTTCCTCCTGGCGCTTGCGTTCGGTGACGTCGCTGAACAGCGCCACATAGCGGCGCGGCGCCCCCTGGTTGTCGCGGATGACGTCGATTTTCAGCCACTCCACGTAGTTGCGGCCGTCGCGCCGGCGGTTGCGGATTTCGCCCTCCCAGTGGCCGTCGGCGAGGAGCCGCTGCCACATGGTGCGATAGAAGGTCGCATCGTGTTCGCCGGAGTTCAGCAGGGAGGGGTCCTGGCCGATCACCTCGTCCGCCCGGTAGCCGGTGATGCGCGTGAAGGCCGGATTGACGGCGACGATCTTGTTGCCGGTGTCGGTGACCATGATGCCTTCGCCGGCCGATTCGAACACCGACTGGGCCAGGCGCAGGGATTCTTCCGCCGCCATGAGCCGCGTGATGTCGGCGAAGGAAATCACGGCGCCGAGCGACGCCCCGTCGCTGCTACGCTGCAAGGGGCTGCTGCTGACGGTGACCCAGCGCCTTTCCTTGCCGTCGGCCGGCTCGACCTGGATGAGTTCCTGCACCAGTATTTCGCCGCGCGCCGCCCGCAGGCTCGGATAGCGCTCCTTGGGCAGCGGTTCGCCGTTGGCGTCGAGTATCCTGGCCGTCCGGTTCTGCAGCCCGTTCGCATCGACACCCATGATCTCCAGCGCGGCACTGTTCCATGCCGTGATGCGTCCGCCGGGCTCCATCACCATGATGCCCCCGGCGATGGTTTCGAACAGGGTGCGGTGCAGGTCCTCGCTTTCCGCCAGCGTCTGCTGCTGGCGTGCGATGCGCATCAGCAGCCAGGCCATGCCGGCGCCGAGGAGGACGACCAGCGCCACCCCGGCGCCGTTGTAGCGCAGGTTGCGCGCGATTTCCTCTTCGACCGGGGCGAGAATCGCGTCCTCGCCGAGGCTGACGGTGACGACGAAGGGAAAATGCTCCATCCGGTTCCAGGCCAGGGTGCGGCGCACCTGGTCGAAGGTGGCGGTGATGCGCACCACGCCGTGGGCGGGGGTCTGCGGGCCGACGAAGGGGCGCTCGGCGGGCACCGACTTGCCGAAGGCGGCCTGGGTGTCGGGCACGCGCGCCATGTAGGCGCCGTCGATGTAGAGCATCGTGAGCGCGTCGCTGGGGGCGATGCGCAATTGGGCCAGCGTCGCGGCGACATACTCCGGGGCGAGCGAGACGACCATCACGCCCTGGAATTTTCCCTGCCGCAGGATGGGGCGCGTGAACTGCACCGACCAGGTCTTGGAGGCGCGGCCGAAGACCGGCTTGCTGATGAACAGCCGGTCTGCGCCGCCGAGATGGGCCTTGAAGTGTTCGCGGTCGCCGAGATAGATGCGGCCCTTCACGCCGAGGTTGGAGTAGCTCAGGTAGCCGTCGGCGTCGATCACGCCGACTTGCAGCAGCGACCCGGCGGGGAAGGAATCGAGCGCGCTGCGCACCGTCGCCTCGAAGGCGGCGGCATTGCCGGCCGCATACTGGTCGCGCAACTGGACGACGGCGAAGTCGACGGCATGCATCAGCGCATCCATCTGCTGGCCGACCGCATCGGAAAGCTGCGTCGCGCGCTGACTGGTCTGGGTGAGGGCGTCGGTGCGCCATTGTGCGTGGGATGCCGCCAGCCGCCACCAGTAGAGTCCTGCCAGGGTGACGGTCATCAGCATGACCAGAAGCGCGAGTTGTCGGAGGCGGGTGACGGAGTTCATGGTCGCGGCGCCCTTGCGCCAAAGTCATAGACCATTATCCCTGCATCGCGCACCGCAAACAAGACGCGCAGGACTGAATTTCAGGGCGTCCCCGTCTCCAGATCGCGGCGCAACTCGTCGCGGCGTTTGCGCGCTAGGCCGATGCTCGCCGCCTTGACGTGGCCGAAGCCGCGAATCTTCTCCGGCAGCGAGGCCAACTCGACGGCGGCATCGTGCGTCGCCGGCGCGAGCCGGGCGAGGATCAGGGCGACGTCGTCCTCGTAGTCGGCGATCAGTTGCCGTTCCGCGCGGCGCTCGGGCAGGCGGGCGAACACGTCCCAGCGGCCGCCGCGATATTTGCGCCGCTTCGCCAGCCAGCGGAAGAGCTTCAGCGTCCACGGCCCGAAGTCGAGCTTCCTGACCCGGCCGGTGTTCGGATCGGGCTTGGCGAGCAGCGGCGGGGCGAGGTGGAAATGGAGTTCGTAGTCGCCTTCGAAGGTCTCGCGCACGCGGTCGAGGAAGTCGGTTTCGGCATAGAGCCGCGCGACTTCGTATTCGTCCTTGATCGCCAGCAGCTTGAAGTAGTAGCGGGCGACGGCCGCGGCGAGGCACGTGGCGTGCAGCGGCGCTTCGGCGGCGCGCACCCGCTCGACCAGGGCGCGGTAGCGCGCGGCGTAGGCGGCATCCTGATAGGCGGTGAGGTAGGCCACGCGCTTGGCGATGGATTCGTCGAGCGTGGGCGGCGGCGCCGGCTCGGCGGGCGCGGCATGGCGCGCGACGCCGGCGGGATCGTGCGCGGGGCGCCGGCCCCAGGGGAAAGCCTTGCGGTTCATGGCGACGGCGGCGGCGTTGAGGTCGATGGCGCGGTCGAGGGCGGCCAGCGAGACGGGCACCAGGCCGAGTTGCCAGGCGTAGCCGAGCAGGAACAGGTTGGCGTAGAGGGCGTCGCCCATCAAGTGCATGGACAGGGCCGAGGTGTCGAGGCAGTGGAGCGCGTCGGCGCCGACGGCGTCGGCCAGCGCGCGGCGCATCCGGTCGAGCGGGAACTGCCAGTCCGGGTTGTGCGTGAATTCGGCGGTCGGCGTCTCGGCGCAATTCACGGCGACCCGGGTGCGGCCGGCCTGCATCTTGGCAAGCGCTTCGGGCGAGGCGGTGACCACCGCGTCGCCGCCGATCACAGCATCTGCCTCGCCGGTGGCGACGCGGACGGCGTGGATGGCCTGCGGGTCGTCGCAGATGCGCACATGCGAGAACACCGCGCCGCCCTTCTGCGCCAGCCCCGTCATGTCGAGCACGGTGACGCCCTTGCCGTCGAGGTGGGCGGCCATGCCGATCAGCGCGCCGAGCGTGACGACGCCGGTGCCGCCGACGCCGGTGATGAGGATGCCGAAGGGTTGCGCCGTGGCCGCCAGCGTCGGTTCGGGCGGCAACGCGAAGCCGCCATCGTTATCCGTGTCGAAGGCCAGCCCGACGCCCTTTCTCAGGCGCCCGCCCTCGACGGTGACGAAGGACGGACAGAAGCCGTCAAGACAGGAGAAGTCCTTGTTGCAGGCCGACTGGTCGATGGCGCGCTTGCGGCCGAAGTCGGTTTCCACCGGCACGACGGCGAGGCAGTTGCTGGCGACGCCGCAGTCGCCGCAGCCTTCGCAGACATGCTCGTTGATGAACACGCGCCGCGCCGGATCGGCGAGCTTGCCGCGCTTCCGGCGGCGGCGCTTTTCGGCGGCGCAGACCTGGTCGTAGATGATGGCCGAGGTGCCGGGGCAGTCGCGGAATTCGCGCTGGATGGCGTCGAATTCGTCGCGATGGCGGATCGGTGTGCCGTGCGGCAGGTCGGCGACGCCGTAGCCGCGCGGCGTGCCGTCGGTGACGACGACGAGCTGGTGCACGCCTTCGGCCTGCAACTGGCGCGCGATCTGCGGCACCGAGATCGAGCCGTCGACGGGCTGGCCGCCGGTCATGGCGACGGCGTCGTTGTAGAGAATCTTGTAGGTGACGTTCACGCCGGCGGCGACGGCGGCGCGAATGGCGAGCAGGCCGGAATGAAAATAGGTGCCGTCGCCGAGGTTCACGAAGACATGCTTTTCCGTGGTGAACGGCGCCTGGCCGAGCCAGGCCACGCCTTCGCCGCCCATGTGCGAGAAAGTGGCCGTGTTGCGGTCCATCCAGGTGACCATGAAGTGGCAGCCGATGCCGGCCAGCGCGCGCGAGCCCTCCGGTACGCAGGTCGAGGTGTTGTGCGGGCAGCCGGGGCAGAACCAGGGGATGCGGGCGACGGGGATGACGGTCGCGGCGCCGCTCCTCTCCTTGGCTTCGATCACCGCCAGGCGCTCGCGGATGCGCGCCGAAGTGAAGAAGCGGTCGATGCGCGCGGCGATGACCTTGGCGATCAGCGCCGGCGTCAGTTCGCCGGCGGCCGGCAACTGCCAGTGGCCGTAGGGCAGCGCCCATTCGCCCTTCTCGTCGAACTTGCCGATCACACGCGGGCGCACGTCCTCGCGCCAGTTGTAGAGCTCTTCCTTGAGCTGGTATTCGATCAGCTGGCGCTTTTCCTCGACCACCAGGATTTCTTCCAGCCCTTCGGCGAAACGGCGCACGCCGTCGGATTCGAGCGGCCAGACCATGCCGACCTTGTAGAGGCGGATGCCGATTTCGGCGGCAAGCGCGTCGTCGATGCCGAGGTCGTCGAAGGCCTGGCGCACGTCGAGATAGCTCTTGCCGCAGGTGATGATGCCGAGCTTGGGGTTCGGTGAATCGATGACGATCTGGTTGAGTTTGTTGGCACGGCAGTAGGCGAGCGCGGCATAGAGCTTGTGGTTGAGCAGGCGCGCCTCCTGCACCAGCCGGTCGTCGGGCCAGCGGATGTTGAGGCCGTCGGGCGGCAACTGGTAATCGGTCGGGATGACGATGCGCACGCGGTCGGGCGACAGGTCGACCGAAGCCGAGGACTCGACGGTGTCGGCCACCGCCTTGAAGCCGACCCAGCAGCCCGAGTAGCGGCTCATCGCCCAGCCGTGCAGGCCGAGGTCGAGGTAGTCCTGCACGCCGGCCGGCGCCAGCACCGGGATCATCGCCGCCTTGAAGGCGTGCTCGGACTGGTGGGCGACGGTCGAGGAGCGCGCCGCGTGGTCGTCGCCGGCGATGGCCAGCACGCCGCCGTACTTCGAGGTGCCGGCGGAGTTGGCGTGCTTGAAGACGTCGCCGCAGCGGTCGACGCCGGGGCCCTTGCCGTACCAGAGGCCGAAGACGCCGTCGTATTTCGCGCCCTTGAACAGGTTGACCTGCTGCGTGCCCCAGAGCGCCGTGGCGGCGAGATCTTCGTTAACGCCGGGCTGGAAGACGACGTGGTGGCGGGCGAGGTGTTCCTTGGCCTTCCAGAGTGCGATGTCGAGGCCGCCGAGCGGAGAGCCGCGATAGCCCGAGATGTAGCCGGCGGTATTCAGTCCGGCGGCGAGGTCGCGCTGCCGTTGCAGCATGGGCAGGCGCGCGAGGGCCTGGGTGCCGGTGAGGAAGACGCGGCCTTCTTCGACCGTGTATTTGTCGTCCAGGGTGATCTGGCGCAGGGGGGCGTTCATGACGCTGTCTCCTTCCTTGTCGTTGTTCTGGCCGCAGCCTTGTGGGCGCGGCCGTTCGCGGGAGCCGCCGGTAGGTGGCGCCGCCATTGTATGCGACGGAGGTTGGGCGCGTTGTTGCGCCGCGTCAGCGGGGCCGGACTGTCCCGGCTCTTTCACGTCGGGCTGATCGGAAACAATAAAGTCTGCCGGAAACGCCCACCGCAACCGATGGACTTTCTTAGTCGTAAAGAATTGGCAAACATGCCACAAAGTCTGTCGGGTCAGTTCGTAATCGCATTTGTCATTGATTGCTTGGCAATATAGTCAGACTGGATCTCGGCCTTAACGGACAGTGGCGATCAAAGCTCCTGGTGTCCGGAATGAACCGATTAGCGGCTATAGGCCGTGTAACCAGATCCTATGACAGTCCAGCCAGTTCTGGGAATTGGGGAAATTGACTCGCTTTCGACTTTTCCATGTTCCAACCAAATGAGGTCATAGCAGCCTGCTGGTGTTCAGTAAGGGCACTGCTGACTTTGAGATTTGTGACGCGTATGCTCTTGGTTTTCAGGTCAATTCAAACAGCATGTCTCACGACGAAGAAATTGAAGCTAAAGCTCGCCTCGCCCAGAAAGTGCTCGCCGCAAGGCGAGCTATCGAGCGCGGGCAATTGCGTATTCTCCCAGAGCAGCGTCCATTGGCCGAGGAGTTGATGGCCGCCCCGCTCGGGGCCACTGGTCTCGTCGAGATCGAGGCGCTTTCTGACGCTGCCTTGGGGTTTGCCAGAGCAGCTGGAATGGCAGTGACCTTTCACCGTCAAGAGAACGCCACCCCCTCGTGTGAGGAAATCGGAGTCGCTGCCAGCCAAGTCGAGTTGTTTCGGCTCTTCGCCCACCTGTACATTGCCCTGACAGGGGGGGCGCCGCAGTCAGCACATACAGGTCAGCAGATCAAGAAGCTGATTATGGAGCGTGTCCTCCACGAGCCCGCGAACTTCGAGAAAACGGTCGTGGGAGCGACGGAGGAATTGGCCACCTTCTATGACCGTTACCGGATATCGCTCTTCCAACATGCGAAACAACTGGGGGGCGTCAAACTAGTCACCGGTGGGCAGAGGAGCTTCGGCCCTTCAGCATTGCAGGGCATCCGCATTTGCGGGCTGTATGCCGACACGCAGCTTATCCCAGACCCTGTGTATCCCTACCTCGTGGGGGATTTGCACCAAAACGCGAAGCACCTCCAACTTGCATTGACGCTCTCCGAACTCTTGAAGCTCACCCCCCTCGTGGAGGCTCGTCTGCCTGTGCCTCCCGTCTTCGTCTTTCCGAGCTTCGAGGAAGAGTTGGAGCGGGAGGATGCCTGGACAAAAGTCGGGATCGAGGATCTTGCCGTCCAGTTGGTTGGCGGGATCTGCCCCGGAGAATTCGGCAGTCTGGGCGAGCTCTATGAATTCGCCGCCAAACATGAAACGACGTTTATCGCCGCTATGGCTAAAGAGCGGATGTTCATCCCTCCGGGCGCAGATCCAGAAGAAATCCTGCATCCGGCCGATGCGGCCAAGAGATACTTGGCCGAGCTTGAGGGGGTTCGTGACGCCAAGCTCCTGGACTTGATGAAGCGACTTCCTCTCGGGGTATTAGTACTCAATGGGATTTGTGAAAGGCTGCGCCCGCAGTTCCATTTGCGGGAGAACAGCGTTGAGCTCAACGCCCAACCACTGCTGACTCAGTCGACCCATTGGTACTACTTCGACAAATGCGCTGCGGCAACGGCTCAGTCATTGGTCAGGAAAGCCGTGATTTCTGAGAAATCCTTCTCATGTCTCCGAGCTCTGCACGATGACAGCCTAGCTTGGCTGGCAAATATCCCAATTGAAGGATTAGCAGAACTGCATCGCAATCTGGAACATCAGGCCTTCCGGGAAGAACTGAGAAAATGCACTTCTCAGTTGGCTTCCGCGGGCCCCGTGGAACTTGATGACGCGATTAGGGAGGTCAGGACCGGGTTGGAATATCTCGTGATGCGGCAGCAAAAAGCCCTGCGCGACATCGAGGATAAGTACGCCCCGAAACGGTGGGGCGTTTATGCCGGCGGAGCAGCTGGACTCGTTACAGCGGCATCGGCTATCTTCCTGCCAAGTTTGGCACCTCTTATCGGTGCAGCATTGCCGGGGGCAGTAGCGGCCGGTGCGCTCGTTGGTGTGGCGAAGGAACTGGCCGGGCAGGGCATAGAGAGCCGGCGCGCGGCGAAGTCGCTAGTAGGCATGCTTGCCGTAGCGCGCCACACGCGACCTCTCTGACGCAGATGATGTAACAGCTCCCATGCCACTTCGAGCAATCAACACTACCGGCATCAGCCTGCATTCGTTCGACTACGACAAGACGCGCTGGGCCCAACTCAAGGCGGAGTACCGGAACCAAGGCCTGCGCATGCCGTGCTGCGATGCTGGCGCAATCCCGAAGACGAGTTCTAGGGGAACGCAGTTCTTTGCACATGCCCGCCGGGGAGAGTGCACTTCAGCACCCGAAAGTGACGAGCATCTTTGGTGCAAGCAGCTCATCGCTACCGCGGCTCAGGGTGTTGGGTGGCACGTGACGACCGAGCTTCGTGGTCAGGCTCCAAGTGGCGAAGAATGGATTGCGGATGTCCACTGTCAACAAGACACAACTCGGGTCGCATTTGAAGTACAGGTGTCACCGCAGACGGACGAAGAACTACGCCACCGGCAGTTAAGATACAAGGCATCCGGTGTCAGAGCAGCTTGGTTCTACTCGTCGCGGTTGCGCGACATGCCTATCTCGCACGACAAGAACCTGCCAGCCTTCGTGCTGTCGCCGGTCGAAA
This sequence comes from uncultured Rhodocyclaceae bacterium, assembly GCA_964632965.1. Classification (GTDB taxonomy): domain Bacteria; phylum Pseudomonadota; class Gammaproteobacteria; order Burkholderiales; family Rhodocyclaceae; genus Nitricoxidireducens. Next base: position 10,341 of record CAZWFC010000054.1, read on the forward strand.
TCGGCAAGGTGCCCTATGTCATGGGCTTTGACGTGCCGTTGCCGGAGTTTGTTGCGGGCATGTTGATGAAGCGGCTCCGTTGGACGATTCCCGTGCGGAACGAGCCGGTCCATGTGGAAGTGATGACGGATGTCTGCTGGGCCTGCAATACTCCAGTGCGGCACGTCTTCGGCCACATTGAGGGCATGCAGATCGGCGAAGAACCACCCGAGGAGTGGCATGAGCGCTACTTCACCGTAGCCCAGCTATCGAAGGCTCTGGAAGAGGTGCAACAACTTGTCAGCAACGACGAGCTGAAGGCCACAGGGCTCAACACGGTGATGAAGGTTAGCCACATACGTGGGAAGCCCACGAACTGGCCATACTGCAATCGCTGCCTCCACTGCGGTGCGCCGCAAAACAATTACCATCTCGGGAAAAAACTGCGCAAGGTCTATCTCGACCCAGACGAGCAGTCCAGTTTGGACCTGGTCCCCATCAACCGGACCGTGAAGGGCACCGGGCGGTGGGTAATCGATACGATGGCCTAAAAGCCCTCGGGTATCTGGCGTTGTCTGGTTTCACTTGAGTATGTAACTCGATTTGCAGTGAGGCGTCAGCATTGATCCTATTGTTGACGTCGTGTGATGCCAAGCTAAGTGGCGGCATTGGCCGAGAAGCTGAAGTTCGATGAATGAAGGCCATCAATGACAAAGCCCAGCATAAGCTGGGCTTTGTTTACCTTGCCATCCGTCCGACAGACTTTATTGTTTTCTATCGGGGCGCGAGATTCGACCGGTCAGGGCTTGCCGCGCTGGGCGCAATCAGCCGCGCAGACGGTGCCGATGCGTGCCAGCGCGATCAGCCGGCAGATTTGCGGCGGACACTTTTCGATCTTCAGGCTGTGGCGTTCGTTCAGTATCAGCAGCAGGCCGAGGCCGGCCGAATCGAGTTCGGTCGCGCCGCTCATGTCCAGCGTCGATGCGCCGGACTGGATCGCCCACTGTATCGGGTGGCGTGCGGCGAGGGATATTTTGCCGGAAATGCGTGTCCGGCCCTTGGCCGGATTGGATACCGCCACGCGCTTGACGTCATGGCCGAGCGTGTTCAGCGCTGTCTGTCCGTCGCGGGCGGCGACCTCGATGCCGAGTTCGGTGCCGTGGCGCAGGGAAACCAGCTTGCCGTGCACGGTGACGACTTCGCCGCCGCGCGGCGCGGCGACGGTGATCGGCGCACCGAGGGCGAGCCGGACCGGTTTCGATGCGCGCAGGCCGAGGCCCTGTGTCGAGATGTTGCCTATCCAGCCGGATTCGATGGCGAGGCGATGCTGTCCGTAGACCACTTCCGCCGGCATCTGCCGGTCGAAATAATGGCGCTGGGAGCGGCGCCGGTCGCGCGCGGCGGTGTATGCAGTCGAGTGGGCGGGGTTCATGGCCGACACGCAGGTGAAAGTGGGATGAGGAACGGCAGCGCGCGATTATCCATGACGACGCCAGGGTTGGCAACGACAGGGCCACCCGGGCGGGTCAATCCGGCAGGACCTTGCCGGGATTGAGCAGCTTGTCCGGGTCGAGCGCCTGCTTGATCGCGCGCATGACGTCGAGCGCGGCGGCGCCGTGTTCGCGTTCCATGTACTTGAGCTTGCCGCTGCCGACGCCGTGTTCGCCGGTGCAGGTGCCTTCCATGCGCAGGGCGCGTTCGACCAGACGATTGGAAAAGGCCCTGGCGTTTTCGTTTTCCTGCGCGTCGTCCGGATCGGCGAGCAGCAGCAGGTGGAAGTTGCCGTCGCCGACATGGCCGACGAGCGGGGCGACGAGGCCGCTTTGCGCCACGTCGGCAAGGGTTTCGGCGATGCAGGCGGCGAGTTGCGAAATCGGCACGCAGACGTCGGTGGTCAGCGAGCGCGCGCCGGGGCGCAGCCCGAGGCAGGCGTAGTAGGCGTCGTGGCGCGCCTGCCAGAGGCGCGTGCGGTCTTCCGGGCGCGTCGCCCAGTCGAAGTCCTGGCCGCCGTGATCAAAGGCGATGGCCTGCACCGACTGCGCCTGTTCCGCAACCCCGGCGGGCGAACCGTGGAATTCGAAGAACAGGGTCGGCGCTTCGCGCAGCGTGGTCTTGCTGTGGCGGTTGATGGCCTTGACGGCCAGCGCGTCGAGCAGTTCGATGCGTGCGACCGGGATGCCGAGCTGTATGGTTTCGATGACCGTCCGTACGGCGTCGTCTATGGTCGGGAAGGCGCAGACGGCGGCGGAAATCGCTTCGGGTATCGGGTAGAGCCGCACGGTCAGTTCGGTGATGATGCCGAGCGTGCCTTCGGAGCCGACCATGAGGCGCGTCAGGTCGTAGCCGGCGGAAGATTTCCGGGCCCGGCTGCCGGTCCTGACGACGCGGCCGTCGGCGAGCACCACCGTCATGCCGAGCACGTTCTCGCGCATGGTGCCGTAGCGCACGGCGTTGGTGCCGGAGGCGCGCGTCGCCGCCATGCCGCCGAGGCTGGCGTCGGCGCCGGGGTCGATGGGAAAAAACAGCCCGCTGCCGTGCAGCGTCGCGTTCAGGGCCTTGCGCGTGACGCCGGCCTGCACCGTGGCGTCGAGGTCTTCCGGGCGCATGGCGACGACCCGGTTCAGGCCGGAAAGGTCGATGCAGATGCCGCCGTGCAGCGCCAGCAGGTGCCCTTCGAGCGAAGTGCCGGTGCCGTAGGCGATGACCGGCACCTTGTCGGCGTGACACAGGCCGACGACTTCGGCGACTTCCGCGGTGCTTTCCGCGAACACCACGCCGTCGGGCGGCATGGGGGCGAACGAGGATTCGTCCTTGCCGTGATGCAGGCGCACGGCCTCCGCCGTCGAGAAGCGCTTGCCGAAGCGTGCGGCGAGGGCGGCGAGGAGCTGCGGCGGCGCGTGACGGGCGGAGGCATCCATGGCGGCGGGGCGGAAATGGGGACGAGGAATTCTACGCCGCCGGAGGGCGCCGCCCATGGCAAGCCGGTGGCGGCAGCCGCGAAAACGGGCTATGGTTTCGTGAGGGGAGACGATCATGAAAAACCTGTACGGCGTTTTGGCGGCGATTGCGGCGCTGGTGCTGTCCGGTTGCGCCACGGACATCATGCCCCAGCGCGAGCGCGCCATGATGGCCGGCCGCTACGGCGAGATGGAAAAGCATGCCGCGGCCGAGGTGCCCGACATGGCGCAGGCGAAGACCGCCAAGCTGGCGCCGCTGTGCATGGCCTACTCCAAGCTGAAGCGCTACGACAAGCTCGCCCCCTGTCTCGACCAGCTCGAAAAAAACGTCGCGGCGGGCGATACCAACATGACCGACCTGGAGGCGATGCAGAAGCAGAGCCCGCTGATGATGGGGTTGGCGAAGATGGGCTCGGCGTTCGCCGGCGTTTCGCTCGAACAGGACGTGACGCCCTATATGTGGGAGATTCGCGCCGAGACCTACATGGAGCTCGGCGACTATGCACGCGCCGTCGACTACGGCCGCAGGATGGTCGCCGCCATTCCCCAGCAATGGAACCTCGAACGCGCGCAGCGCATCCATGCCCTGGGCGTGCTCGGGCTTTCGCTGGCGTTCGCCGGCGACCGCGCCGCGGCGCAGGAACGCGCGCGGGAACTGGAGGCGGTGAGCACCTCCTATCCCTACGTGCTGCTGAAGACCGACAAGCAGGTGTTCCTGGCGCGCCTCCACGTCGCGCTCGGCAACTATCAGCGCGCCTACGAGATCGTCAAGGAGGACGACAATTCGTTCTTCCGCGGCCTTGCCGACGCGGTGTCCGGCGGCGCCACGCTCGAAGGCGGCAGCCTGCTGGCGTTCCAGCAGATCCAGCGCCGCTTCATGCGCCACAAGAGCGAGTTGGAGACGGGCCGCCTGGCGGAGGCGAAGGCCGGCTACGACGAGATGCTCGGCAGTCCGGCGACGCAGGAGAACGGCGACTTCTACTGGATCGTGCTCTACGACCGCGGCCGCATAGCCGAGCGCGAAGGCAACGCGGCGGAAGCCGCCAATTTCTACAAGCGTGCCGTCGAGGTGATCGAGCGCCAGCGTTCGACGCTGAATACCGAGGCCAGCAAGATCGGCTTCATCGGCAGCAAGCAGAGCGTCTATCAGGATCTCGTGCGCGTGCTGGTGGCGCAGGGCCGCGGCGTCGAGGCCTTCGAGTATGTCGAGCGCTCGAAGGCCCGCGCGCTGGTCGACATGCTCGCCGCCAAGCAGGACTTCGCGGTCGCCACCGGCAACGCGCAGGAGGTGATGGCGCTGCTCGCGGCTTCCGTCGCGGCCGAGGCCGAGGGGCGCGTGCCCGAAGGCGGCGACAAGGCCCGCCAGACGCGCAGCCTGGTCGCCCGCACGCAGGCGCAACTGGCCGTGCAGGCGCCCGAACTGGCGTCACTGGTTGCGGTGACGACGCTCGCCACGGCCGAGATACAGCAGCGCCTGGGTCCGGCGGAGGCGCTCGTCGAGTACTACTACGGCACCGGCCGCGAACTGTATGCCTTCGTCTTGACGCGCGACGCCTTGGGCGTGCATGCCCTCGACGGCACGAACCTGGCCGACGAGATACGGCTCTTCCGCCAGGCGATCAACAAGCCCGGCAGCGAGGACTGGCGCGCGCCGGCGCAGCGCCTGCACGAGCGGCTGATGAAGCCGCTCGAAGCCGCGCTGGTCGGCAGCCAACTGACCATCGTCGCCCACGGCGGGTTGCACTATCTGCCGTTCAATGCGCTGTTCGACGGCCGGCAGTTCCTCGTCGAGCGCTACGACCTGCGCATGCTGCCGGCGGCCAGCGTCCTCAAGTTCCTCCGCGCGGGCGGCGGCGACAAGCCGGGCGTCCTGCTGGCGCTCGGCAATCCCGATCTCGGCAAGCCCGAGTTCGACCTGCCGTTCGCGCAGTCGGAAGCGCAAGCCATCGCCGCCGGCATGCCGCGCTCGCGCGTGCTGCTGCGCAAGGAGGCCAGCAAGGAGGCCTTCAAGCGCTATGCGACCGGGTTCCGCTTCCTCCACGTCGCGAGTCACGGTCAGTTCGATCCGGAGGCGCCCCTGCAGTCGGCCCTGCTGCTGGCCGCCGACGGCGCGAGCGACGGCCGCCTGACGGTCAATGAGCTGTATTCGATGCGGCTGGACGCCGATCTGGTGACGCTCTCTGCCTGCGAGACGGGGCTCGGCAAGATCGCCGGCGGCGACGACGTGGTCGGGCTGACGCGCGGCTTCCTCTACGCCGGCGCGAGCGATATCGTCGCCAGCCTCTGGCAGGTGGACGACGAAGCCACCGGCCTGCTGATGACGTCCTTCTACGATGCGCTGCGCAAGGGCGCCGGCAAGCGCGAGGCCTTGCGGCGCGCGCAACTGGGCGTGCTGCGCAGCAATCCGCATCCGTTTTTCTGGGCCGCGTTCCAGCTCACCGGTTCGTGAGCGCGGGCGGTCACTCGATGCGGCAGGCTTCCGCGAAGGCGAGGCGCGGACCGCGCGGATGCAGCTTGGCGGCATCGCCGTAGCCGAGGTTGCAGAGGAAATTCGACTTGAAGCGGCCGTCGGGGAAGAACTCGCGGTCGACGGCGGCGTTGTCGAAACCCGACATCGGCCCGCAATCGAGTCCCAGCGCGCGGGCGGCGAGCATGAAGTAGGCCGCCTGCAGCGTGCCGTTGCGGAAGGCGGTGATGCGCGCGGCCTCTTCCTTGCCGGGGCCGTCGAACCAGGCGCGGGCGTCGGCGTGGGGGAAGAGCTGCGGCAGGCGCTCGAAGAAGCGGCTGTCCCCGGCGAAGATGGCGGTGACGGGAGCCTGCATGGTCTTGTCGACGTTGCCTTCCATCAGCGCCGGCTTCAGGCGTGCCTTGGCCGCGGCGCCGGCGGCGAAGACGATGCGCAGCGGCGAGCAGTTGGCCGAGGTCGGTCCCATGCGGGCGAGGTCCCAGACGCGCGCGAGCAGCGCGGCGTCGACGGGGCGGTCGAGCCAGCCGTTGTGGGTGCGCGCGTCGAGGAACAGCGCGGCTAGGGCTTGCGGCGAAATTTCACTGGACATGGCGGTCTCCCTGGTTTTGCGGATGAAAGGGCTTCCCGTGCGCGGTTACGCCTGGACGATGACGACGGACAGCGGGCCGATCGTCGCGCTGCGCTCATGGATGGCGGAAATGTCGGACGCGGCCAGCGCGATGCCTTGAATGCCTTCGTCATGGCAGGCGCCGGCGTCGGGAACCTCGGCGATGTTCAGGCGGATGCGCCCGCAGGGGCTGGCGAGCAGGCCGCCGGCTTCGGCGCGGAAGCCGAACAGGCGTTCCCAGAATTCGGCCCACGTCGAGGCGCGGCCGGCATGGACCGCGAGCGTCAACTGGTCGACGGCGGCCAGCCCCTGTCCGCGCGGGTGCGGTTCGGCGCCGCGGATGGGCACGAAGTCGACGTCGTAAAGGCTGATGCGGGATTCCGCCGTTGCGTAGCGGTCGACGAGATGGATCAGGCTGCCGCCGATGCTGCGGATGGCCGGGATGTTGAGTTCGCCGGGGCGCGCGTTGCCGGGCAGCACGTCGCCGCCGAGCGCCTTGGCGCGGTTGGCCGCCGCACGCGCGTCGCGCACGCGCAGGGCGACGGCGCAGATCGAGGGGCCGTGCACGCGCGCGAAGGCCTGGGCGAAGCTGTCGGCTTCGGCATTGAGGATGAAGTTGATGCCGCCCTGCCGGTAGAGGGTGACGTCCTTGGAGCGGTGGCGCGCCACCGGCAGGAAGCCCAGCGTGCGGAACAGCCGGTCGAGGTCCAGCGGCTCGGGGGCGGCGAACTCGACGAATTCGAGGCCGTCGGTGCCCATCGGGTTGTCCCGGGTGGAAGCGGACATGAGTGTTCTCCGGAAAGCGGCATGCGCGAGGAAGGGGACTTTAAGCGCTCGGCGCCGCTTAGTCGAGCGGCCCCCGCGCGAGGCACGACGATTCAGATCGTCATCTGGCATTGACAAGGCAAACGGAGTCGGCCATAATGCGCCGTTTCGCTGGAGGGGTTCCCGAGCGGTCAAAGGGATCAGACTGTAAATCTGACGGCTCTGCCTTCGAAGGTTCGAATCCTTCCCCCTCCACCAGATGAATTGCGCGGGCTGGCCCGCAGATGTACGCAGTAGAAGATGATTGGTTGCGGGTAGGGGACAGAGCGGGCGTAGCTCAGTTGGTAGAGCACTTGCCTTCCAAGCAAGATGTCACGAGTTCGAACC
>CAZWFC010000055.1:0-17182 GCA_964632965.1 uncultured Rhodocyclaceae bacterium
TCATGACGTAGGAGTAGAGCAGCGACATGCCGATGATGAACATCAGCATGGTCGACTCGCGCAGCGTCGAGGTCAGGATCGGCGCCAGTTGCGCCGGCCGCCACAGGCCGTAGACCGTGGCGATGAGCACCAGCGCCAGTATCGCGCCCAGCCCCGCGGTTTCCGACGGCGTGGCGTAGCCGCCGTAGAGCGCGACCATGACGCCGATCAGCAGGATGATGAAGGGCAGCACGCGCGGCAGCATCTCGACCTTCTCGCGCAGCGTGTAGACATGCTGGCCGAGGTAGGCGGACTGGGCGCCGCCGGCGGCCAGCGTCGCTTCGGCGGCGCGGTATTCGATGCGGTAGCGCCAGCTGGCGTAGATGGAGAACAGCGCCACCAGCAGCACGCCGGGGCCGATGCCGGCGAGGAACAACCTGCCGAGCGACTGCTCGGCGGCCACCGCGTAGAGAATCATGGTGATCGACGGCGGCAACAGGATGCCGAGCGTGCCGCCGGCGGCGATGATGCCGGCGGCGAAGCCGCCCGAATAGCCGCGCGAACGCATCTCGGGAATGCCGGCGCTGCCGATCGCCGAGCAAGTCGCCGGGCTGGAGCCGGCCATCGCCGCGAACAGGCCGCAGGCGAAGACGTTGGCGATGCCCAGTCCGCCGGGGATGCGGTGCATCCAGGCGTGCAGCGCCAGGTAGAGGTCGCGGCCGGCGGCGGACTTGCCGATGGCCGCGCCCTTGAGGATGAACAAAGGAATCGACAGCAGCGTGATGCTGGCCATTTCCTCGTAGACGTTCTGCGTCACGGTGTCGAGGCTGGCGGCCGGCATGAAGAAATACATGAAGACCAGCGCCACGCCGCCGAGCGCGAAGGCGATGGACATGCCGGACAGCATCACCAGCAGCGTCGCCGCGCCGTAGAGCAGGCCGATGGTCAGTACGGTCATGGCGCAGTCCTCACGGCGCGGATGCGCGCCATCACGTGCAGCAGCAATTGAATTCCGACCAGCGTCATGCCCGCCGCCATCACGCCGTAGGGTATCCACAGCGGCGGCCCCCAGGAGCTGGACGTGGTCTGGCCCTCGGCCCAGGCCTCGTGAAAGAGCGTCCAGGATTTCCAGGCGAAGAACAGGCAGAAGGCGCTGCTGGCGATATCCACCAGCAGCAGGCGCCAGAGGTTGACGCGCGCGGGCAGGACGCCCGCCAGCGCCTCGATGCCGATGTGGCCGCGCTGCGATTGCAGGTAGGCGCCGGACAGGAAGGTGGCGCCGACGAGCAGGAATACGGCGGCCTCGTCCTGCCAGTCGGTGGCGATCTTGAAGAAATAGCGCGCCGCCACGCTGTAGGTGAGTATGCCCGCCGCCGCCAGCAGCGCCAGCATGCAGGGCACCAGCAGGGCGCGGTTGACCAGGGCCATGGCCCGGTCGAGCGCGCCCGGCGCCGGTCCGTTGGCGGCGGGCAGACGCGGGTCGTAGCCGTGGCTCATGGCGTCCTCAGAGCGTTTTTTCAGCGAGTTGCAGGAAGCGCGCGCAGTTGGGCGACTTGGCGGCGTAGTCCTTCCAGGCCGTGTCGCGCGCCAGCGCCTGCCACTTCTTCACCGCCTTGTCGTCGAGGTCGTACACCTTGGCGCCGGCCTTGGCGTAGATGTCGGCGACCTGCTTGTCGTCGATCTTCGCCTGCTCGGTGCCGAATTTCTCCATCTCGGCGCCGACTTGCATGATCGCCTGCTGCTGGTCCTTGGGCAGCCTGTCGAAGGCGCTCTTCGCCATCAGCAGCGGTTCGAGCATGAACCAGTAGGCCTTGCCGCGCCCGGTGGTGAGGTGCTTCGAGACTTCTTCGAGGCGGAAGGAAATCAGGCTGGTCGACGAGGTCATGGCGGCGTCGGCGGCGCCGGTCTGCATCGCGGCGTAGATTTCGTTCGACGGCAGCGAGAGCACCGAGGCGCCGGCAGCCTTGAGGATCATGTCCATTTCCTTGCTGCCGCCGCGTACCTTCATGCCCTTGGCGTCTTCCGGGTTGACCAGCGGCGCGCTGCGGCTGGCGACGCCGCCGGCCTGCCAGATCCAGCTGACGATGACGACGCCCTTCTCCAGCAGCAGTTCGGTGATGGCTTTGCCGATCTCGGCGTTCTTCCACGTGGCGGCCTGTTCGTAGGAAGTGACCAGTCCCGGCATCAGGCCGAGGTTGAGTTCGGGCACTTCGCCGCCGGCATAGGGGATGGGATACAGCGAGAGGTCGAGCGCGCCCTTGCGCAGCGCGGAGAACTGGGCGTTGGTCTTCATCAGCGACGAGCCCGGATAGATCTGGAACTTGAGTGCGCCGTTGGTGCGCGCTTCGACGTCCTGCGCGAACTTACGGCACAGGCGGTCGCGGAAATCGCCAGCGTCGATGGTGCCGCCGGGGAACTGGTGGGAAATCTTCAGCGGCTCGGCGGCCAGGCTATGGCGTCCGAGCAGCATCAGGGGAACGGCGGCCAGCGAACCGGCCAGAATGCGGCGGCGTGTGATCATGTTGTCTCCTCTTTTTTGGTTTTGCTTCAGGTCCTCGCCTGCCGGCGCACGGTGGCCGACATGGCGATCTGTCCGTCGCGGGCGAAAGCCTCGACGTTGTCTTCGATGTGCTCGGGGTCGTAGAGATAGTTCACCATCAGGCCGAAGGACTGCCTGAAGCCTTTCGGCGAGGCGTCGGCAAGTGGGTTGATGGGTTCGATGTGCGCGCCGTTGCCGGGATGGAAGCGGGTGACCGGGTCGTAGGGCAGCTTGCCGCTCTTGGCCTGGGTCAGGTAGCGGGCGGCCAGCTTGATGAGCGGTTCCCGCAGGTGGCGGGCGTCGTCGCGGCGCTTGGCCCACTCGCCGCCGGCCAGCGCCGCGGCGTCGGCGCCGATGCCGGCCAGCGCCTCGGGATTGCGCTTGATCCAGGCGCCGAGCTGCGGCATTGGCGAGAGCGTGGCGAAGGTCTTGAGCTTGGGGAAGTCGCGCTTCAGGTCGTCGATGACGCGCTTTAGCAGGAAGTTGCCGAACGAGACGCCGCGCAGGCCGGGCTGGGTGTTCGAGATCGAATAGAAGATCGCCGTGTCGGCCTGGCCGGCGTCGAACACCGGCGCCTGCTCGTCGAGCAGCGCCTGCACGTTGTCGGCGAGGTGGTCGGTGAGCGCCACTTCGACGAAGATCAGCGGCTCCATCGGCATGCGCGGATGGAAGAAGGCGTAGCAGCGGCGGTCGGAATCGAGGCGGTTCTTGAGGTCGCTCCAGGAGCGGATCTCGTGCACGGCCTCGTACTGGATCAGCTTTTCCAGCAGCATCGCCGGCGAGTTCCAGGTGATGCGCTGGAGTTCGAGGAAGCCGACGTCGAACCACGCCGTCAGCCGCGCTTCCAGTTCGCGGTCGAGGGTGGCGAGTTCGGCGTCGTGTTCCAGGTAGCGCAACAGGTCGGTGCGCAGGTCGACGAGGAACTTGACGCCCTGCGGCAGGGCGTTGAACTGGGTGATGATGCGCATGCGCGCCGAGCGCATGGCGCTGCGCAGGTCGGCCTCGGCGTCCCATTGCTCCGGTTTGCCGATGGCCGCCTGCCAGGCGGCGTGGGCCGTCGCGACGTTCTTCGGGTCGGGGCCGAATTCGCGCGCGATCAGGCGCAGGAATTCATGGCGGCCGGCATCCGGCAGGCTCAGATAGGTTTCGCCGAGGCGCGCGGCGCGGTTGCGCGCCGATACCTCGCCGCCGACGCCTTGTGCGCAGTCGGTCAGTTGTTCGCGGATGCGCGCCAGTTCGCGCGGTCCGAGGGTCGGGCTGCGGGCGACCATGGCCTTGACCCGGTTGATGCCGCGTTTGACCAGACTGTCCATCAGGCTTCTCCCTGTGCCGTTGCGATCTGCCGGAGGGCGGTCAGCTGCTCCAGCAGGTGGTGCTTCATGACGCGCTCGGCGCCGTCGGCGTCGCGCGCGTGCAGCGCGGCCATCAGCGCGCGGTGTTCGCCGAGCGAATCCGCCAGGCGCCCTTCGAGCTTCAGCGAGCGGTGGCGCGACAGGCGCAGCAGCTTGCGCAGGTCGCCGATGACGTGCTGCAGCCAGCGATTGCCGGCGATGTGCTGCAGGGCGTCGTGGAACACGTAATTGGCTTCGTAGTAGCGATCGACGTCGCCGGCGGCGGCATGTTTTTCGAGCGCGGCATGCATCTGGTCGAGGCGCCTGAGGTCGGCCGGGGCGGCCTTCAGAGCGGCTTCGCGCGCCACCTCGCCTTCGAGCAGCGCCATGATCGGGAAGATTTCCTCCAGGTCGTTCTGCGCCATTTCGGCAACGTAGCAGCCGCGCCGCGGCTTGATGTCGAGCAGGCCTTCCGCCGACAGGATCTTCAGCGCTTCACGCAGGGGCGTGCGTGAAATGCCTAACTCGCCGGCGAGGGCGACTTCGTCCAGGCGTTGTCCGGGAATCATCCGGCGATCGGCGATGCGCCGCCGCAATTCGTCGGTCGTCTGCTGACACAGCGACGAATTGTTGATCGCGGTGGCCGCGCGGCGCCTGGGGGCGGCACTCTGCGGATATTCTGCTGTTGTCTTTATGGCCTTACTCCATGAATGGGCAGGGGAAATCAACTGGACCTGCGTATTTTGTATACAAGACTGCGCTTCCGGTCGGCCCCTGTCTATGCGCGCCGCAGCAATTTCCCCGCATGCGACTGCAAATAAACCCGACAGAATTTGACGCTGGTCAATATCTCCCGCATGGAATATTAGAGAATTAACTTATTCAAATAGGTCTGACAAAGGAGATCGCCATGTTGAAATTTATCGGTGGGGCCGCGGCAGGGGTCGTCTTCACTGGGGTCCTGGCTTGGAATATGGCCGGTAGCCTGATGTTCAACGAGCACGTCAGTCCCTTCGGCATGGAAGAGACCGTCGCCCGCGTCCAGCACAACATCCAGGACACCGGCAACGGCTGGGCGCTGTCGGGCCTGCGCAATCCGGCCAAGGCGGTGCAGAGCGACGGCGGCAACGTGTTGCCGGTGATGATGATCGAGGCGTGCAGCACCAAGTATTCCGGCCCGATCCTGAAGGAGGATTCGGTGCGCTTCCTGTCGATCCTGATGCCCTGCAAGGTCACGGTCTACAAGAAGAACGACGGCAAGGTCTATATCGGCACCATGAACGCCGGTCTGATGGGCAAGATGTTCGGCCCCTTGGTCGGCGACATCATGAGCAAGGTGGCCGAAGACCAGAAGAAGTTCCTCGTCATGGACCCGAACAAGCCGGCACCGCAGATGATCGTGCCGAAGCCCGCCGGCGAAGGCGGCGGCGCGGGTGCGGGCGGCGGCAGCGGCTGCTGAACGGGAGGTAAACGATCATGCGCAAAGCGATACTGACTGCGGCGCTGTGGGCTCTGGCCCAAGCGGCGACCGCTTCATCGATGCCCGCGGCGGCGCCGCCGATGGCGGCTGCCCCCGCGGCCCAACCGGCGCTCAAGCCGGCCGGCGATTCCACCGCCGACCATGCGAAGTTCAAGGAACTTCAGCAGAACTTCAAGTCGGGTCCCGAAGTGACCAGGGCCTGCCTGAGTTGCCATACCGAGGCCGCCAAGCAGATTCACAAGACCAAGCACTGGACCTGGGAGTTCCTCAATCCCGAAAACGGCCAGCGCCTCGGCAAAAAGAACGTCATCAACAATTTCTGCACGGCGGTGCCGTCCAACATGGCCTTCTGCTCGGCCTGCCACATCGGCTACGGCTGGCGCGACGACAGTTTCGACTTCAAATCCGAAACCAATGTCGACTGCCTGGCCTGCCACGACCGCACCGGCACCTACAAGAAGCTGCCCGGCCTGGCCGGCCATCCGGCCTACAAGGAAATGGAGTTCCCGCCGAAGTCCGGCAAGATGGCGAAGCCGGCCGACCTGCCGAAGATCGCGCAGAGCGTCGGCCCGACCAGCCGTGCCACCTGCGGCGCCTGCCACTTCATGGGCGGCGGCGGCGACGCGGTCAAGCATGGCGACCTCGATTCGTCGATGAAGAATCCGCCGAAGTACCTCGACGTGCATATGGACGCCAAGGGCCTGAACTTCACCTGCGCCACCTGCCACGCCACCAGCGGCCACAACATTCCCGGCAGCCGCTACACGCCGACCGGCAAGGACGCCGAACCGGCCCACATGCGCGGCACGAAGGACGCCGCCAACCCGGCCACCTGCCAGTCCTGCCACGGCCAGGCGCCGCACAAGGAAGTGGCCATGGCGGCGAAGCTCAACGAGCATACCGACAAGATCGCCTGCCAGACCTGCCACGTGCCGCAATACGCGCGCGGCAACATCGCCACCAAGATGAGCTGGGACTGGTCGACGGCCGGCAAGCTCTCGCCCGAGGGCAAGCCGCTGAACATCAAGGACAGCTCCGGCCACCACGACCGCTACGACAGCAAGAAGGGCGACTTCACCTACGAGTCGGACGTCGTGCCCGAGTACATCTGGATCAACGGCAAGGTGAAGTACACCCTGCTCGGCGACCCGGTGAATACCCAGGGCGTGACCGAGATCAACCACTTCTACGGCTCTGCCGACGACGGCGTCTCGCGCATCTGGCCGGTGAAGGTGTTCCGCGGCAAGCAGCCCTACGACCTGGAAACCAAGTCGCTGCTGGTGCCGCACACCGCGGTCGGCTACGGCGAGAAGGACGACACCGCCTTCTGGCAGAACTACAAGTGGGAAGAGGCTCTCAAGGCCGGCGCCGCGGCGGCCGGTCGTCCGTTCGGCGGCAAGTTCGACTTCGTCAAAACGGAAATGACCTGGCCGATCACCCACATGGTGGCGCCGAAGGCCGATGCGCTGACCTGCACGCAGTGCCACAGCAAGAGCGGACGCCTGCAGAAGGTGCAGGGTATCTACATGCCCGGCCGCGACGGCAAGGAATGGCTCGACCTGATCGGCTGGCTCGCCGCGCTCGGTACGCTGGGCGGCGTTCTCTTCCACGGCGGCTTGCGCGTCTATCTCGCCAGAAAGGCAGGCTAACAACATGTCCGCAACCAAGATCTACGTCTTCAAACGCTTCGAACGCTTCTGGCACTGGTCGCAGGCCTCGCTGATCATCTTCATGCTGCTGACCGGCTTCGAGATCCACGGCAGCTACGCCAACTTCGGCTTCAAGACCGCGGTGATGTACCACACGTTCGCGGCCTGGACGCTGGTGGGCCTCTGGGTGTTCGCCATCTTCTGGCACCTGACCACCGGCGAATGGAAGCAGTACGTTCCGACGCTGAAGAAGGTCGACGCGATGATCAAGTACTACGCGCTGGGCATCTTCACCAACGCGCCGCATCCCTTCCGCGCTACCACCCTGAAGAAGCACAACCCGCTGCAGCGCCTCGCCTACCTCGGCGTGATGCTGTTCATCGGGCCGCTGATCTGGCTCTCGGGCTGGTCCTACATCTTCTACGGTTCGTGGCGCGCGTGGGGTTGGGACAAGTACCTGTCGCTGGAGTGGGTGGCGTTCTTCCATGTCGCCGCCGCCTTCATGATGCTGGTCTTCCTCATCGCCCACGTCTACCTGACCACCGCCGGCCATACGCCCACCGCCCACATCAAGGCCATGATCACCGGCTGGGAGGAAGTGGGCGACGAGGAGGAAACCTCGGCCGCGAAATGATTCCCTCAACCCCTCCGAGGCTCGGCACGACGCAAGTCGTGCCGTTTTTTTTGGCGAGCTTACCGCTTACTTGATGGTGAACAGCTTGTGGAAGTTGGCGATGTCGAGAACCTGCTTGACCGGACCCGTGGCCCCGGTGAGCGAAATCGTCTTGCCTGCCGCCTTGGCATTCTCCAGCGACAGCAGCAGCATGCCGAGCGCGGAACTGTCGATGTACACGACGTTGCGCAGATCGATCTGAATTTCCCGGGCGGCCTCGCTTTGCACCGCCGCCTTGAAGGCTTCGCGGAAATCGCGATGCCCGGCGAAGTCGAACCGTCCCTCCAGGCGGATCACTGCGGTGCTGTCCCGAATCGATGTGTTGATGTTCATGTCCAGTGCTTTCGGCATAAGCATAAGGTCATACGTTAGCATCAATCGGCACCGGCAGCCACGGGGAACCCTCGTTGCGGAAGTGAAACCCGGGAATTCCGCTGTTGCGCCGGCAAGACACCGGCGCTGGCGTTGCCGGACCGCCAGGATGTATATGTTGATCCGCTAATGCATTTGTGGAACCATGAAACGATCAGGGCTTTCTGCATATGAAAGCCGACCGAGGTCAGCAGTTTCCGGGGAGGCGAAGAAATGATCAAAAGGCTGCCACTTGTCGCAGGCGCGGTTCTTGGGTGCATGTCGTCGGCGCACGCCTATACGACCTATTTGACGTATGCCTATCAGTCCGCCTACGTCGCCGGTCTGGCGGACACCGCCCTCTTGGTGGACGGCAATTTCGGGCAGGGATTCACGGCGGGTTACGTCAAGGGTTTGTCGGCGGACATCCAGCAAAGGATCATTTCCTTCACGAACGATACGCTGAACAATTACGGCCCGTGCAGCAACGCCGGCGCAAGCTACAACGCTGCGACCGAGAGCTTCGACTTTTCCGGGGTCACCGAGGCCCAGAAGCGTCCCTGCTTCGATTATCTGAGCAAAGGCATTTACGCCATCGCCGGCGCCGGGACAGCCGGTTCGGCTGCCGTCATCGGTACGCCGGTCATCCGCGCCACGTCGTTTGCCCAAATGCAGACCATTTCGAAGGCCATCGGTTCGCGGGGGCAGTCCCGCGGCAATGCCGGAATCAACCGCGTGGCCTTCGGTGGCGAAAAGGCAGCCACCGGACTGGCCGCCGGCGGCGTTCCTTCCAAGTCGAGCGTCTGGTTCAGCTACGACGGCACCGACCTGAAGAACACCAATCCCGGAACGCAGGCCAAGACCGGGGTCGACAACTTCGTCGGCGGCTTCGATTACCAGATGTCGGATCGCCTGACGGTCGGCATCAGCCTTGCCAAGGACTACACCAAGGTCGATGCCAAGTACCTGAACAACGCCAAAATCGACATTGACGGGATAACCCTGGCCCCCTATGTCGGCTATCAACTGGACCAAAACTGGAGCGTCGACGCAGCGATCGGCCTGGGCTCGGGCAAGATGGATACCGCTGAACGCGGCACGCCGATCAGCAGCCTCAAATTCGATCGCTCGTTCCTGGGCGCCAACGCGACCTACACGCGCTGGATCGATCAGCTCCAGGTGAACGGCAGGATCAGCTACATGAACGCCGCCGAGAAATTCTCCTCTTCGGGCGATTTTACCGGCTTCACCAATCGCGCCGAGCAGATCAGGCTGGGCGCCCAGGTCGGCTATTCGATGGCGAGCATGATGCCCTACGTCGGACTGACCCAGATCAGCGACATCAACGTCAAAGCCAAGAATGCCGACAACTACGCCTACAACCTGGACGTCGGGGTGAACATTTTCGGCAAGAACGGCATGGTGGGCGGCATCGCCTACTCCGAAGAGTTCAGTCGCCAGTACCAGAAGAAGCAGAGCTGGACGGCCAATCTCTCGATCCGGTTCTAGCCGCCGGCAGGAGCGTCCTGCTCAGCGCCCCGAACGCTTCGCGGCGTCGAGCAGGAAGTCGCGGTACTGGCCCCAGTCGTGCACCGGGCCGACATGCGCGAAGACGACGATGCCGCGCTTGTCGATGACATAGGTGGTCGGGAAGCTGGCGGCAATGGCGCGGTCGCCCAGCGTCGTGCCGTCGGCCAGGCGCAGCCTGGCATCGGTGTCGCCGATGGCGCCGGAGTCGTGCAGCGGCAGGCGGATGCCTTGCGCGTCGGCCCACAGTTTCGCCACGGCGAATTTCTCGCGTACCTGCAACAGGGTGAAGGCGATGTCCGGGCGGCCCTTCAGGCTGTCGTGCAGTTTTTGCAGTTCGGGCATCTCGCGCCGGCAGGGTCCGCACCACGAGCCCCAGAAATGCAGCACGGCGACGCGGCCGGCGAGGCCGGCTACGCTGAGCCGCCGGCCGTCGGCCGCGGCGAAGGCCAGGTCGGGAAAGCGCTCGCCGATCCGGCGGCCGACAGCCGCCTTGGCTGCCGCCGCGGCGCCGGCATACGGTCCCCACAGTTGTGGCCAAGTCTTCGCGTCGAAGATCGTCTTGCCGTCTGCGCCGTAGAGCACGCATTTCTGCCGCGTGTTGGCCTGGCAGGCGGCCAGCGCGGCCTCCTCGGCCTCGTCGCGCGCGCCGGCGTCCGCCTTCCAGCCCCAGGCGCCGCCGGGGGCGATGGCGAAGGCGCGGTGCTCGCGCGCGGCGAGGTAGTCGCGGTAAGCGTCCTGCCCGGCGTCGCCCAGGTGCGGCACGGGGGGGTCGGCGCAAGCGGCGGCGACCCGCCACAGCAGGACCGCAAACCAGCCGCGACGCATCATCAGACGAGGGCCTCGATCAGGGCCAGCGGCAGGCGCAGTACGCCGCTGATGGCCAGCGCCACGGCGACCGACAGCGCCAGCGAGAACAGCGCCTCGCGCCGGCCTATGGTTTTCAGCATCACGGCGAAGGTGGACACGCAGGGCACGTAGAAGGTCAGGAACAGCAGGAAGGTGACGATCTGCACCCAGTTCATCAGCGGCCCGATCTCGGTCGTTCCCAACGCCTGGTAGATCATCAGCAGCGAGAGTTCCTTGCGCAGCACGCCGAACAGGATAGGCACGCCGAGGACCACCGGCAGGCCCAGCCACCAGGAGGTCACCGGCGTCAGCAGGGTGTTGATGAGGTCGTCGGCGCCGACGTGGTTGAGCAGCGCCAGCACCACGCTGCCGGCGATCAGGAGCGGCGTGACGATGGTCAGGATGTCGCTGGTGCGCTCCCGGGTACTGTGCAGCACGGCGCGCCATTGCGGCATGGCGTAGGCGGGAATCTCCTGGATCAGGCCCGGTCCGCCCTGCGTGTAGCGCCGCGTCAGCAGGTGGCCGAGCACGGCGATCACCGCCAGCGTCAGCATGAAGATGGCGAAGACGCCGAAGCCGCCGAGATACTTGCCGCCCAGCGCGAGGATGATGGCCGAGCGCGCCGAGCAGGGCACGAAGGTGATCAGCAGCGAGGCCACGACGCGGTCGCGCCCCGTGGCGGCGGCCGCCGCCGCCGAGATGGCTGGCACGTTGCAGCCCAGGCCGATGAGGAAGGACACGGCGACGCCGCCGTGCAGGCCGATATGGTGGAAGCCGCGGTCCACGACGAAGGCGACGCGGTGCATGATGCCGGACTCTTCGAGGGCCACGAGCAGGATCACCAGCGGGATCATGTAGGGCACGACGATGCCGACCAGCCCGATCAGCGCATCGACGACGGCGTGGCCGACCACGCCGGCGGTGGACTCCGGCTGCCACTCCTGCGCCCAGGCCGCGAGACGCGCCGACGTGAGGCCGTCGAGCGTGGCGCTGACCTCGAAGACCATGAACAGCACCAGGGCGAACACCGTCATGCTGCCGATCAGGCCCCAGCGCGGATGGAGGAAGATTTCGTCGAGCCAGCGCTGCCAGCGGTTCGCCTCGTCGCTGCCGCCCAGGCGCGAGACCGCCTCGTAGAGCAGGGCCGAGCGATGGTGCCGGTCGGCGTGCAACTCTTCCGACAGCGGGCGCGGCAGCAGCGCCTCGGCTGCGGCGCGCGCCGCCTTCACCTCCGGCAGATGGAGCGGGAAATGTTCGCCGAGTTCTTCGAGGAAGTAGTCGTCGTTCTCGGCCAGCTGCATCAGCAGCAGCGGGCGCGGCACCTGGAAGGCAGCCTCGATCTCCGGCCTGGCGAGCAGGGTGTTGAGGGCGTCGAGGCTGCGGACGATGTGGCCGCTGGGCGGCTGCGGCAGCGGGCAGACCTCTTCGCGTGCGGCATGCACGGCGGCGGCGAACAGTTCGGTGATGCCCTTGCCCATGTGCGCCACCGTCGGCAGCACCGGCACGCCGAGTTGTTCGGCCAGGGCGCGCACGTTGATGTAAAGCCCCTTGGCACGCGCCTCGTCCATGCGGTTCAAGGCGATCACCAGCGGCCGGCCGAGCAGCGCAAGTTCGAGGGAGAGTTCGAGGTCGCGTTCGAGCGAGGTGGCATCGACGACCTGGATCAGCACGTCGGGGGCCGCGAAGGCCACGGCCGGCTGCTGCGATTCGTGGCGCGCGATGGCCGGCCAGCGGTCGCCCCAGAGCAGGTATTTGAGGACGACGCGGTCCGGTTCCTGCAAATGGTGGAAGGATTCGATCGACGGCAGGTCGACCAGCGAAATCTGGTCGAGGCCGACCTCGACCAGACATTCCTCGTAGGCCGGGCCGGCGCCGGCCAGGCGTTCGTGCTGCACCGCCGTGCTCGCGGCGGCCTGGAAGATCGTGCTCTTGCCGCCGCGCGGCAGGCCGACCAGGGCGACGCGCGGCCGCCTGTCGCCGCGCAGCAGCGGTTCCTGCAAGGCGATGACGGCGGTATTCATTGGCCCCCCACCCCCCGGCCCCCGCCCTTGGGGCAGGGGTGACGATAGTTCGCCGCTGCGCGGCTCCGGGTCGTAGGCTGCGCCGCCCTTGAGGTCCCCCAAGGGGACTTCCTGCGGGGCGCGGTTCGGCGGGCGGCGTTCACGGCATCAGTTCGGCGAAGCTGGCGATGGCCGGGTAGTCGCCGGTGTCCTTCGGCGGCTTTTGCGTATCGGGCTGGCGGATGGCGACGAGATGGCGGATGCCGTAGGCACGCGCCGAGTCGAGTACCGGCAGGCTGTCGTCCACCAGCACGCTGCATTCCGGGTCGAAGGGGAAGTGCGCCTGCAGGCGCCGCCAGAAGCCGGTGTCCTCCTTTTCGAGGCCGAGTTCGTGCGAGGTGATGATGAAATCGAACTTGTCCCGCAGGCCGGTGCGCGCCATCTTCAGCGTCAGGCTCTTGTGATGGGCGTTGGTGACCAGCGCGACGCGTTTGCCGGCGCCGCGCGCGGCGGCGAGGAAGTCGGCGACGTGCGGATGCACGGCGATCAGGTGCGCCACTTCCTCCTTCAGCTTCATGATGTCGAGTTCGAGTTCGGTCTCCCAGAAGTCGACCGAATACCATTCCAGCGTGCCGGCGCGGGCATGGTAGCGGGCCATCAGTTCCTCGCGCCCGGCATCCGGCGTCAGGCCGCGCGCCGCCGCGTAGCGCTGCGGCACATGCACCTGCCAGAAATGGTTGTCGAAGTTGAGGTCGAGCAGCGTGCCGTCCATGTCGAGCAGGACGGTGTCGATGAGGTTCCAGTCGATCATGGTCTTATATAGGTCCATCCTTGTTGCTGGCGCTGCATCAGGCGCACGATGCCGGCCTTGGCGTAGTCGATCCTGTCGATCATGTCGTCCTTCGTCAGTTTCTGCGCCGTCATCGTATTGCCGCAGGCGACGAAGCGGACGCCCTCGGCCATGGCTTCCTCGACGCGGTTGGCGACCAGCGAATCGGCCTTCAGCAGGCCGATGCCGGGGCCATAGGCGACGACCTCGATCTCGACGTTGGTCTTGCCGAGATCGACTTGCACGTTGTGCACGTTGTTCAGCACCGTGTTCCATTTCTTCGCGTCGTCGTCGCTGACCTGGAGCACGAGGCGGTTTTTCTGCGCCGTGGCGGCGGGAGCCGGATCGGCGTGGGCGCCGGGCAGGGCGAGGAAGGTCAGCGCGGCAAGAACCGGAAGTATCGTTTTCATCGCTTTCTCCTCTGTCGGACTGCGGTCAGCGCCCTGCGAAGCGGGGCGTTCGTTTTTCGAGGAAGGCCGCCAGGCCTTCGCGGTAATCGTCGGTGGCGAGGAAGGCGAAGGAGGCGCGCTTCTCCGCATCCGTCAGCGGGCTGCCGGCGAGCAGGCGGGCGATCCACTGCTTGTGCCAGCGCGCCACCAGCGGCGCTCCGGCGACTATGCTTCTGACCGAGGCCAGGGTCTCGCGTTCCACGTCGGTGTCGGCGACGACGCGCGCGACGAGGCCCTTGGCGCAGGCCTCGTGCGCCGTCAGCAGGCGGCCTTCGAGCAGGATTTCCTTGACCACCGCCGGCCCCGCGAGCTTGAGCAGGCCGATCATTTCGCCCGGATACATGGAGAAGCCGACCTTGTTGATCGGCGCGCCGAAGCGCGACGATTCGCCGGCGATGCGGATGTCGCAGGCCGCGGCGATTTCCAGCCCGCCGCCGACGCAGGGGCCGGCGATCTGCGCCACGGTCGGGATCGGGCAATTCTCGATGGCGGCCAGCGCGGCGCCGACCGCTTCATGGTAGGCGAGCGCGCGATCGAGCGTGTCGCGGGCGGTGCGGAATTCCTCCAGATCGCCGCCGGCGGCGAAAGCCTTGCCCGCGCCGCGCACGATAACGCAGCGCAGATCGGTGGCGGCTGCGATGTCGCCGAAGACGACGCTCAGCCGCTGCCACATCGCCGCGGTGACGGCGTTGAGCTTGTCGGGATTGGAAAGCGTGACGGCGGCGATCCGGGGATCGTCGCCGTCGCGTTCGAACAGGACGTCGGGGTTGTTCATGCCCCGATTATAGAGGCAGCGCCTACTTGAGCCGTTCGATGCCCAGCATCTTCAGCACGTACTTCTCGAACACCGGTTCGGTCTCGCCCTTCTTCATCTTGCGCATGAAGTACTTCTCGAAGCCGACCTTGGCGAGGTGCACCCACTTGCCCTTCTTGAACCAGTTCACGTTGCGCGGCGGGATCTGCGGCAGCGCGACGAAAGCGGCGCCGGTGTCGCCGAAGTCGGCGAGGCACACGGCGTTCCAGGTCGCCTTCTGCTCGGGCTCCTTGCCGTCGATGGCGCGGCGGATGTTATGCACGGCGGCGGTGACCATGGTCTCGATCATGTAGCCGGTCTTCGGTGCGCCGGTGGGTACCGGGGTGGCCTCGACGGGCGGGATGGCGACGCAGACGCCGACCGAGTAGATGTTCTGGAACTTCGGGTTGCGCTGGAACTGGTCGATGAGGATGAAGCCGCGCGGATTGGTCAGGCCCTCGATGCCGAAGACGGCGTCGATGCCCTTGAACGAGGGCAGCATCATCGACATCTTGAAAGCCAGTTCGTGTTCCTTCTTCACCGTGCCGTCGTCGTTGTGCTCGGCGACGAACATCTTGCCGGCCTCGACCTTGGTGACCTTGGCGTTGCAGATCCACTTGATGTGCTTCTCGCGCAGCACCGATTCGAGCATGCCCTTGGAATCGCCGACGCCGCCGAGGCCGAGGTGGCCGATGTAGGGTTCGGCGGTGACGAAGGTCATCGGCACCTTGCTGCGGATCTTGCGCTTGCGCAGGTCGGTGTCCATGATCAGCGCGAACTCGTAGGCCGGCCCGTAGCAGGAAGCCCCGGCCATGGCGCCGACGACGATGTGGCCAGGATCGTTGACGAACTCGGCCCAGGTCTTGGCGGTCTCGACGGCGTGATTGACCGTGCATACCGAATGGGTATGGCCGCCGTTGGGGCCGGAGCCCGGCACTTCCTCGAAGGCGAGCTTGGGACCGGTGGCGATGATCAGGTAATCGTATTCGACGATCTGGCCGTCGGCCAGTTCGATCTGGTTCTTGTCGGCATGCAGGCGCCGGGCGGCATTGACGATCAGGTTGATGCCCTTCTTTTCGAGATAGGGCGCCAGCTCCATGGTGATGTCGTCACGCGTGCGCCAGCCGACGGCGACCCAGGGGTTCGAGGGCGTGAATTGGAAATAGGGGTTTTCCGTGACCACGGTGAGCTTGTCGCCCGGCCGCAGCTGTTCTTTCATATCGTAGGCGGCGGTGAGACCGCCGACACCGGCGCCGAGTACGACGACGTGGGTCATAGTGTTCTCCTCCTTACCAGACAAAGATTTTGCCGATGGCTTTGACGCCGTCGTCGACGAGTTGCTGCAAGTCCTCGGGGCAGTCCTCGCGCTCGATGACGAAGCTCGAATAGGCCGACAGGGATTTCAGGGCGCAGGCGATCTTGGCGATTTCGGCGGCAGTCTCAGGGGCGATCTGAACGCCCGGCTGTAGCTGCCAGCTGTTTTTTTCCGTCATGGCGGAACTCCTCCTTTTTTGTGAAGGGGGAAATTGTGTCAGCGCGGAACCCCTTGCTGCATTAGGGTTGTTTATGCTGTGCTGAGCGGAATTGCAGTCAGCTTTTTGTCAGGAGTTTGGCGACGGCGGCGCGTCCCGACAGCAGATGGTCGTGCATGGCACGGCCTGCCGCGTCGGGGTTGCGAGCCTGGAGCGCCTTGAGGATGGCGCGGTGCTCGGCCAGCGATTGCTTGAGGCGGCCTTCGAGCCGCAGCGAGTCGCGGCGTGTGAGCTTGATGACCTTGCGCGTGTCGTCGATCATCTGCTTGAGCCAGCGGTTGCCGGCGATTTCCTGCAGGGCGCTGTGGAAGGCCTGGTTGGCTTCGAAGAAATGGTCGGCATCGTTGGCGGCGGCGTGTTCTTCGAGTTCCGCGTGCAAATCGGCCAGCCGCGCCATGTCGGCGTCGGTCAGCCGTCCGGCGGCCTCGAAGGCGACGCGGCCTTCGAGCAGCGCCATCACCGGGAAGATTTCATCGAGGTCCTGCTCCGAGAGTTCGGCGACGTAGCAGCCGCGGCGCGGCTCCAGCCGCACCAGGCCTTCGGCGGCGAGCACCTTGAGCGCTTCGCGCATCGGCGTGCGCGAGATGCCGAACTCGTCGGCCAGCGTCTGTTCGTCGACCCAGGTGCCGGGCGCCAGTTCATGGGCGTAGATGCGCGTGCGCAGGCGCTCGGCCACTTCCTCGTAAAGGGCGCTACGGGCGATGCGCTGGGCAGGCGGGTGGACGTCTCTTGCATTCATAATTATGGATAAGGTATTATGACCGCATCGGCCTGTCAAGGGCTATTCTTCCCATCCGCCTGATCGGCAGTGCGGAGTCGGCTGTGCAGGAGAAGCGACCATGAGCAAGTACCCAGATGTAACCACCCCCGCACTCGACGCCTGGACCAAGGCCGCCGCCAAGTCGGCCCCGGCGGGCGATGTCGGCAAGCTGACCTGGAACACGCCGGACGGCCTGGCCGTCAAGCCGCTCTATACCAAGGCCGACATCGAAGGCCTGCCCTACGCCGACACGCTGCCGGGCTTCGAGCCCTTCCTGCGCGGTCCGCAGCCGACGATGTACGCCGTGCGGCCCTGGACCATCCGCCAGTACGCCGGCTTCTCCACCGCCGAGGCGTCGAACGCCTTCTACCGCAAGGCGCTGGCGGCCGGCGCGCAGGGCGTCTCCGTCGCCTTCGACCTCGCCACCCACCGCGGCTACGA
>CAZWFC010000056.1:0-17149 GCA_964632965.1 uncultured Rhodocyclaceae bacterium
CGCCCAGCGCCCGGTCGAGCAGGGCGCCGCCTAGCGCAGCCGCGGCGAGAGTCAGAGTGGGCATGGGATAATCTAGCGATGGAAAAGACAGCATTCTAACGATGGGCGGCGACAACACCCATTCCGCCGGCCGGCCGGCGCGAAAAGTGCCGGCGCTCATGATTCAAGGCTGCACGTCCGACGCCGGCAAGTCGGTCCTCGTCGCCGCGCTGTGCCGCGTGCTGCATCGGCGCGGCGTGCGCGTCGCGCCCTTCAAGTCGCAGAACATGGCGCTCAATTCCGCCGTCACCGTCGACGGCGGCGAGATCGGCCGCGCCCAGGCCCTGCAGGCGCAGGCGGCCGGCGTCAACCCGCGCATCGACTTCAATCCCGTGCTGCTCAAGCCCAACACCGACAAACGCGCCCAGGTCATCATCCACGGCAAGGCCATCGCCGATCTCGACGCCCGCGCCTATCACGACTACAAGACCACGGCGATGGCGGCGGTGCTGGCATCGTGGGGCCGGCTCAACGCCGAGTTCGACTGCCTGATCGTCGAAGGCGCCGGCAGCCCGGCCGAAGTGAATCTGCGCGACCGCGACATCGCCAACATGGGCTTCGCCGAGGCCGTCGACATCCCGGTCGTCATCGTCGGCGACATCGACCGCGGCGGCGTGCTCGCCCACCTCTCCGGCACGCTGGCCCTGCTCTCCCCGAGCGAACAGGCGCGCGTGCAGGGCTTCGTCATCAACCGCTTCCGCGGCGACATCGGCCTCTTGCAATCCGGTCTCGACTGGCTGGAGGAACACACCGGCAAGCCGGTGCTCGGCGTGCTGCCCTATCTGCACGGCCTCTTCCTCGACGCCGAGGACGCACTCGAACTCCACGTCGAACGCGCGGGCGCGGCGAAGCTGAGGGTGGTCGCCCCGGTGTTCCCGCGCATCTCCAACCACAACGACCTCGACCCGCTGCGCCTGCATCCCGAGATCGACTTCCGCTGGATCGCGCCGGGACAGGTGCCGCCGCCGGCCGACCTGGTCGTGCTGCCCGGCTCGAAGAGCGTCGCCGCCGATCTCGCCTGGCTGCGCGAACAGAACGATGGGGGCTGGGAGCCCTATCTGCAACGCCACCTGCGCTACGGCGGCAAGCTCGTCGGCCTGTGCGGCGGCTACCAGATGCTGGGCCAAAAACTGCACGATCCGGCCGGCATCGAAGGCGGCGCCGCCAGCGTGGCCGGCCTCGGCTTCCTCGATTGCGAAACCACGCTGGAACCGGAAAAGCAGTTGCGCAACGTCGCCGGCCGGCTGGCGTTCGGCGACGCGGCGATGAGCGGCTACGAGATCCACATGGGCGTCACGCGCGGCCCGGCGCTGGACCGCCCCGCCGTGTTGCTCGACGACGGCGGCACGCCGCGACCCGAAGGTGCCGTCTCGGCCGACAACCAGATACTCGGCAGTTACTGCCACGGCCTCTTCGACCAGCCAGCCGCGCTCGCCGCGCTGCTGGCCTGGGCCGGCGCCAAGGACATCGCCGCCGTCGATCTCGCCGCGCGCCGCGAGGCCGACCTCGACCGCCTCGCCGACGCCGTCGAAGCCGCCTTCGACTGGGACCGGCTGCGCCACCTGCTGCCGAACTGTCCGTAACGGCGCCGCGTGAAAGCGCAGATCGATTTCCCGCAGGAAGACGGCTCCCGGCTCCGGCTGGGCTTCTCCCGCCCGCTCGAAGTCCTCGTCGCGCACCGCCTCGACGAGGTCGCCGCCGTCATCGCCGCGGCGGAGCGCCACGCGCTGGCTGGCCGCTGGGTGGTCGGCTGCGTCGCCTACGAGGCGGCGCCGGCTTTCGATGCCGCCTTCGAAGTGCTGCCGCCGCAGGACTTCCTGCCATTGGCCGCCTGCGCCGTCTATGCCGCGCCCGATGGCGACGAAGCGACCGGCAACGAATTCTCCTGCGGCCCCTGGCGCATGGCGACGCCGCGCCCGCGCATCGATGCCAGTCTCGCCGCCATCCATCGCGGCATAGCCGACGGCGACTATTACCAGGTCAATCTCACCACGCGCCTGCGCGCCGATTTCGCCGGCGACGGCCGCGCCTTGTTCGCCGCCCTGCGCGCCGCGCAGCCCGGCGGCTACTGCGCGCACATGGACGCCGGCGCCTGGCAACTGCTGTCGGTCTCGCCCGAACTGTTCTTCGACTGGCGACGGGACGGCACGCTGGGCACGCTGACGACGCGGCCGATGAAGGGCACGGCGCCGCGCCACGCCGACGCCGCGGCCGATGCCGAGGCGGCGCAGGCCCTGCGCGCCTCGGCCAAGGAGCAGGCCGAGAACCTGATGATCGTCGACCTGCTGCGCAACGACCTGGCGCGCGTCGCCGCCACCGGCACGGTGCGCGTGCCGCGCCTGTTCGACATCGAGGCGCTGCCCAGCGCCTGGCAGATGACCTCGACGGTGCAGGCGACGACGCGGCCCGACGTGAAGCTGGCCGACGTCTTCGGCGCGCTGTTCCCCTGCGGCTCGGTCACCGGCGCGCCCAAGGTCGCCGCCATGGCGGCCATCGCCGCGCTCGAAGATGCGCCGCGCGGCGCCTACTGCGGCGCCATCGGCCTGATCCGCCCCGGCGGCCACGCCACCTTCAACGTCGGCATCCGCACGGTCGCCATCGACGGCGCGCGCGGCCGCGCCGAATGCGGCATCGGCAGCGGCATCGTCTTCGATTCGGCCGACGCCGACGAATATGCCGAGTGGCTGATCAAGCGCCGCTTCCTGCTGCGCGCCACCGCCGCCTTCGAACTCATCGAGACCCTGCGTCTCGAACACGGCCGCTACTGGCTGCTGGAGCGCCACCTCGACCGCCTGCAAACCAGCGCCGGCCATTTCGGCTTCGCCTGCGACCCGATGCGCGTGCATGCCGCGCTCGACGTGCTGGCCGCGCAACGCCTGCAGGGCAACTGGCGCGTGCGTCTGCTGCTGTCCCGGCACGGCGCGGTGCGCACCGAGGCCTTCGCACTGGAGCCGCCGCCGCGGCTGCCGCGCTTCGTCATGGCCGCCACGCCGGTCAACAGCGGCGACGAATTTCTCGCCCACAAGACCACCGCGCGCGCCGTCTACGAGCGCCACGCGCCGCCGCCCGGCGCCTTCGACACCCTGCTGTGGAACGAGCGCGGCGAGATCACCGAATTCACGCGCGGCAACGTGGTGCTGGAACTCGCCGGCCGGCGCGTGACGCCGCCGCTCGCTTGCGGCCTGCTGGCCGGCGCGATGCGCGCCGAACTGCTGGCGCGCGGCAAGATCAACGAACAGGTGGTGACGCTCGCCGACCTGCAACAGGCGACCGGCATCTGGTTCATCAACAGCGTGCGCGGCGCACTGCCCGTGCAGCCCCAGCCGTAAGGCACAATGCCGCATGGACGCCTTGCTCACCCTGCCGCAATTCGCCGCCTTCCTCGCCGCCGCCGCCCTCATCACGCTCGCCCCCGGCCCCGACAACCTGATGGTGCTGAGCCTCGGTATGGCGCGCGGCAGGAAGTCCGGCGTCGCCTTCGGTCTCGGCTGCGCGCTCGGCTGCGTGAACCACACCGCACTCGCCGCGCTCGGCATCAGCGCCCTGATCGCCGCCTCGCCCTGGGCCTTCGGCGCCCTCAAGATAGGCGGCGGCCTCTACCTCGTCTGGCTCGGCATCCAGGCCATCCGCAACGCGCGCGGCAGCGGTAGCCAGCAGGCAGTGGATACGGCCAATGAGAGCATCGGCAAGCTCTTCGTCAAAGGCCTCGTCGCCAACGCCATCAACCCCAAGGTGATCCTGTTCTTCCTCGCCTTCCTGCCGCAATTCGTCGACGCGGCACGCGGCCACGTCGCCTGGCAGATCGCGCAACTCGGCATCGTCTTCACCCTGCAAGGCGCCCTGCTCTTCGCCGCCATCGGCTGGTTCGCCGGCAGCGTCGGCGAACGCCTCGCCCAGCGGCCGGCTATCGGCGCATGGCTGGATCGGGTTGCCGGGGGGATTTTCGTTGCGTTGGGATTGAGGCTGCTGGCGGTTCGGTAGTTACCGCGCGGTCTTCGGCATCGAGGGCGAAGGCGGGCGGGGCGCTCTGCTCCGCTCATGTCCGAGGGTGATGCGCAGCGTGCCGCTGCCGAGATCCTGTTCCGGTATGCCCAGCCGGGTGGTGATGTAACCGGCGGCGATGATGCGGCCGGAGGCGCGCTTGACGATGCGGTCGAGACCATTCTTGCCGATGCAGCGGCCGGTGTAGTTGTTCAGGTAGGTTTGCAGCGCGGCGAATTTCTCTACGCGCTGGCCTTCGAGCCGGATGCGTTCGATCCTGAAGCAGGGCTCTTCGGCCGGCAGGTCTAGCACGTCGACATCCTCCGCCGGTGCGGGGCGCGGCAGGCGGACTTCCGGCGCTTGCTGGCGGGCGGCACGCTCTTCGGCTTCGCGCTGCACTCGACGGCGCTGTTCTTCGGCATCGGCCGACGTCTGGGCGCCGGCGGGACGAATCGGCGCGCACAGCGCGAGTACCGCGATCAGCGCGTGAATGCCGTGACGGAAGACGCCGGCGGATTGCCGCCACGCCGGTTCATTGCCTCTTGCGTACGAACGCCGATACACGTGCTGCTCCCATGCGAATGCCGCCCGGCTTTCGATGGACGAAGGACGGGCAATACGGGTCGATCAGCACGCCGGAGGCAAAGGGGCGCTGGAAGTCCGCGACTTTTCGGTTGTTGATATGACGGGGGGGGGTGCGCGCTGGGAAAGGGCGGCGATCTTGCTGCGCCTGCTGCGATTGACGGGACAGAGGCAAACGTCATTTATATCATTATCATGTTTGCGCAGAATGCCTTTGACATTTGTGGCTCATCGCCGGCTGGCAACACACTTTGAATAGGGAGTGGAGACAGGGGCTAGAATGTATAAACATCATCAGGAGAAATGCCATGGAACACCTGACCCCGAAAGAAACCGCCCAGTTCCTGCACGACAATGCCAAGGCCCTGTTCATCGACTGCCGCAGCGAAATGGAATTCCTTTTCGTCGGCCATCCGGCCGGCGCGCTGCATGTTTCCTGGAACGACGGCCCGGATTGGGACGTCAATCCGCACTTCGTCGGCGAAGTGAAGAAACTCGCCGGCCACACGCACGACCGGCCGGTGGTGCTGATCTGCCGCAGCGGCAACCGCTCGGTGGATGCCGGCAATGCGCTCGAAGCGGCCGGCTTCACCCGTGTCTATAACGTGCTCTACGGCTTCGAAGGCGAACTCGACGACACCCACCATCGCGGCTCCGTCAACGGCTGGCGTTGCGACGGCCTGCCCTGGGAGCAGTGCTGAGCGACGACGCCGTAACGGCCGACGCCCTTTCTGCGGCAAAACCTTCGCGCTGGCGGCGGCTGCTCTCCTGGGAGCTGGCGGCCTTCCTCGTCCTCTTCGTCGGCCTGCAGTTCTGGCAGGCGCGCGAGATGGCGACGGGGGCCATGCCGGCCTTCGCCGGTCGGCTGGCGAACGGCGATGCGGCCAGCCTCGCCGGCGCCCTGAAGCAGGCCGGCGGCGGACCGCTGCTGGTCTATGTCTGGTCGAGCTGGTGTCCGGTCTGCCGCATCGAGGAGGGATCGATCAAGTCGCTCGCCGACGACTGGCCGGTGCTGACGGTCGCCATGCAGTCGGGCGATGCCGGCGCAGTGGCCCGGTTCATGGCGCAGCGCGCTACAGTCTATCCGGCGCTCGTCGACGAGCACGGCGAGATCGCCTGGCGGCTCGGCGTGCGCGGCGTGCCGGCCTGGTTCGTCGTCGATGACCGCGGTCTGATCCGCTTCTCCGGCAGCGGCTACACCACGTCCTGGGGACTGCGCCTGCGCCTGTGGTGGGCAAGGGCGGTGGCGGCATGAACCTGCCACCGGCGGCGCTGGCCTGGACGATGTGGGGCCTCGGCGCCTTGCTGTACTTGATCGGCTTCTACCAGCGCGTCGCACCGGCCGTCATCACCGACCAGTTGATGGCGGAATTCGCCATCGGCGGCGCGGCGCTCGGCAACCTGTCGGCTTTCTATTTCTACTCCTACGTGGCGATGCAGATTCCCACCGGAATCATCGCCGACCGCTGGGGACCGCGCCGCCTGCTGGCGCTGGGCGCCGGTGTGGCCGCCATCGGCACGGCGCTGTTCGCCGCGGCGCCGACGATCTTCTGGGCCAGCGCCGGCCGCCTGCTGGTCGGCGCCTCGGTCGCCGTGGCCTTCGTCTCCATGCTCAAGCTCGCCAGCCACTGGTTCGCGCCGCGGCAGTATGCGCTGGCTTCGGGCATGGCCCTGTTCATGGGCGTCATGGGCGGGGTGGTCGCCGGCGTGCCGTTGCGCCTGCTGGTCGAGAGCTTCGGCTGGCGCATGGTGATGGGCGTCTCGGCCGGCATCACCGCCCTGCTCTGCGTCGCCATCTGGCTGTGGATGCGCGACGATCCGGCCGAGCGCGGCTACGGCAGCCATGCCCACGGCGGCCGGCACACCGAGCATGTGCCCGTCCTGCACGGCCTGGCGCAGGTGCTGTCGTACCGCAACCTGCTGCTGCTGACGCTGGTGCCCATCGGCTACTCGGGCGCCGTGCTGACTTTCGCCGGACTCTGGGGCGTGCCCTGGCTGAGGCAGGTGCACGGCCTCGACCCGAAGTCCGCCGCCGCCATCACCTCGACGCTGCTGGTGTCGTGGGCGCTCGGCGGGCCGCTGCTCGGCGCCTGGTCGGAGCGCATGGGCCGGCGCAAGCCGCTCTACGTCGTCACCGCCGCCATTGCGCTCGCCGGCTGGGGCGCCATCACTTTTCTGCCGCTGCCGCTGTGGGCTATCGTCGGCCTGTTGGTGCCGACGGGCTTCGCCTCGGGCAATCTCATCATCGGCTTTGCCTGGGCCAAGGAATCCGTGCCCTTGCGCCTGATGGGCACGGCCTCCGGCGTCTGCAACATGGGGCCGCTGCTCGGCGGCATGCTGCTGCAACCCGGCATGGGCTGGATGCTGGACCGCTACTGGTCGGGCACGCTGGCCGGCGGCGTGCGGCTCTACGACGCGGCGGCCTGGCAGGCGGGATTCGCGCTGGTCTTCGGCGCCCTGTGCGTGTCGATGCTGGCGATCCTGTTCGTGCGCGAAAGCGGCTGCCGGCAAACCGTCTAGGGTCTGTTTACATTCAGTCGGCGTGCACGCCGACTGAATGTAAACAGACCCTAGGATCGTGCTCAGCCGCGCAGTCTGGCCGCGAAGGCCGCCAACCCGAGCAGCATGAACACCGCCATCGCCACCGCCAACGTCAGCGTCGAGCCCCAGGCCAGCGGCGCCAGCAGCGACGCCGTCAGCGCATTGACGCCCGTCTGGGCGACGCCCTGGCAACTCGACACCAGGCCGCGCCGCTGCGGAAAATAGTCGAGCACCCGCAAGGACAGGCTGGTCATCGCCAGCGACATGCCGATCACGTAGCAGGCGATGGGCAGCACCGACCAGGGCAGGCCCGGCGCTGCCAGCAGGTTGAGCACAATGTTGGCGCCGGCCGCGACCATCATGATGAGGTAGCCGAGAGCGATGGTGCGCCCGGAACTCAGATGCCCGGCGAGGCGGGACGACAGGAAATTGCCGACGATCATGCCGATCATCGCCGGCCCGAACAGCCAGAGAAAGCCCTGCGGCGAGACGCCGAGCTGGCCGATGAGGAAGGCCGGCGCCGACAGCACGTAGATGAAGAAACCGTTGAAGTTGAACGCCAGCGCCGCCGCCAGCATGAGGAAGCCGCGATGCGTGAATACCTCGCGGTAGGCGGCCGCCAGCGGACGCACGCGCAGGCTCTGGCGCGAGCCGGGCGGCAGGGTTTCGGGCAGGTAGCGATAGAGGGCGAACCACAGCACGCCGCCGTAGAGGGCGAGGAACATGAAGATGGCGTGCCAGTCGAAGAAGGCGTGTATCCAGCCGCCCAGCACCGGCGCCACCGCCGGGCCGATGGCGAACATCATGCCGATGTGGGCCATCAGGCGCTGCGCCGCGGCGCCGTCGAGCACGTCGCGCACGATGGCACGGCCCACCACCATGCCGGCGCCGGCCGAGAGTCCCTGCAGGGCGCGGCCGAACCAGAGCATTTCGATGCTGGTGGCGAAGACGCAGAACACCGACGCCAGGGCGTAGAGCGCGTAGGCCCACAGCAGCACGCGGCGGCGACCGAGCGCGTCGGCGAGAGCGCCGTGCCACAGCATCATGAAGGCGAAGGGGACCAGATAGGCGGTCAGCGTCTGCTGGACTTCGACCGGCGATGCGCCCAGCGCCTGACCGATGGCCGGGAAGGCCGGCAGGTAGGTGTCTATCGAGAAGGGGCCGATGACGGCCAGCCCCGCCAGCAGTGGCGCGAGGCCGCGCGGTGCGCTGCGCATTGTCAGTCCGCGGCGAGGCCGCGCCGGTAGTGGATGGCTTCAGCCACATGGGCGCCGCCGACATTGGGCGCGGCGGCGAGGTCGGCGACGGTGCGCGCCACTTTGAGCATGCGGTGGTAGGCGCGCGCCGAGAGCGAAAGCTGCGTCATGGCGCGCTTCAGCATCTGTGCGCCGTCGCAGTCGGGCAGGCAGTACTGGTCGATTTCGTCGGGCGCCAGATGCGCGTTGGCCTTGCCCTGGCGTTCGAGCTGCAGCGCGCGCGCCTGCGCCACGCGGGCGCGCACGACCGGCGAGGTTTCGCCGCTGCCTTTCGCGCTCAGTTCGGCCTCGGCGACGGCGGGTACTTCGATCATCAGGTCGATGCGGTCGAGCAGCGGCCCCGAGAGCTTGCCGCGATACTTCGCCACCTGGTCCGGCGTGCAGCGACACTTGCCGTTCGGGTGCCCCTGATAGCCGCAGGGGCAGGGGTTCATGGCGGCGACCAGTTGGAAGCGCGCCGGAAACTCGGTGCGGCGCGCGGCGCGGGCGACGCTGATGCGGCCGTTCTCCAGCGGTTCGCGCAGGGCTTCGAGCACCTGGCGCTGGAACTCGGGCAATTCGTCGAGGAACAGGATGCCGTTGTGCGCGAGCGAGATTTCGCCCGGCCGCGGCACGGAACCGCCGCCGACCAGGGCGGCGCTCGACGCCGAATGATGCGGGGCGCGAAAATTTCGCTGCCGCCAGCGCGACGGCTCGAAGCTGCCGGCCAGCGATTGCACGGCGGCGCTGCCGAGCGCTTCTTCGTCCGACATCGGCGGCAGGATGCCGGGCAGGCGCTGCGCCAGCATCGACTTGCCGGTGCCCGGCGGGCCGCTCATGAGTAGGCTGTGGCCGCCGGCGGCGGCGACTTCGAGCGCGCGCTTGGCCTGCGCCTGACCCTTGATCTCGGCGAGGTCGGGATATTCCGGCGCGGCGCCGACGGGTGCGCCGGCGAAGGCGGCGAGCGCCTGCTGTCCGGCCAAGTGGGCGCAGACATCGAGCAGGCTGTGCGCCGGCAGGATGTCGGCCGCCGCCACCAGCGCGGCTTCGGCGGCGCTCGCGGCCGGCAGCACGAAGCGGCGACCCGCGGCGGCGGCGGACAGGCACATCGCCAGCGCACCGCGTATCGGCCGCAGTTCGCCGCCAAGCGCAAGCTCGCCGGCGAATTCGTACTGCTCCAGGCCTTCCGCCTTGAGTTGCCCGGAGGCGACGAGTATGCCCAGCGCGATGGCCAGGTCGAAGCGCCCGGACTCCTTGGGCAGGTCGGCCGGCGCCAGGTTGACGGTGATCCTGCGTTGCGGGAATTCGAAACGGCAGTTCTGGATCGCCGCGCGTACGCGGTCGCGGGCTTCCTTGACCTCGGTGTCGGGCAGGCCGACCAGCGTAAACGCCGGCAGACCGGGGGCGAGATGCACCTCGACGATCACTTCCGGCGCTTCCATGCCGGACAGCGCGCGCGATTTGAGGACGGCCAGTGCCATGACGAATGAAAAAGGGCGGGAGCGGCGATTATAGAGGCATCGCCGCTCCCGCCACAGGGGACGCTTAAAGCTTCTTGTGCGTCCCGTCGCACAGCGCGCCGTTGGCGCTGTGCTTGCAGCCGCAGAAGTACACCGTTCCCGACTTCTCCGCGACATGCTCAATCGGCGTGAATTCGCTGCCCTTGTGGCTGCCGTCACAGAAGGGCTGGCTGGCGCTCTTGCCGCAGCGGCACCACCAGTAGGATTTTCCGGCTTCGACGTCGACGGCGTAGGGGGACTTTTGGGCAATCACGGGTTCGCTCATTTTGCTGCTCCTTATTCCTTGCCGGCTTCGATGGCGATGGTCAGCGTGACTTCGTCGCCGACGTAGGGCGCATGCTTGCCGGCGTTGAACTCGGTGCGCTTGATCTTGGTGGTGGCGTTGGCGCCGCAGGCGTCGCGCTTGGTCATCGGGTGCGGCATGCAATGGAAGGAAGTCACAGTCAGCGTCACCGGCTTGGTGATGCCCTTGATGGTCAGGTTGCCATCGACGGCGACCGGCTTGTCGCCGTCGAATTTCATGCTCGTGGACTTGAAGGTGGCGGTGGGGAATTTCTCGGTGTCGAGGAAGTCTTCGCCCTGGATGTGGCCGTTGAAGGCGGCGGAACCGGTGTTGACCGACTTCATGTCGATGGTGACATCGACCGACCCGGTCTTGGCGGCGCGGTCGAGGACGACCTTGCCGCTGGTCTTGTCGAAGCGGCTCATCTGCAGCGAGTAGCCGAAGTGGCTGTATTCGAAGCGCGGATAGGTATGGTTGCCGTCGAGCACGTAGGTTTCCGGCGCGGCGATGGCCGCCGAAGAAACGAGGGTCGCGGACAACAGGGCAAAGGACAGTTTTTTCATGGGTATCTCCTGTGATCGTGGGGAAGGGTACTTCTGCCGCTACTTCTTGCCGGCGGCGACGGTGAAGCGGAAGCGAACCTGGATTTCGTCGGCGACGGTCGAGGTATCGGACCAGACGCCGTCGCCGATGCCGTATTGCAGGCGCATCACGGGGATGCTGCCTTCGACCACGGCGACGGCGCCGTCCGGCTTGTAGCTGAAGGGGGCAACGACGTCGCGCGTCCGACCCTTGATGCTCATCTGGCCGCGCGCTTCGTAGCGGCCGCCGCCAAGCGACTTGACGCCTGACGAAACGAATTTCGCCGTCGGGAATTCGCGCGTGTTGAACCAGGCCTTGGTCTTCACTTCGTCGTTGGCTTCGCTGCTGCCGGCATCGATGCTGGCGAGGTCGATCTCGATCTGGGCGCGGCCCGCTTCGGGCTTGGCCGGATCGAAGGCGACTTGCGCGGCGAACTTCCTGAAGCGGCCTTCGACCGGCACGCCCATCTGTTTCGAGACGAAGGCGATCTGGCTTTTTTCGAATTGCACGGCGTTGAATTCGGCGGCCGTGGCGGCGAGGGGCAGCAGGGCGGCCAGCGTCAGCAGGGGATGTTTCATGATTTCTCCTTGTCGAGGAAGGGCAGCATGCGGGCGAGCGTGGCATCGCGGTCGATGAAATGGTGCTTGATGGCGCCGGCGACGTGGGCGAGGACAAACAGCAGCAGCGTGATGTTGAGTCCCTTGTGCACCAGCTTGATGACTTCGCCGAGTTCCTTGTCCTTGCCGATCAGGTCCGGCAGCGGCAGCACGCCGAACCACATCACCGGGAAGCCGAGCGCCGAACTCATCAGCCAGCCCGAGAGCGGAACCGCCAGCACCAGCAGGTAGAGCGAATGATGGACGGCGTGCGCGGCCGCCTCCTGCCAGCGCGGCATGCCGGGCAGGGGCGGCGGCGGCTTGTGCGTCGCGCGCCAGAGCAGGCGCAGCACGGCGAACAGCAGCACGCCGATGCCCAGCCACTTGTGATAGCTGTATAGCTGCAGCTTGTAGGGCGACAGCGGCAGCTCGTGCATGTACACGCCGAGCGGAAAGGCGCCGAAGATCATCACGGCGATGACCCAGTGCAGCGCGACGGCGGTCCGGGTATAGCGGGCGGCGCTCATGGGTTCCGCGCGTGCTCGATGACGCTGCGCAGGCGGAAGAGCGCGGCCCCGATCTGATCAAGTTCGGCATCGCTCAACTGGCCGAAGGCGCGCTTGGCGTAGGCGAGGTGCGCGGGAAAGACCTTGGCGAACAAGGCTTCGCCCTTCGCCGTCAGCTGCACGATCTGGCTGCGCCCGTCCGTCGGCGAGGCGACGCGGCGCACCAGCTTCTTGTCGGCCAGGCGATCGACCACGCCGGTCAGCGTGCCCTTGGTGATCAGCGTCTTCTCGCCCAGTTCCTTGAACGTCATGCCCGCGGTGTTGCCGAGCGTGGCGACGATGTCGAACTGCGGCGGGGTCAGGTCCAGCGTGCGCACATGCGCCGCAGAGTAGGCCTCGAAGGCCTGGTAGCAGCGCGCCAGTTCGCGCAGGACGGGCAGAAACGGTTCTTTGGCCACGACAGCATTCCTTAATAGTTCTAACTGGAACCAGTTTAGTTCTCATTAGGACTATATGTCAAGCAGAAAGTTCCGTGGCGGCAAAAATCGGGTCAGGGAGTCGGTCAGGCGCCGGGCTTGTTGCCGGCCTGCGCCTCAAGTTCGGCAATGCGGGATTCCAGCCGGTCGAGCTGGCTGCGGGCGCGAACCAGGAGTTCGCGCTGGATGTCGAACTCCTCGCGGCTGACGAGGTCGAGCCGGGAAAAAGCGCCGGCCAGCAGCGCGCGCGCATTCTTTTCCACGTCCCTGGCCGGCGAGGCGGCGATCAGGGCGGAAATCTTCCCAGTCAGTTCTTCGAGAAACTTTGGATCGAGCATGGTCCGGCGTCCGGCGGGCGGGTGTGCGCGGCAGTGTAGCATGGGGTTCCGCCTGCCCCGCCGCCGCACCCGCCATACGCACCAGCACGGTGCAAAGCGCCCGAAAGCCGTTTCGAATTGGTGCGGGATTCCAGCAAAAACCACTAGTTACCACCGCAATACATTGATTCAAATCAACTTAATCGATCTGGCACGGCCTGTGCATTATAGCCAGCACCACAGTTCCATTTTCAGGAGATAACCATGCAGAAGAAAATCATCGGTCTTGCCGCAGCCGGCGCATTCCTCGCGCCGTTCGCCGCCTTCGCGGAAGATGCGGCACCCGCCTCGCCGCTGTCGTTCAACGTCGGCGTCGTTTCCGACTACCTGTTCCGCGGCGTCAGCCAGACCCACGGTGCGCCCGCCCTGCAAGGCGGTGTGGACTACGCCTTCAGCAATGGTTTCTACCTCGGCGCCTGGGCGTCGACGATTACCTGGGTCAAGGACGGCTACAGCAAGGGCACGACGGAGGTGGACGTTTACGGCGGCTACAAGAACACCTTCGCCGGCGGCGACTGGACCTACGACATCGGCTACATCACCTACAACTACCCGGGTCACGGCAACAACATCGCCAACAACTCCGCCGGTTCCAACCCGAACACGCAGGAAATCTACGGCGGACTCGGCTACAAGTGGCTCAGCGCCAAGTATTCCCATACGACCTCCAGCCACTTCATCGGCTGGACCGGCGCCGATTCCGCCGGCGTATATAACCAAAAGACGCGCGGCTCGAACTACCTGGAGTTGAACGCCAATTACGACCTGGGCAACGGCTGGACGCTGATCGGCCATGTCGGCCAACAGAAGGTGAAGGGCTTCCGTGCCGTGGCCGGCGTCAACGAGAACGCCGATTACACCGACTGGAAGATCGGCGCCAGCAAGGATGTGGGCTTCGGCGTGGTGACCCTGACCTACTCGGATACCGACACCAAGGGTACCTGCGCGTCGTCTACCGTCGCCGGCACCAACGCTTATTGCTGGGGCAACAGCGGCGCGGTCAACGGCGTGAACGGTGCCACCTCGGGCTTCCGCGACGTCAGCAAGGGCACCGCCGTGCTGTCCTTCACCAAGACCTTCTGATTTTGTCTTAACCCGGTCCACCGGCGTCCCGGCCGGAGTCGGTGGATCGACTCAACTTGAGAGAGGAACACCATGAAACTGGTAACCGCAATCATCAAGCCCTTCAAGCTTGACGAGGTGCGTGAAGCCCTCGCCGCCGTCGGCGTGCAAGGCATCACCGTCACCGAAGTCAAGGGTTTCGGCCGGCAGAAAGGCCACACCGAGCTGTACCGCGGGGCGGAATACGTTGTCGATTTTCTGCCCAAGGTCAAGGTCGAAGCGGCCATCCGCGACGACCTGCTCGACCAGGTGATCGAAGCCATCGAGAAATCCGCCAGCACCGGCAAGATCGGCGACGGCAAGATTTTCGTCTTCGACGTGGAACAGGTCGTCCGCATCCGCACCGGCGAGTCCGGTGAGGAAGCACTCTGAGAAGGGAGAAACAACATGAAAAAATTGTTCGCCATTGCGCTGACCGCGCTCAGCCTGTGCTTCGCCGGCGCCGCCAGCGCCGACGACAAGGCGGCACCGGAAGCGGCACCGACGGCCAGCGCTCCGGCCGCCGCCGCTCCCGCCGCTGCCGAGGCCGCTCCCGCCGCCGCTCCGGCGCCGGTGCCCAACAAGGGCGACACCGCCTGGCTGCTGGTCGCCACGGCTTTCGTCATCCTGATGTCCATCCCCGGCCTCGCGCTGTTCTACGGCGGCCTGGTGCGCACCAAGAACATGCTGTCGGTGCTGATGCAGGTGTTCGTCATCTTCTCGCTGATCAGCGTGCTGTGGGCCATCTACGGCTACAGCGTCGCCTTCAGCGAGGGCAACGCCTTCTTCGGCGGACTGACCAAGCTGTTCCTGGCCGGCATCACGCCGGATTCGGTGGCGGCCACCTTCAGCAAGGGCGTCGTCGTCCCGGAACTGGCCTATGTTCCCTTCCAGGGCGCCTTCGCCGCCATCACCGTCGGACTGATCATCGGCGCCTTCGCCGAGCGCATCAAGTTCTCGGCGGTGCTGCTGTTCGCCGCACTGTGGTTCACCTTCAGCTACCTGCCGATCGCCCACATGGTCTGGTACTGGGCGGGCCCGGACGCCTACACCACGGCGGAAGCGGCCGAAGCCGCGAACGCCACGGCGGGCTGGCTGTTCGCCAAGGGCGCGCTCGACTTCGCCGGCGGCACGGTGGTGCACATCAACGCCGCAGTGGCCGGCCTCGTCGGTGCCTACCTCGTCGGCAAGCGCGTCGGCTACGGCAAGGACTCGATGGCGCCGCACAGCCTGACCTTCACCATGATCGGCGCCTCGCTGCTGTGGTTCGGCTGGTTCGGCTTCAACGCCGGTTCCGCGCTCGAAGCCAACGGCACGGCCGCACTGGCCTTCGTCAATACCTGGCTCGCCACGGCGGCAGCGGCGATGTCCTGGATGATCGCCGAATGGCTGATCAAGGGTAAGCCCTCGATGCTCGGTGCCGCTTCCGGCGCCGTGGCGGGACTGGTGGCGATCACCCCGGCGGCCGGCTTCGTCGGCGTCGGCGGCGGCCTCGTCATCGGCCTGCTGGCCGGCGTGATCTGCCTGTGGGGCGTGAATGGCCTCAAGAAGCTGCTCGGTGCCGACGACTCGCTCGACGTCTTCGGCGTGCATGGCGTCGGCGGCGTCCTCGGCGCCCTGCTGACCGGCGTGTTCGCATCGCCCAGCCTGGGCGGCTCCGGCATCTACGACTACGTCGCCAACAAGGTCGCGGCGGACTACGACATCGTCGGTCAGGTCATGATCCAGGCCACGGCCGTGGGCACGACCATCGTCTGGTCGGGCGTCGTCGCCTTCGTCTGCTACAAGCTGGTGGACATGTTCGTCGGCCTGCGGGTTGCCGAGGACGAGGAGCGCGAAGGCCTCGACATCACCTCCCACGGCGAGTCGGCCTACCACTACTGAGATTCACTCCACTGTGGTCTTCACGGGCGCTCTGCGGAGCGCCCGTTTTTTTTCTACAATGCGCTTCCACTCACGCCATCAGGGGAACACCATGGATCGCAGGGAAATGCTCGCCGCCGCCGGTACTCTGGCTGTCGCCGCGATGTCCGCGCCAGCGCTGGCCGCCGCCGACCACGAACACCACCATCACACCGGCCATCCGAACCAGGGCCTGATCGAATCCTCGGCGCACTGCCTGATGGCGGGTCAGGCCTGCCTGGAGCACTGCATCGAACTGCTCGGCAAGGGCGACAAGGAAATGGCGGCCTGCGCCGCATCCGTCACCGAAATGCTGGCCGTCTGCCAGGCGCTGCAGTCGCTCGCCTCGCAGAAGTCGAAGAACCTGAAGAAAATGGCCCAGGTCGCGCTCGACGTCTGCAAGCAGTGCGAGGAGCAGTGCCGCAAGCACGAGAAGAAGCACCAGACCTGCAAGGACTGCGCCGAAGCCTGCGGCGCCTGCGCCAAGGAGTGCCAGAAGGTCGCCGCCTGATTCCCGGCGCGACTACATTCCGGCAATAGGGCGCCCGCGGGCGCCCTTTCTTCTGGCCGCCGCGCGGCGGGCCGATGCCGAACCGCCCGAAGCTCAGCAGATATAGCGCATGAACACGATGCCGGCCGTACCGACCGCCAGCATCAGGGCCGCCGGCAGGGCCACGCTGCGCGGCTGCTTGGGCAGGCCCCGGCGCACGCGGTCGAGCAGACGCATCATCTCGCCCAGCGCCAGCACGGCCAGCATCGACATCGTCACGGCGTTGATGACGATGACCATCGCCGAAAACTCGCCCAGGGGGCGGCATATCCTGCCGTGCGACTGCCCCAGTGCGTTGATGGCCAGATTCAGCCGGTCGAAGCCGAGTCCGGTGATGAACCACACCACCAGCATGAAAATGACGGCGAGCACCAGCCCGAGCGTGAACCAGCCTTCGGCGCGCTTGAGCGCCTGAGCCATGTTGCGCAGGTCGGCGAGGTATTCGTACGCCTCCTGCGCCAGACGTTTTTGCAGCTTTTCCCAATCCATCTAGCGAAACACCACCGTCTTGTTGCCGTGGACCAGCACGCGGTCTTCCAGATGGTAGCGCAGGCCGCGCGCCAGCACGGTCTTCTCGATGTCCTTGCCGTAACGCACCATATCCTCGGGCGAATCGGAATGGTCGATGCGGATCACGTCCTGCTCGACGATAGGCCCCTGGTCGAGGTCGGCAGTGACGTAGTGGCAGGTCGCACCGATCAGCTTGACGCCGCGCTGGTAGGCCTGATGGTAGGGCTTGGCGCCGACGAAGCTGGGCAGGAAGGAATGGTGGATGTTGAGGATGCGTCCGGGATTGGCGGCGCAGATCTCCGGCGACAGGATCTGCATGTAGCGCGCCAGCACCATGGTGTCGCCGCGCACCTCGGCGAACAGGCGCT
>CAZWFC010000057.1:0-16898 GCA_964632965.1 uncultured Rhodocyclaceae bacterium
CCTGGTCGGCAAGTACATCAACATCGCCAGCCGCGCCGCCGGCTTCATCGCCAAGAAGTTCGACGGCAAGCTGCTGCACTCGCACTTCGTCGAGCAGTTCCGCGCCGACATGCCGGGCCTGATCGAGGCCGCCGAGGAAATCGCCGGCTACTACGAAGCGCGCGACTTCGCCCGCGCCGTGCGCAAGGTCATGGCGCTGGCCGACCAGGTGAACCAGTACGTCGACAAGCATCAGCCCTGGCAACTGGCGAAGGACGCCGAGAAGGCCGAACTGCTGCACTACGTCTGCACCGTGCTCATCAACGCCTTCCGTCTGCTCACCCTGTACCTGAAACCGGTGCTGCCGAAGCTGGCCAGGCAGGCCGAGGAATTCCTCAACGTCGCGCCGCTGAAGTGGGCCGACGCCGGGCACCTGCTGCCGCCGGCCCACGCCATCAACGCCTACGAACACCTGATGGCCCGCGTCGAAACCAAGCAGATCGATGCCCTCGTCGCCGCCAACCTCGAATCGCTGGCGCCGGCTGCCGACGCGCATTCGCAGCAGCGCCACGCCCAGCACCAGCAGGTGGCGGAAGCGAAGGCGCAGAAGGCGAGCGAATGGGAGTCCTTCATTGCCATCGACGACTTCGCCAAGGTCGACCTGCGCATCGCACGCATCGCCAACGCCGAGCACGTCGAAGGCGCGGCCAAGCTGCTCAAGCTCACGCTCGACCTCGGTTCCGAGACGCGCACGGTCTTCGCCGGCATCAAATCGGCCTACGATCCGGCGACGCTGGTCGGCCGCCTGACCGTGATGGTCGCCAACCTCGCGCC
Source organism: uncultured Rhodocyclaceae bacterium (assembly GCA_964632965.1). GTDB lineage: Bacteria > Pseudomonadota > Gammaproteobacteria > Burkholderiales > Rhodocyclaceae > Nitricoxidireducens. Next base: position 814 of record CAZWFC010000057.1, read on the forward strand.
GCGCAAGATGAAGTTCGGCATGTCCGAGGGCATGGTGCTCGCCGCCTCCGATCCGGAAGGCAAGACGGCCGGCCTGTTCCTGCTCGCGCCGGACAGCGGCGCCACGCCGGGCATGCAGGTCAAATAGACCGATGGAAGCCCGCCGCCTCGTCGTCACCGGCTACGTCCAGGGCATCGGCTACCGCTACGCCATGGCCAGAGCGGCACAGGGTCTCGGCGTCACCGGCTGGGTGCGCAACCGCAACGACGGCAGCGTCGAAGCCATGGTGTGCGGCAACGCCGAACAGCTGGCCGCCATCATCGCCTGGGCGCGCCGCGGCCCATCCGGCGCCGAAGTCGCGCAGGTGGCGGTGGAACCCGGCGACGGCGACTACAGCGGCTTCGAGCAGCGGCCGACCGTCTAGCAGGAGTGGGCGGCGCCGCAGATCACGAGCGGCACTGCGTGCATAAGTATTACGTAAGACATAGCCAACCGCCATTTGCTACAATCCTCTTTGCATTATCCGAATCCCGCACAGGGCTATCCCGGCCGAAAGGCCGGGGGCGCAAAGTTCCGGTCTAAGGGCATACGCCTAGGACCGAGGAACTGCCGGGCCTAGGAGCCGTCCCCCCGACTCCGACCGGCAGATACCGATGACCGCGCCTGACTCTCCGCCTCTCGTTTCCTCGTCCATGTTCTTCCGGCGCTTGCTGACGGGCGTCCTGCTGGTCAACCTGTTCGTCGTCGGCCTGGCGGCGGCGTGGCTGATCCACAGCCGGCAGCAGGACGAAGAGAACGCGCGGATCACCACGCAGAACCTGTCGAAGGTTCTGGAGCAATACATCGCCGGCACGGTCCGGAACGTCGATCTGGCCCTGATGACGACAGTCGACGAGTACGTCAGGCAAAGCGCCGGCGGTACCGTCGATGCGCAGGTTCTGAACCGCTTCCTCACGCTGCAGCAGGCCCGCCTGCCCGAACTCGAAAGCCTGCGCATCGCCGACGCACAGGGCGTAGTCCGCTACGGCGCAGGCGTCGTGCCCGGCGTCAATGTGGCCGACCGCGACTACTTCATCGCGGCGCGCGACAAGGCCGCCGCGGAACTGGTGATTTCCAAACCGCTGTTCGCCCGCATCAGCAAGAAATGGGCGATCGTCCTGGCGCGGCGGCTCAACGGCCCGGAGGGTTCCTTCGCCGGCGTGGTCTATGTCAACCTGGCGCTGGAGCAGCTCACCAGGACTTTTTCCACCATCGACGTCGGCCTGCGCGGCGCCGTCACGTTGCGCGACGGGGACCTCGGCGTGATCGCCCGCTATCCGGAACCCTCGGGTCCCGGCAGCACCATCGGCAGCAAGGTCGTGTCGCCCGAATTCCAGAGCGCGATCGCCGCCGGGCTCACGGCCGGCACCTTCACGGTCCATGCCGGCATCGACCACATCAAGCGGACTTTCTCCTACCGCCGGATCAGCGCCTATCCGCTCTATGTCATCGTCGGCCTCGCCGACGACGACTTCCTGGCCGAATGGCGGGAACAAGCCATCGGCGTCGCGGCACTGGTGGCGCTGTTCCTGCTGACGACGCTGCTGTCGGCGCGGCTGCTGTTCGGTGCCTGGAAGCGGCAAGTCGCCACGGCCACCACGCTGGTAGCCCAGGAGGAAAAATTCCGCACCGTGGCCGACTTCACCTACGACTGGGAATACTGGCAGGACGCGGACGGGCGGAAAATTTTCTACATGACCCCGGCCTGCGAACGGGTCACGGGATATACCCAGGAGGAATTCGCCGCCCGGCCCGAACTGTTGCAGACCATCGTGCACCCGGACGACCGCGCGGCGATGACCGAACACCTGGCGAAGTACGCCGAGCGCGCCGAGGAAGCCATCGACTTCCGCATCGTGCGGCGCGACGGCGGCATCCGCTGGATCGCCCATGTCTGCCGCCCGGTGCATGGACCCGACGGCGAATTTCGCGGCCGTCGCGTCAGCAATCGCGACATCACCGAACGGCAACTGACGGAGCAGGCCCTGGAAAAAAGCCGCGAGAGCCTGCGGGAAGCGCAGCGCATCGCCCACATCGGCAGTTGGGAACTCGATCTCGTCACCAACGCCCTGAGCTGGTCGGACGAGGTCTATCGGATATTCGAAATCGATCCGGAGAAATTCGGCGCGTCCTACGAGACCTTCCTGGCGGCGGTTCACCCCGACGACCGCGAGCAGGTGAACCGGACGTTCACCCAGTCCGTCCTGAACAAGCGGCCCTACGAAATCACGCACCGGGTGCTGACGGCGGACGACAGCATCAAATACGTCCGCGAACACTGCGAGACCTACTATGCTCCGGACGGCAAGCCGCTGCGCTCGGCCGGCACGGTTCAGGACATCACCGAAAGCGTCCTCACCGAAGCGGCCATCCGCGAGAGCGAGGAACGCTACCGTACCATCGCCGACTACACCTACGACTGGGAATACTGGCAGGGACCGCAAGGCGAGTTCCTGTACATCGCCCCGTCGTGCAAGCGGGTCACGGGATATTCGCAGGCCGACTTCATTTCCAACCCGAACCTGGTGTACCAGATCATCCACGCGGAAGACCGCCACCTGATGGAAGCCCACCTGGCGGACATCCATCACGAGGATACGGGCACGGTCGATTTCCGCATCGTCACCAAGGACGGCGAAGTGCGCTGGATCGCGCACGGCTGCCAGGCCGTCCATGCCGGCGACGGCCGCTTCATGGGCCGGCGCGCCAGCAACCGCGACATCACCGACCGCAAGCAGGCGGAAGAACAGATCCAGCGCCTCGCCTACTTCGATACGCTGACCAACCTGCCCAACCGCCGCATGCTGCTCGACCGCCTCGAACACGCGCTGTCGCAGGCGAAGCGCTTCGAACGCTCGCTGGCGATCATGTTCCTCGATCTCGACAACTTCAAGACGATCAACGACACCCTCGGCCATGATGCCGGCGACGAACTGCTCAAGGAAGTGGCCGTGCGTCTGGCGGCCTGCGTGCGCAGCGGCGATACCGTCTCGCGCCAGGGCGGCGACGAATTCATCATCGTGCTGACCGAAGTCACCCAGCCGCAGGACGCCGCCCTGGTGGCGGAAAAGGTCGTCGCGTCCATGGCCGCGCCGATACGCGTCGCGGGCCGGGACCTGCGGGTCACCACGAGCATCGGCATCGCCGTCTATCCGATCAACGGCGTGGACGACGTGCGCGATCTGATGAAAAAGGCCGATACGGCGATGTATGCCGCCAAGGCGGCGGGGCGCAACGGCTATCGATTTTTCGAACCGGGCTGATGCGCCGGGAAAATCCGCATTCATATCCTCGGGTTGGATCAAGGACCTTGCGTTGACCGAACCCGGTCGATCATACTCCGGGGCGTGCCGGAGATTCCGGCGCCTCGACCACGACTTAGCGCCCTCGCCCCGTCAACCGCGAGGACGACGAAGGGCACCGTTTCTGGAGCAAGCATGAAGACCACCGCCAGCGACCTGGTAAAAGACCTCGACGGCCTGGTGACGCTGCCGGACGTGTACCTGCGCATCAGCAAGCTGCTGGACGATCCCGACTGCGTCATGACCGACATCGCCAAGGCGGTGGCCCAGGATCCGTCCTTCTCCCTGCGCCTGCTGCGGGTCGCCAACAGCGCGCTCTACCGTTTTCCGTCGGCGGTGGGAACGATCGCCAAGGCGGTCTCCATCATCGGCACGTCGCAGATACGCAGCCTCGCCCTGTCGATGTCCGTCGCCAGCAGTTTCGACGGACTGCCCAACGACCTGGTGTCGATGGAGAACTTCTGGCGCCACAGCCTGTACTGCGCACTGATCGCCCGCCACCTGGCGAAGAAAGCCCGCCGCTGCGACCCCGACACGCTGTTTACCGCCGGGCTGCTCCACGACATCGGCGAGCTCGTCATTTTCAACCGGCGGCCGGCGGAAGCCAAAGAAGCCCTGCAACTGACGCTCGACAGCCCGGACGAAATGCCGGTGTGTGAGGCCGAGCGCCAAGTGATGGACTTCGACCATGCCGCGGTCGGCGGCGAACTGGCGCGGGAGTGGAACCTCCCGCCCGTGCTGCAGGAATGCATCGCCTATCACCACGACATCGCCCATGCCAAGATCCATCCCAGGGAAACCGCCCTGGTGCATCTGGCCAACAGCCTCGCGCAGATGGCGGAAGTCGATGACCTCGATCCCGCCGACGTCGCGCCCATCGACCCGCTCGCCTGGGAACTCACCGGGCTGGACGCAGACTGCATCGAACCCGCCGTGCGCGAAGCGCAGGCTGAAATCGAAGAGGTTGAAGAACTATTTACCGGCAAGCAGTAACCGACAACCATGGCCATGAACCCGCCTGCATTCCCGTCCACCAGCGACCGTCCGCCACCGCCCCCGGTACTGCCGGGGTTCGAGCACGTCAAGCGCGCCTGGAACAACACCTACGCCGCCTACGCCGCCCGCATCATGCCGGGCGAGTACTACGTCACCAAGTCGGAGGAAGGCATCTACACCACCCTCGGCTCGTGCATCTCGGCCTGCATTCGCGACAAGGTGTCCGGCATCGGCGGCATGAACCATTTCATGCTGCCCTCCGGCGACAACGCCGGGGCGAACTCATGGAAGGCGAACGGCCTCGGCGCCGCCGCCCGCTACGGCAACTTCGCCATGGAACACCTGATCAACGGCATCCTCAGCAACGGCGGCAACCGGGCGAACCTGGAGATCAAGATCTTCGGCGGCGGGCGCATCCTGGCGAAGATGACCGACGTCGGCGCGCGCAACATCGAATTCGTGAACGACTACATCCAGACCGAGGGACTGCAACTGATCGCCGCCGACGTCGGCGACATCTTCCCGCGCATGGTGGTGTATTTCCCGCAGTCGGGTCGCGCCAAGGTGAAGCGGCTGCGCTCGCTGCACAACAACGTCATCGCCGACCAAGAAAACAGTTATGTCCGCAGCATCGCCGACAAGCCGGTGGCGGGCGACGTCGAATTGTTCTAGCATCGCCGGGAGCGCAGGCGGGCGCCGCCGCCCGGCGATTGCCTGACGCTATTGCCCCGATAGCGAAATACGATCATCCGCGCCGCGGGAATAGTCATTTCCTGAAGTAGAATTTTTCCATCGACTTTACCCGATCCATCGCGCACCGGCCTTCGTGCCGGACGCGGCGACCAACCCGCATTTCAAAGGAGACTCAAATGTCCGTTCTCGTAGGCAAGGCCGCTCCCGATTTCACCGCCCCGGCCGTTTATGGCAACAATGAGATCAAACCGCTGAAGCTCTCGGACCTCAAGGGCAAGTATGTCGTGCTGTTCTTCTACCCGCTCGACTTCACCTTCGTCTGCCCGTCCGAACTGATCGCCTTCGATCACCGCCTGGCCGACTTCAAGGCCCGCAACGTCGAAGTCCTCAGCTGCTCCATCGATTCCATGTTCACCCACCTGGCGTGGAAGAACACCCCGGTCGACAAGGGCGGCATCGGCAAGGTCGGCTATTCGATGGTCGCCGACATGAACCACGCCATCTGCAAGGCCTACGACGTCGAGAATGCCGACGGCGTCGCGCTGCGCGGCTCCTTCCTCATCGACAAGGCCGGCATCGTGCAGCACCAGGTCGTGAACAACCTGCCGCTCGGCCGCGACATCGACGAAATGCTGCGCGTCATCGACGCCCTGCAATTCACCGAAGAGCACGGCGAAGTCTGTCCCGCCGGCTGGAAGAAGGGCAAGGCCGGCATGGGCGCCTCGCCCGACGGCGTCGCCAAGTATCTGGCGGACCACGCCAAGGAACTCTAAAAAATATAAGCCGCACCCCCAACCCCATGGGGAAAGGCCGCCTGCGGGCGGCCTTTTTCATTGCCGCATCAGTACCCCGGAGGCAACGGCGGGCACTAGGCGGCGAACAGGCCGGTGAGCCGCTGCCGGTAGGCGCCGGCGCCGGCATCGCTCTCCGCCGGCGCCCAGGGGGCGCGTTCTTCGGCGGACAGTGGCGAATACGGTCCGGCCTTGGCTTCGAGAAACACGGTGCCGGGTTCCAGCGCCAGCACCGAATGCCAGGTGCCGGGCTGGATGTCGACGCCCAGCGCGGCGTCGCCCGCGCCGAGAACATGCTGCCCGACCACCTGGCCGGCGCCATCGAACAACACCAGGCCGAGACGGCCGCGCAACACCAGCATGGTCTCGCCCTTCAGCGGATCGAGGTGGCGATGCGGGGCGACATACGAGCCTGGTTCGATGGCGTTGAGCAGGCGGTGGCCCGGCTGTTCGTTGGCGGTGTGGAAGTTGCGGTTCATGCGCCGACGCGGGCTGGCCAGCGCCTCGGCGCTGACGGCATCGAGCAGGGCGGTGTCGATGAGGGTGATCATGCGTAGAGCACCTTCACGTTGTCGGCCGTCAGCCATTCGCTGAGGGACAGCAGCAAGGCGTCTTCGAGGCGCACGCGCCAGCCCTCGGGCAGAACCAGTTCGGCTTCGGCGTCGCCGTTGCGGTAGGCCAGGCGCACCGGGCAGGCGCCGTTGCTGTAGGGCGCCAGCAGGGTCTTGAGCTGCTCGGCGGTTGCCGCCGATTTTGCCACCGGGCAGTCGCCGTTGAGCGACAGGCGCAGCTGGCGGGCGAAGCGGCTGCGCGCCTCGCCCAGCGTGTAGAGCCTCTCGGCGGTGACGCGCAGGCCGCCGCTGTAGGCGTCGTCCTGCACCTTGCCTTCGATCACCAGCAGTTCGTCTTCCTTGATCTTGGCGCGTTCGGCGTCCCACAGTTCGTTGAACACCGTGACCTCCACCTGGGCCGTGGCGTCGTCGAGCATGACGATGGCCATCTTGCCGCGCCGGGTCATCTGCGTGCGCGTCGACAGCACCACGCCCGCCAGCAGCTGCAAGTCCTTCTGCGGCTCGATGCGGTCGAGGCCGCGCTTGACGAAGCGCTTCAACTCCTGGCGATAGGCGTTGAACGGGTGGCCGGACAGGAAGAAACCCAGCGCCTGCTTTTCCTGCAACAGCTGCTCGCGTTCGCCCCAGGGCGGCGCATCGACGAAGTGCACGCCCTGCGTGTCGTTGCCGCCCATGTCGAACAGGCCGCTCTGCAGGGCGTTGCGCTCGGCCTGCTCGGCGGCTTCGAGCGCGATGCCGATGGAGGCCAGCTGCTTGGCGCGGTTGGCGTCGAGCGAATCGAAGGCGCCGGCGCGCACCAGCGCCTCGATGACGCGGCGGTTCACCACGCGTTTGTCGACGCGGGAGCAGAAGTCGAACAGGTCCTTGAACGGGCCGCTTTCGCGCGCCTTGAGGATCGCCGTCAGCGCCGACTCGCCGCTGCCCTTGAGGGCGCCCAGGCCGTAGCGGATGGTCCGGCTGTCTACGGGCTGGAAGCGGATGCCGCCGGCGTTGATGTCGGGCGGCAGGAAGGTGAGTCCATTCTCACGGGCATCGTTGAAGAAGAACTGCACCTTGTCGGTGTTGGCCATTTCCGACGACAGCGTCGCGGCGACGAAGGCCGCCGGGTGATGGCACTTGAGCCAGGCCGTGTGATAGGCGACCAGCGAGTAGGCGGCGGCGTGCGACTTGTTGAAGCCGTAGCCGGCGAACTTCTCCATGGTGTCGAAGATTTCGTTGGCCAGCTTTTCGCTGATGTCGTTGCCGGCGGCGCCGGCGACGAAGACCGCGCGCTGCTGGTCCATCTCCTCCTTCTTTTTCTTGCCCATGGCGCGGCGCAAGAGGTCGGCGCCGCCGAGCGAATAGCGCGCAACGACCTGCGCCGTCTGCATCACCTGCTCCTGGTACACCATGATGCCGTAGGTTTCCGACATCACCTTTTCCATGCTCGGATGCGGATAGGTGACCTTCTCGCGGCCGTGCTTGCGCGCGATGAAACTCGGGATCAGGTCCATCGGCCCCGGCCGGTAGAGGGCGTTGAGCGCAATCAGGTCTTCGAGGCGGTCGGGCCGCGCCTGCACCAGCATGTCCTGCATGCCGCCGGATTCGAACTGGAACACCGCCTTGGTGTTGGCGTTCTTGAAGACCTTTTCGTAGGTCTCCTTGTCGTCGAGCGGCAGGGTGTCGAGATCGATCTCGACGCCCTCGACGCTGCGCGCGAAGGCCACCGCCTCGGCAAGAATCGTCAGCGTGCGCAGGCCGAGAAAGTCGAATTTGACCAGGCCGGCCTTCTCGACGTCGTCCTTGTCGAACTGGCTGACGGTGGTGGCGCCGCCGTCGGCCGAGTAGAGCGGACAGAAGTCGGTCAGCTTGCCCGGCGCGATGAGCACGCCGCCGGCGTGCATGCCGACGTTGCGCGTCAGGCCTTCGAGCTTCTCGCCGAGCTCCCACAGCATGCGCAGACCGTCGTCCTGCTCGATGCGCTCGCCGATCTGCGGCTCCTGCTCGCGCGCCTTGGCCAGCGTGATACCGAGCTCGTTGGGAATCAGCTTGGCAAACTGGTCGACGAAGTTGAACGGCAGGTCGAGCACGCGGCCGACGTCGCGCACCACGGCCTTGGCCGAGAGCGTGCCGAAGGTGGCGATCTGCGACACGGCATGCGCGCCGTACTTGTCCTTGACGTACTGGATGACGCGGTCGCGGCCTTCCTGGCAGAAGTCGATGTCGAAGTCGGGCATCGACACGCGTTCCGGGTTGAGGAAGCGTTCGAACAGCAGTTCGTAGCGCAGCGGGTCGAGGTCGGTGATGAGCAGCGAGTAGGCCACCAGCGAACCGGCACCGGAGCCGCGCCCCGGCCCCACCGGCACGCCGTTGTTCTTGGCCCACTGGATGAAGTCGGCGACGATCAGGAAGTAGCCGGGGAAGCCCATCTGCTGGATGGTCTTGATCTCGAATTCGAGCCGCTCGGCATAGCGCGGCTGCTGCGCGGCGCGCACCAGGTCGTCCGGGTACAGGCGCAGCAGCCGCTGTTCCAGGCCGGCGCGCGATTGCTGGGCCAGATACTCGTCGAGCGACACGCCGTCCGGCGTCGGGAACACCGGCAGCCGGCTCTTGCCGAGCTCGATTGACAGGTTGCAGCGCCGGGCGATTTCGACCGAGTTCTCCAGCGCCTCGGGCAGGTCGGCGAACAAGGCCGCCATGTCGGCCTGCGAGGTGAAGCACTGCGCCTCGGTGAAGTTCCTGGGGCGGCGGGTATCGGACAGCACGTAGCCTTCGGCGATGCAGACGCGCGCCTCGTGCGCGCGGAAATCGCCGGCATCGAGGAACTGGATCGGATGCGTCGCCACCACCGGCAGGCCGGCTTCGCCCGCCAATGCCACGGTCAGGCCGATCAACTGTTCCTGCTGCGGCTGGCTGGTGTTGCCGTACGGACGCTGCACTTCAAGGTAATAGCCGCCGGGAAAGAGCCCGGCCCAGGCATGGGCGCGCGCCAGCGCCTTGTCGGCCTTGCCGGCCAGCAGCAACTGGCCGACATCGCCGAAGTGCGCGCCGGAGAGGGCGATCAGGCCGCTGTTGTCGCCGTTCTCGATGGCCGCCAGGCTGATCTCGGCGCGGCCGTGGCGGCGCTGCACGAGATAGGCCGACGACAACAGTTCGCACAGCCGCAGGTAGCCGGCGCGGTTCTTCGCCAGCAGCAGCAGGCGCGAATGGCCGTCGCGGGAGGGATCGCGCGTCTCGTTGCCGAACGAATCGTCGGCAATCCAGACATCGCAGCCGACGATGGGCTTGATGCCGGCGCTGCGCGCGCCGGTGTAGAACTTGACCATGCCGAACATGTTGGCCAGGTCGGTGAGCGCCAGCGCCGGCATGCCGTCCGCGACGGCGCGCGCGATCGCGTCGTCGAGACGGACGATGCCGTCGGTGACGGAATATTCGCTGTGGAGCCGGAGATGGACGAAGCGGGGATCGGACATGGAGGGGGGATTTTACGCCTCCACGCGATGAAGCAAGTTGCAATCGAAGGAAGATGCGCGACGAACAAGCGAGTCCTTCCGCCGTGTCGACACGGTCGCCGGCGAAACGATACGGTTGCCTTCGAAGATGAAATGGCCGCATCATCGCGGCTGTAGCTTGTCCGAGGGGTGAAGCCTTGCAATTGCCAACCAACATCACCGGCGTGGCGCAGGTCATCCAGCTCGCCGTCGCACCGGTCTTCCTGCTGACCGGTGTCGGCGCGATCCTCGCCGTACTCGTCAATCGCCTCGGCCGCGTGGTCGACCGCTTCCGCACGCTCGAACGCGACCTGCCGTCCCGCGACGCCGACACGCTGGGGCCGCACGAAACCGAGATGGCCATCCTGTCGCTGCGGGCGCGCATGATCCACTGGGCGATCGGTCTGTGCACGGGCTGCGCTCTGCTGGTCTGCATCGTCATCGCAACGCTGTTCGTCGGCTCGCTGACGGGCGTCGATATTTCCGGCATCATCGCCGCCCTGTTCATCACGGCCATGCTGTCGCTGGTAAGCGGACTGCTGTGCTTCCTGCGCGAAATCGCGCTGGCCACCGGCGGCATCCACGTCGTGCCGCGCTAACGCGGCGGCAAGAAGACCCGGTGCAGGTCAGGCGGCCCGCCAGCGCGGTGCCAGCAGGTTGGCGCCGGATTCGGCGGCAACGACGGCCGCCCGCAGCTTCGCGATCGCCTGGGCGTGAATCTGGCTGACCCGACCCTCGGTGATGCCGAGCCGGTCGCCGATACCCCGCATGGTCAGGCTATCCACGTAGTAGAGCTTCATGACTTCCTGCTCGCGTTCGCCCAGTTCGTTGAGAGCGATCAGCAGGGAGCGCTGCAAGGCCTTGCGCTCCAGGGCGGCGAGCGGATCGGAGCTGGTCCTGGCGCACCAGTCGAGGAAATCCTTGGACGGATCCAGATCGTCGAAATCCTCAAGGGAAAACAATTCGTAGCCCTGGGCTTCCTGCAAGAGGTGCTGGTAGGCGGCCAGCGGCATCTGCAGGGCCGCGGCGACTTCGGTTTCGTGCGGAAACCGGCCCAATTGGTGTCCCAGCCGCTGAATCGCCTCTTCCACGCGGCGCATTTCGCGGCGCACCTTGCGGGTGGCGGGGTCGTTCTCGCGCAGGCCGTCGAGCATCGCACCGCGTATGCGCTGGGACAGATAGGCATCGAAATGCCCGCCGGCCCGCGCCCGCGTGGTCTGGATGATCGCCCCCAGCAGGCCGAGAAAGCCATCCTGGACGAGATCGGCCAATTCGACGTTCGCCGGCAGCTTTCTCAACAGAGACCTCGCGATCGCGTTCACCAGAGGTGTGTTCTCGGCGATCAGGCGTTCGGTTTCCGCGCCCGAAGGTCTTCGCGGCTTGTCCGATTCGTTCACTGTCACTCAACCTGACAACATGTATGGAAATTCATTCTACATGTTCGCCCCGGACTCGGGAGAAACGGATCGCCGTGCCCGGATGCCTCCGGGCACGGCGATCCGAAATGACGCGGACTACTTTCTGAACTTCAGCGCCGTTTCCGCCACCCGCCTGCCGAGATGGGCCGCCGTCTTGAGGTCGGAAGCGCGCATCGCCTCCGCGCCCTGGTCGGCGTTCGACTGCGCCATGGCGCCGCTGTAGCTGCCGATGCGGTTCAGGTCGTCCGGCGAACCGGTACTGGAGTTGTTGCCGGGCGGCAGGCCGAGGCTCACCCAGATCATGCCGTGCTGGTTGGCCAGCACCATCATCTGCACCAGGGTGTTGAGCTTGTCGCCGGACTGCGAGGCGGAATTCGTGAAGCCGGCGGCCAGCTTGTCCTTCCAGGCCTGGGTGAACCAGGGCTTGGAACTGGCGTCCATGAATTCCTTGAACTTGGCCGAAGCGCTGCCCATGTAGGTGGGTGCGCCGAAGACGATGGCGTCGGCGGCGGCGAGGTCGGTCCAGAAGGCATCGTTCATCGCGTCGACGGACAGCAGCGTCGCCTCGATACCGGCGACGGATTTGGCGCCTTCGAAAACGGCCTGTGCCTGGCGCGCGGTGTGGCCGTAACCACTGTGGTAGACGACTGCAATCTTGCTCATGGCGGTGCTCCTCGTGTTGGGGGGGTCAGGGAAGGTCGAACAGGAGAACTTCCGCCGCGCCGGTGGCGACGAGCGCAAGTTCCGATTCTGCGACGATTTTTGCGCCATCGCCGGTGGTGAGCGCCAGCCCGTTCAGCAGCACGTCGCCGCTCGCGACATGCACATAGGCTCGGCGACCGTTCGCCAGCGCATGGGCAACCGACTCGCCCGGCGCCAGCAAGGTCGCGTACAGGCTGGCGCCCTGATGAATGCTCAGGCTGCCGTCGCGACCATCCGGCGTGGCGATCGGGAGCAGGCGGCCGCGCTTGACGGCGTCGGGAAAGGCCTTTTGTTCGTATTCGGGGGCAATGCCCCGGGTGTGCGGTTCGATCCAGATCTGCAGCAGGTGCACATCCTCGGTTTCCGAGGCGTTGAACTCGCTGTGCATGACGCCGCGCCCGGCGCTCATGCGCTGGACTTCGGGGCGGCGGATCGTGGCGGCGTTCTGCATGCTGTCGCCGTGCGCGAGCGGTCCTGACAACAGGTAGGTGACGATCTCCATGTCGCGGTGGCCGTGTCGGCCGAAGCCGCTGCCGGCCGCGATGATGTCGTCGTTGATGACGCGCAACGGCCCCCAGCCCATCTCGGCCGGGTCGTGATAGTCGGCGAAGGAAAAGCTGTGCCACGTCTTGAGCCAACCGTGGTCGGCATGGCCTCGGGCGGCGGCGGATCGTTTGAGCATCATGGCCAGGTTCCGTTTGTTTTATGAATTAATATCAACTACGATTACCAATATATGTGCTGACTTGACGCCAAACAACCGAAACGTTTTCACTTTATTGTTGAATATAATTGAATATGAAAATCACCCTGGAAGCCCTGCAGCTGCTCGATGCCATCGATGTGCGCGGCAGCTTTGCCGCCGCCGCCGCCGACCTGCACCGCGTGCCGTCCGCCGTGACCCATGCGATTCGCCGCATCGAGGAGGATCTCGGCGTCGCGCTCTTTGCACGCGAGGGCCGGCGCGCCGTGCCGACACCGGCCGGCAAGGCGCTGCTGGACGAAGGCCGCCACCTGCTGCGCGCCGCCGGCGATCTCGAATGCCGGGTCAGGCGCGTCGCCACCGGCTGGGAAAGCGGGCTGCGCATCGCCGTCGATGCCTTCATCGAAACCGCTGCGCTGTTTCCGCTTATCGAGGCATTCGACCGCGCGAACGGCGGCACGCGACTCGGCCTGACCAGTGAGGTACTCGGCGGCTGCTGGGATGCCTTGGCTACCGGCCGTGCCGACCTGGCCATCGGCGCGCCCGGCGACCCGCCTCCGGGCGGAGGCTGGGCCATACGGCCACTGGGACCCACCGAATTCGTGTTCGCCGTGGCGCCGGGGCATCCGCTGGCGTCGGTACCGGAACCCTTGTCAGCACAGGCCATCGCCCCCCATCGCGTCGTCGTGCTGGCGGACACCTCGCGCCAGCTGCTGGGCCGGACGGCGGGGCTGGCTTCGGGCAGCGACACCTTGACCGTCACCGATGCCGGCAGCAAGCTGGCCGCCATTGCCGCCGGGCTGGGCGTCGGTCATTTGCCGCGCCCCCTGGCCGCAAGCCAGGCCGCAGCCGGCCGCATCGTCATCAAACACCTGGCGGAGCCGATGCCGCCGGTGCTGCGCCATCTCGCCTGGCGCGCCGACCACGAGGGCCACGCGCTGGCCTGGTTCGTGGCGCAACTCGATACGCCGCGGTGGCGCCGGCGCTTGCTGACGCCTCAGAGCCCCGACGGCTCCACCAGCACAGCGTCACCCGGCGCGCGAAAGGCGCCAGCAGATAGGTGACGGGCACCGCCACGGGATAGGCGCTTCGTAAGGCGCGCTATACTGGGGCCAATTTCCCGGACAAGGGCTACAGGACTGCTTCCCCAGAACATGGAGCGACTCCTCTACCACATCGACGTCATCACGCGGCAACGCAACCGCGGCCAGCTCGAAGCCAGCCTGGTCGGAGCCATGCGCGAGCTCGTCGGCGCGGAACGCGTCGGCCTCTACAAGCTGTTTTCGCCACCCGGCGACCTGATGGTGGGACTGGCGGCCGAGGCAGCGCCGCAGGCCGTACGCATTCTCGACGACGGCATTTCATGGCCCGAAGGCACGGGTTCGCTGGAGCGCTTTCCCAATCTGCACACCTGCCTCGCCCAGGGGAAACCGCTGGCGGACAACGACCCGGCCGACGGCCAGCCGCGCACGGCCTTCGTCATCGCCGGCATCGCCCTGCAGCCGTTCGGCTTCATCGTCGTCCATTCGCTTGTCCCGCTCGATGCGGCAGCCGCCGAAATCATCACCGGCCTGCTCGCGGTGTTCCGCAATTGCGTCGCCCTGCTCGACTACAGCGAGATCGACACGCTGACCGGCTTGCTCAACCGCAAGACCTTCGACGAATACCTGATCAACATCCTCTCGCATGTGGCCAACGAGGGCGACCTGAAACCGGGGTCGATGCATTTGCCGCGGCGACGCCAGGCGCACAAACTCGCCCACCATCATTGGCTCGGCGTCATCGACATCGACCATTTCAAGGCCATCAACGACAAATTCGGCCACCTGATCGGCGACGAAGTGCTGATCCTCGTCGCCAACCAGATGAAATCCGCCTTCCGCTCGCAGGACAAGCTGTTCCGCTTCGGCGGCGAGGAATTCGTCGTCCTGCTGAAACCGACGGAATTGTCCAACGCCTTCGCCACCATGGAACGCTACCGCAAGGAAGTGGCAGAGTTCTCCTTTCCGCAGGTGGGGCGCGTCACCATCAGTGCCGGCTTCACGCGCATCGGCCTCTACGACACGCCGTCGATCATCCTCGACAACGCCGACGAGGCGCTCTATTACGCCAAGGAACACGGCCGCAACCAGGTGTGGTGCTACGAGGAACTGATCGACTCGGGCAAGCTGAAAAAACACCAGACGCTCCACACCGACGTGGAACTGTTCTAGGGTCTGTTTACATTCAGTCGACGTGCGCGCCGACTGAATGTAAACAGACCCTAGTCGAGCGTGGTTTCGGGCGGGCCGGTTTGCGCCCAGGCGATGAGCGGTTGCCACTGGTCCCAGTCCTGCGCGGCGCGCGCGGCGGGCATCTCGAAAATCGTCAGGCCGTGGGCGGCCGCCTGCACATAGTTCTGCGTGTCGCGCAGGAAGGTCAGCACCGGCACGTTCGCGCCGGCGAGAAAACGCTCCAGTTCCGCCGCCGCACGCGTGCGGGCATCGACGCGCATGCCGACCACGGCGACGAACGCGTGCTGCTTGCGGACTTCCTTCTCTTCCAGCAGGGCATCGAGAAATTGTTTCGTCGCCAGGATGTCGAAAATCGACGGTTGCAGCGGCACGATCACCCGGTCGACCACCCGCAGCACCTGCGCCAGCTTCTTGCCGTGCAGGCCGGCCGGGGTGTCGAGCACGACATGCGTGACATCTTTCGGCGGGCGGGCCGGCTTGTCGGGCTCGATTTCCCAGGTTTCGATGCGCGGCAGGGCGGGCGGCCGCAGGCGCAGCCATTCGCGCGAAGACTGCTGGCGATCGATGTCGCCCAGCATGGTGCGATGGCCCTGGCGCGCGAACCAGCCGGCGAGGTTGGTCGCCAGCGTGCTCTTGCCGCTGCCGCCCTTGGGATTGGCGATGAGGAATGAATTCCGCATAAGCGGATCAGTCTACCACTGGCAGCGAAAAATCAATGTTGCGGGTGCAAATCGATACCACGCCGAATTGCACCGCGGTTCCGCGAAGCATCGGCATGGCGTCCCTGACCTTCTCAGGGCGTCTTGGCGTCGTCGAGCCCCAGTTCCTGGATCTTGCGCGTGATGGTGTTGCGGCCGATGCCGAGCAGTTGGGCCGCCTCGATGCGACGTCCGCCCGTGGCGGCGAGCGCGCGGCGGATGAGCACGCGTTCGAAATCGCGCGTCATGCGCTCGAAGACTTCTCCGGGATGCGCGGCGATGAGGCCATCGACCTCGCCGGCCAGTGCGTGCAGCCAGTCGGAAGACAGTTGCTTCTGGGACTCCTCGCGCAACTCCGCCGGCAGGTCGGCAATCTCGATCAGCTGGCCGGGAGCCATCACCGTAAGCCAATGACAGAGGTTTTCGAGCTGCCGCACGTTGCCGGGGAAATCCAGGCTTTGCAGGTACTTGAGCGTCGCCTCGGCGA
>CAZWFC010000058.1:0-16789 GCA_964632965.1 uncultured Rhodocyclaceae bacterium
ACGACGAGGAAGTCAAGACCGCGGCGCTGAAGAACGTCGAGCAGAACGGCATCGTCTTCCTCGACGAGATCGACAAGATCGCCTCGCGTTCCGAAATGCAGGGCGCCGACGTTTCGCGCCAGGGCGTGCAGCGCGACCTGCTGCCGCTGGTCGAGGGCACGACGGTCAGCACCAAGTACGGCATGATCAAGACCGACCACATCCTGTTCATCGCCAGCGGTGCGTTCCACCTCGCCAAGCCGTCGGACCTGATTCCCGAACTGCAGGGACGCTTTCCGATCCGCGTCGAGCTGGATTCGCTGTCGGTCGACGATTTCGAATGCATCCTGACCCAGACCGACGCCTGCCTGACGCGCCAGTACCAGGCGCTGCTCGGCACCGAGGCCGTCGGCGTCGAGTTCGCGGCCGACGGCATCCGGCGCCTGGCCGAGATTGCCTTCCAGGTGAACGAGAAGACCGAGAACATCGGCGCGCGCCGCCTCTACACGGTGATGGAAAAACTGCTCGAAGAAGTCTCCTTCGACGCTGGCGCCAAGGGGCCGCAGACCGTGGCGGTCGATGGCGCCTACGTCGATGCGCGTCTCGGCGAACTGGCTCAGAACGAGGACTTGTCGCGCTACGTGCTGTAGTTGAGCCTTGCCGGGGCTTACCCTGCCTCATTGGTCCGACAGCCAATCCCGGAGTGGCCGGCGGCCAGCGCAAAATCGGGAAGACTACGCCATCATGGCCAGGGCGGCCGCAAGATCGGTGTTGTCGTTCTTCGGTGGCGGCTGGACAGGAGACTGTCCGCGGGCACCATGCATTCCCCCGGCAATCTCCTGTTGTCTCTGTGCCGACCATTGCAGCAATGGTTGCGCGGCAAGAAATGCCTTGAACTTGTCCCGGTCTTCTATCACGGCATTGGGCATGTCCGGCTCCTCGTATTTCCGTACTGCCTGTTTACGGCATCCCGCGCGCAAAATGAAGCGATCGCCGGGTTCGTCGAGCGGTCGCGAATGCGCGGTTGCCTGGACGCCCGCACGGGAAATCCGCTGCGTCGGTTACACTCGCGGCGCAGACGCATCAACGCACTTCATTCCGAATCCCCGAACAAGTGTGCACGGAGCCGCCATGTCTTTTCTTTCGGAGCTTGCCGGGCTCGCCCATATGGAGTCCCAGAGCGATTACCAGGTCAGGAACCCTCACCGAGGCTGGGCCGTGCTGAGCATGTTCGGTCCCACATCCGAGACGGATGTCGCCGGATTCTGGAAGCTGCAGAGGGGATGCGACGAAGGCGAAGCCATCGAGCGCTTCCTGAGCCGGTATCGCGGACGCGTGGAACTGGCGCTCGTCCCGGCGGAAGAAGTCGGCCTGGAATACATGGGCAACCCGCAGCCTGGAAAGCACGTCCTGGTGGTGCGCCCCGTTCCCCGCGTTTGACGCCGTAGCCTCGGCCGCAGCAGGACAATTCGCCCCACCATCGTATTGCCATATACGCAAACAACACCGGAGGTGTCATGACCCATCTCGCCAATCCCAATTTCGCCGAATGTGTCACTGCCAGCTTCGACAAACAAAGCGCGATGCATCTGATTCGGGCCACGCTGCCGGTCGTCGAACACGGGCGCACCGAAATTCATGTGCCGCACTGGGATGGCATAGAGCAGCAGCACGGTTTCGTACACGGGGGTGTGGTGGGGATGATTGCCGATTCGGCCGCCGGTTATGCGGCCATGACCCTGGTGCCTGCCAGCGCTTCGGTATTGACCGTCGAATACAAAATGAACCTGGTTGCGCCCGCGGACGGAGAAAAGCTGATCGCGCGCGGTCAGGTTGTCCGTCCCGGCCGCACACTGATCGTCACCAAGGCCGAAGTATTCGCCGTCAAGGACGGCAAGGAGTCACTTTGCGCGCTC
Organism: uncultured Rhodocyclaceae bacterium; assembly: GCA_964632965.1. GTDB lineage: Bacteria > Pseudomonadota > Gammaproteobacteria > Burkholderiales > Rhodocyclaceae > Nitricoxidireducens. Next base: position 1,896 of record CAZWFC010000058.1, read on the forward strand.
ATGCAGCAAACGATCATGGTGATGCACGGCAAGGTGGAGAAGTAGGGGCAAGGCCGACTCAATCGCCCGAAGGCTCGGGCGGCAGCGCTGCGAACTTGCTGCCGGCAAAGCGGGCGGAGAGTCTGTCCAGGTAGAGATAGACCGTAGGCGTCAGGTAGAGCGTCAGCAGCTGCGACAGCATCAGCCCGCCGACGACGGCCAGGCCCAGCGGCCGGCGCACTTCGGCGCCGGCGCCCCAGCCGACGGCGATCGGCAGCGTGCCGACCAGCGCCGCCATGGTGGTCATCATGATCGGGCGGAAACGCACCAGACAGGCCTGGAAGATGGCCTCGGCGGCGGCCATGCCGTCCTTGCGCTGCCGTTCCAGCGCGAAGTCGATCATCATGATGGCGTTTTTCTTGACGATGCCCACCAGCATGATGATGCCGACGAAGGCGTAGAGGTTGAGGTCCACCTTGAAGATCATCAGCGTCAAGAGGGCGCCCAGCGCCGCCGAGGGCAGGCCGGAGAGGATGGTCAGCGGGTGGATGAAGCTCTCGTAGAGGATGCCGAGGACGATGTAGACCACGACGATGGCGATCAGCAGCAGTATGCCGAGACCCTTCAGCGAGGCTTCGAAAGCCTGTGCCGTGCCCTGCAGGCTGGTGGTCAGCGACACGGGCAGGTTCGCTTCGCGTTCCATGGCGCGCAGGCGGTCGACGGCCTCGCCCAGCGAAATGCCGGGCATCAGGTTGAACGAGAGCGTGACGGAAGGCAGCTGGCCCTGGTGGTTGACGGTCAGGGCCTGGGTGCCGCGGCTGATGCGGGCGACGGTATCCAGCGGAACCAGTTTGCCGCTGCTGGACCGGACGTAGATCTTGGCCAGAGCGGCCGGGTCGGCCTGGAATTCGGGAGCGAGTTCGAGGATCACCTGGTACTGGTTGGTGGCGCTGTAGATGGTCGAGATCTGGCGGGCGCTGAAGGCATTCTGCAGGGCGTCTTCGACCTGGCCGAAGCTCAGGCCCAGCGGCGCGAGTTTGTCGCGGTCGACGTCGAGGGAGACGACAGGGCTCTGGTTCTTCAGGTTGGTGTTCACATCCACGAAGCCGGGCAGCTGGCGCAGCTTGTCGAGCAGCAGATCGTTCCAGTGGTAGAGCTCGTCGAGGTCGGTGTCCTGCAGGGTGTACTGGAACTGGGCGCTGGTGATCTGGCCGCCGATGCGTATCGGCGGCGGGTTCTGCAGGAAGACGCGCACGCCCGGCACGGCAGCCAGCTTGGGCCGCAGCCGGGCGATGATCTCGTCGGCGGAGGCGTCGCGCTCGGCGCGCGGCTTCAGGTTGAGGATCAGGGTGCCGGTGTTGGTGGTGGGGCGCGACCCCGAGGCGCCGACGAAGGAGGCCAGGGTGCGCACGGCCGGGTCCTCGGCCAGGACGGCGGCGACGGCGCGCTGGCGCTCGACCATGGCGGCGAAGGAGACATCCTGTGGGCCTTCGGTGGAAGCGACGATCTGGCCGACGTCGCCGCTGGGCAGGAAGTCCTTGGAGACGGCGACGAACAGGGCGGCGGCGGCCACCAGGGTGGCGACGAAGGAGGCCAGCACCCAGCCCTGGTGCCGCATCGTCCAGGTCAGCGACTGGCGGTAGCCGGCGAGCAGGGCGTCGAAGAAGCGCTCGAAGGCGAGGAATACCGGGCCGTGCTCTTCCGGTTCGGCATGGCGGATATAGCGGCTGCACAGCATCGGTGTCAGCGTCAGGGAAACGATGCCGGAGACGAGAATGGCGGCGCAGATGGTGACGGCGAATTCGTGCAGCAGGCGGCCGACGATGCCGCCCATGAACATCACCGGGATGAACACGGCCATCAGGGAGATGGTCATCGAGATGATGGTGAAGCCGATCTCGCGCGCCCCCTTGATGGCCGCTGCGAACGGCGGCTCGCCGGCTTCGACGTGGCGGATGATGTTTTCGAGCATGACGATGGCGTCGTCGACGACGAAGCCGACCGACAGCGTCAGCGCCAGCAGCGACAGGTTGTCGAGGCTGTAGCCGAACGCGTACATGACGGCGAAGGTGCCGACGACCGAGATCGGCAGCGCCAGGCTGGGAATGATGGTGGCCGACAGATTGCGCAGGAACAGCAGGATCACCAGGATGACCAGGAAGCCGGCCAGGATCAGCGTGAACTGGACGTCGGCGATGGCGTGGCGGATCGAGACGCTGCGGTCGTAATGAACCTGGAGTTCGATCGAGGCCGGCAGGTTGGCCTGGAAGACGGGCAGCACGCGCTTGATGGCATCGACGGTTTCGACGGTGTTGGCGCCGGGCTGGCGCATTACCGCCAGCATGATGGTACGGCGGTCGTTGAACCACGCCGCCACGCGCTTGTTCTCGACGCCGTCGATGACCTGCGCCACTTCCTCCAGGCGTACCGGAGCGCCGTTGCGGTAGGCGACGGTCATGGCACGGAAGGCCTCGGCGGTAAGCAGCTGGCCGTTGGCGCGGATGGCGAAGCTCTGGCGGCTGCCGTCGACGATGCCCAGCGGCTGGTTGACGTTGGCGCCGCGCACGGCCTGCTGCAGTTCGTCGAGACCCAGCCCGCGCGCGGCGAGCTGGGCCGGGTCGACCTGGACGCGCACGGCGTATTTCTGGGCGCCGAACACCTGCACCTGGGCGATGCCGGGCAGGGTGGACAGGCGCTGGGCGAGCTGGGTTTCCGCATACTCGTTGACTACGTAGGTGGGCAGGGTGGCCGAGTACATTGCGATGTAGAAGACCGGCGAGTCGGCCGGGTTGACCTTGCGGAAGGACGGCGGTGTCGGCATGTCCGGCGGCAGCGAGCGCGCGGCGGCGGCGATGGCCGACTGCACGTCCTGGGCGGCGGCGTCGATGTCGCGGTCGAGGGCGAAGGTCAGCGTGATGGCGCTGGTGCCCTGGGCGCTGGTGGAGGAAATCGAATCGAGGCCGGCGATGGTGGAAAAGTGCTTTTCCAGCGGCGTGGCCACGGCCGCCGCCATGGTTTCCGGCGAGGCGCCGGGCAGGGAAGCCGTCACCGAGATGGACGGAAAGTCCACGTTCGGTAGTTCGCTCACCGGCAGGGCACGGTAGGCAATGATGCCGAAGATCAGGAACGCTGCCATCAGCAGCGTGGTCATGACCGGCCGGCGGATGCAAAGCTCGGGGAGTTGCACGGGGACGCCCGGTTAGTCGCGCGGTTCGGGCTTGGCCGGCGCGGGTGCCGCCGCCGGTTCCCTGGCTTGCACCTTGCTGCCGGGAGTCAGGCGCAACTGGCCGTCGGTGACCACCGTTTCGCCGGTCTGCAGCCCCTTGGCAATGGCGGCCGTTCCGGCTTGCACGGTGGCGATGTCGACCTTGCGCGGCTGGGCGATGCCGTCGACGACGGCGAACACGAAGCTGCCTTGCGGGCCTTGCTGGAGGGCTTCGGCCGGGATGGTGACGGCATCCTTCAGGATGTCCAGTGCGATGCTGACGTTGAGGAACTGCCCCGGCGTCAGTTGCTCGTCGTCGTTGGGCAGGACGGTTTTCAGCTGGATCGTGCCGGTAGCCGGGTCCACCGCATTGTCGAGGAAGCGGGCCGTACCCTCGAAGCGTCGCGTCGCGTCGCCTGGTACGCCGACGACTACCTTCACCGCGCCGTTTCGCATGCCGGTCTGCAGCTTGGGGAGATATTTTTCGGGGACCGAGAAGGTCACGTAGAGGGGCTTCGCCCGATTGACGACGGCCAGTGCGGTGTCGTTGGTCTTGACTGCCGTGCCGGGAAAGACCAGGCGGGCGCCGACGACACCGGTGATGGGGGCGCGCACCGTAGCATAGCTAACCTGCAGGCTGGCGAGGTCGGCGGCGGCCTGGCTGGCCTTGACGCTGCCCGACTGGGCTGCGACGGCGGTGCGCATTTCGCCGACTTTTTCTTCGGAGACGAAGCCCTTGGCGCGCAGCGACTGATAGCGGTCGAGGTCCATACGGGCCTTGTCCAGTTGCGCCTGGTCGCGGCCGAGCGTCGCCTCGGCCTGGCGCAAGCGGGCGTCGAAATCGGCGGGGTCGAGACGCAGCAGGACATCGCCGGCCTTGACATGCCGTCCTTCGGTGTAGGCGACGGCGGCGACCTGGCCGTCGACGCGCGCGCGCAGCGTCACTGTTTCATAGGCTTCGGCGCGGCCGACGACATCAAGCAGGACGGGCAGGTCGCCGGCGACGGCCTGCGCCAGGGTGACGGGCACGGCTGCGGGGCCGGCCTTCTTCGCCGGGCTCCGGTTGCCGGAGGCGGTATACCAGTAGGCGCCGCCGCCCGCCGCGAGTACCAGGGCGAGCAGGGAGAGGCCGGCGCGTGCCCTCATGGCAGCGTTTTTTCCAGGGCGAACAGCTGTTCCAGTTCCTCGCGACGGCGGATCAGGTGGCTGTCGGCACCGTCCACCATCACCTCGGCGGCGCGCGGCCGCGTGTTGTAGTTCGAACTCATGGCCATGCCGTAGGCGCCGGCGGACATGACGGCGAGCAGGTCGCCCTCGGCCAGCGCCAGTTCGCGGCCGCTGCCGAGGAAGTCGCCGGATTCGCAGACCGGGCCGACGATCTCGTAGGTGGCCGCCGCGCCGCTGCGCGGCGTTACCGGCAGGATGTCGTGCCAGGCGTCGTAGAGCGCCGGGCGGGCGAGGTCGTTCATGGCGGCGTCGACGACGGCGAAGTTCTTCTCTTCGCCGTGCTTGAGGAATTCGACGCGGGTGAGCAGCAGGCCGGCGTTGCCGACCAGCGAGCGGCCCGGTTCCAGCAGCAGGCGCTCCGGCCGGCCGGCCAGCACCTTCAGCAGCGGCGCCAGGTAGTCCGCGGTGGCGAGCACTTGCTCGTCGCGGTAGCGGATGCCCATGCCGCCGCCGACGTCGATGTGGGCCAGGGCGATGCCTTCGGCCGCCAGCGCATCGACCAGGGCCAGCACCTTTTCCGCGGCTTCGGCCGCCGGCGCCGGGTCGAGCAGTTGCGAGCCGATGTGGCAGGCGATGCCGCGAATGTCGAGGTGGGGCAGGGCGCGGGCCTGGCGATAGAGCGGCAGGGCTTCGTCGTAGGGCACACCGAACTTGCTGGTCTTGAGGCCGGTGGAAATGTAGGGGTGCGTCTTCGGATCGACGTTGGGATTGACGCGGAAGGCGATGGGCGCGCGCTTGCCCAGGCTGCCGGCGACTTCGTCAAGGCGTTCGAGTTCCGAGGCCGACTCGATGTTGAAGCAGTAGATGCCGGCTTCCAGCGCCGCGCGCATCTCGGCGCGCGACTTGCCGACGCCCGAGAAGACGACCTTGCCGGCGTCGCCGCCGGCCGCAAGGACGCGCGCCAGTTCGCCGCCGGAAACGATGTCGAAGCCGGCGCCGAGGCGCGCGAAGACATTCAGTATCGCCAGGTTGGAGTTGGCCTTGACGGCGTAGCAGATGGTCGCCTCGCGGCCGGCGAGCGCGGCGCGATAGGCTTCGAACGCGCCGCTGAGGGCCGCGCGAGAATAGACGTAGCAGGGAGTGCCGAAGCGTTCGGCGATGGCGGCGAGCGAGACATTTTCAGCGTGGAGCACGCCGTGGCGCATAACGAAACCGTTCACTTTTTTTCCTCGGTTGCCTTGACGGCGTCGTCCCCCGCTGGCGTGGGGGGCTTGATGGTGGCACCGGATTTGTTGCTATCATCCGCGGACGCCGGCTTTACCGGTGGGGGCGGGAACCAGCGGTCGAGTATCGGCGGTTTTGGCGGCGGCGGCGGCGGCGTCAGCGGACCCTTGGTGCCGCAAGCCGCGAGTTGCGCAAATAGGGCCGCGGCGATGGTTAGTCTGCGCATGACACAAGTCCGGATAAAGGACGAAATCCTAACACGGAGACATTTTGGACGAGCGCGAATTTAATCTTCTGGCCGATGCCATGCTGGCGCATATCGAGGAAGCGTTGGCGAGCCACGAGGACGATCTGGATTTCGAGATCAAGCCGGGCGGGGTCATCGAGATCGAGTTCGACAACGGCACCAAGATCATCGTCAACCGCCACACCGCGGCGCGGGAAATCTGGGTCGCGGCGCGTTCGGGCGGCTACCATTTCAAGCACGATGCCGGGCGCTGGGTGGGAACCCGCGACGGCGCCGAACTGATGGCCGTGCTGTCGCGCTGCGCTGCCGAGCAGTCCGGTGCGCCGGTCAGCCTCAGTTAGGTTTTTTCTCCACGGTTTTCGGCTTGGCGTCCACTACCGGAATCGGCATCTGCTCGGAAACGGGAAGTGGCCGCGTTTCGGCTTCTTCGTCGGGCGGCGGCAGGTGTTCCTTGTAGACGAATTCCTTCACCGGCCCCTTGCCAGCCGGATCGGCGGCGGTAATGGTGACCAGTCCCGTCGGCGCGTCCATATAGCTTTCGGGCATGCCCTTGAGCGCTTTCTCCATGAAGCCGATCCAGATCGGCAGCGCGGCGGAGCCTCCGGTCTCGTTGTTGCCCAAGCGCTTGGGCTGGTCGAAGCCGATCCAGGCGACGCCGACGACGGTCGGGTGGTAGCCGCAGAACCAGGCATCGACGTAATCGTTGGTGGTGCCGGTCTTGCCGGCGAGATCGTAGCGCTTCAGGACCTGGCCGGCGCGCGCGGCGGTGCCGCGGCGCGTGACGTCGTGCATCATGCTGTCCATCAGCCAGGCATTGCGGGCGTCGATGGCGCGCAATGACTCGTCGCCGGCCACCCCCGGCTGGGTAGCGGCGATGACGTTGCCCTGGCCATCGGAGATCTGCTTGACGATGTAGGGCTCGATGCGGTAGCCGCCGTTGGCGAAGATCGAGTAGGCGGCCAGCTGTTGCCAGGGCGTCACCGAGCCGGCGCCGAGGGCCATCGTCAGGTAGGGCGGATGCTTGTCGGCGTCGAAGCCGAAACGAGTGGCGTAGTCCTGGGCATACTGCGTGCCGATAGCCCGCAGGATGCGTATCGACACCATGTTCTTCGATTTCGTCAATGCCGTCCGCATGGACATCGGGCCTTCGTACTTGCCGTCGTAGTTTTTCGGTTCCCAAGCCTGCGAACCGGTCTCCGCGGCGGAGATGGTGATCGGTTCGTCCTCGATCACCGAAGCCGGCGAGTAACCTTTTTCCAGCGCCGCGGAATAAATGAAGGGCTTGAAGCTCGAACCCGGCTGGCGCCAGGCCTGCGTGACATGGTTGAACTTGCCGCGGTTGAAATCGAAACCGCCGACCAGTGCGCGCACCGCGCCGTCGACCGGGCTGGCGGCGACGAAGGCGGCCTCGACGTCGGGCAGCTGGGATATCTGCCAGTCCTTCTCCCCCTTTTGCAGCCTGATCACCGCGCCGCGCCGCAGACGCTTGTTGGCCGGGGCCTTGTCGTCGAGCATCCGGGCGGCGAACTTGAGGCTGTCGCCGGCGAGCGTGACGATTTCGCCGCCGCGCAGGTAGGCGCGCACCTGTTTCGTGTCGGCGCCGAGAACGATGGCGGCCTTGAGGTCGTCGGCGTCGTCGTATTCCTGCACCAGATCGTCGAGTTCCTCGTCGTCGTCCTTCTTGACGTCCTTCATATCGACGTAGGCTTCGGCGCCGCGGTAGCCGTGGCGCCGGTCGTACTCCATCACCCCCTTGCGCAGGCTGGCGTACGCCGCTTCCTGGTCGGCGCGCGTGATGGTGGTGATGACGCGCAGTCCGTTGCTGTAAATGTCGTCGTGGAAGCGTTCATAGGCGATCTGGCGCGCCATTTCGGCGACATGGTCGGCGTGCACGCCGAAGTCGTTGATGTCGCGCTTGGCGTGGAGCTGCTCCTTTTCGGCGGTGGCGTATTGCTTGTCGTCAATGAAGCCGAGGGCTTGCATGCGGCGCAGGACATAGAGCTGCCGCAGGCGCGCCCGCTTCGGGTTGGCCACCGGGTTGTAGGCCGAGGGCGCCTTGGGCAGCCCGGCCAGCATCGCCGCCTCGGCGACGCTGATGTCCTTGAGGTGCTTGCCGTAATAGATCTGTGCCGCCGCCGAAAAGCCGTAGGCGCGCTGGCCGAGGTAGATCTGGTTGAGATATATCTGGAAAATCTCGTCCTTGGACAGGTTGTTCTCGATCTTGAAGGAGAGCAGCGCTTCGTAGACCTTGCGCGTCAGGGTTTTTTCGGACGAGAGGAAGAAGTTGCGCGCCACCTGCATGGTGATCGTCGAAGCGCCCTGCCTCTTGCCTCCGCCGACGAAATTGGAATACGCTGCACGCAGGACGCCCAGCGTGTCGATGCCGGGGTGCTGGTAAAAGCGCTCGTCCTCGGCGGCGAGGATGGCTTGCTTCATGACGGCGGGCACATCCTGGATGCGGACGAAGTCGCGTCGCTCTTCGCCGAATTCGCCGATCAGATGGCCGTCCGCCGTGAATATCCGCAGCGGAATCTTGGGGCGGTAGTCGGTGAGCACCTCGACGGAAGGCAACTGAGGATAGGCAAGGATGAAAATGATTCCCGCCAGCGCGAGCACCATGAGGACCGAACCGGCCAGGAACAGGATCGGCAAGAGAAACCAGCGCAGGGAGGTGGGCAAAGGGGAACTCGGCAGCCAGGAAGGGGCGCCCATTATATAGGCGGCAAATGCCCTTGCCGCTGAAGGCCGGGCAGCTTGTGCCCTCAATAATTTTCCTTTACAGCCGATATGGTTGTTGCTAGCATCTAAAGTAAATTATCCGTAGTACGCCTAACGTAAGGTTATAAAAGGAAAAGTTCTTGCAGATCGACCTCTCGATCTTTAACCCGAAGGCCCGCCCCCTGATCGGCGTGGACATCAGTTCGTTCGCCGTGAAAATGGTGGAACTGTCGGATGCCGGCAAGGGAGAGTTGCGCATAGAGCGCTACGCGATCGAACCCCTGCCGAAGGATGCGGTGGTGGACGGCAATATCGCCAATCTGGAAGCGGTGACCGAAACGGTAGGCCGTTGCTGGAAGCGCCTGGGAACCTCGACCCGCTTCGTGGCGCTGGCCTTGCCGACCTCGGCCGTCATTACGAAAAAGATCATCCTGCCCGCCAACCTGCGCGAGCAGGAGATGGAAGTCCAGGTCGAGTCCGAGGCGAACCAGTACATTCCCTTTGCCCTCGACGAGGTGAATCTCGACTTCCAGGTCATCGGTCCGGCCCCGTCGAGCCCCGACGAGGTGGAATTGCTGATTGCCGCCTCGCGCAAGGAAAAAGTCGAGGACCGTGTGGCTTGCGCCGAAGCGGCGGGCCTCAAGCCGCTGGTGGTCGACGTGGAATCGTATGCGGCGCAGGCGGCCTTCGAGCTGATAGAGAAACAGCTGCCCGCCGACGGGCGCGACCAGGTGATCGCCCTCGTCGACGTCGGTTCCAACGTCATGAACGTGACGATGATGAAGAACGACCAGCCGGTCTATACGCGCGAGCAGGCGTTCGGCGGATCGCAGTTGACTCAGGACATCATGCGGACCTACGGCATGAGCTTCGAAGAGGCGGAGACCGCCAAGCGCAACCATGCGCTGCCCGAAAACTACGAAGCGGAAATCCTGCGGCCGTTCCTTGAGAGTCTGGCCCTCGAAGTTTCGCGCGCCCTGCAGTTCTTCTTCACGTCGACCCCGTTCAATCAGGTCGATCAGATCGTCATGGCGGGCGGCTGTGCGATTCTGCCCGGCGTGCAGGAAATCGTGTCCGAGCGGACCCAGGTTCCTTCCATCATCGCCAACCCGTTTGCCAGAATGGCGCCGGCGTCGCACGTACGCTCCAAGCAGCTGGCTGCCGACGCGCCGTCGCTTCTGGTTGCTTGCGGCCTCGCCTTGCGGAGGTTCGATCTGTGATTCGCATCAACCTTTTGCCGTGGCGCGAGGAGAGGCGCAAGGCCAGGCGCCAGCAGTTCTTCGCACTGACCGGGCTGATTGCGGTGCTGGCCGGCGTGATCTGGTTCATGGGTTACGGCGTCATCAACGGCTATGTCGGTATTCAGGACGGCAAGAACAGCTTTCTGAAGGCGGAGATAGCCGGCCTCGACAAGGAAATCGAGGAAATCAGGAAACTTAAGGAACAGACCGACTCCCTGCTTTCGCGCAAACGCGTCATCGAGTCCTTGCAGGCCAACCGCACCGAGACGGTTCATCTCTTCAACGAGTTGTTGCGCCAGGTTCCGGAGGGCGTTTATCTGAAGTCGATCAAGCAGGTCGGAGACAAGATCAATCTGGTCGGTTACGCACAGTCGAATGCCCGGGTGTCGACGCTGATGCGCAATCTGGAGGCATCACCGGTCATGGAGCGGCCCGATCTTGTCGAAATCAAGGCCGCAACAGCCAATAACCGGCGCTTGTCCGAATTCAACCTCAACGTCGCCATCACCCGGCAGACGACCGAGGACGATCAGGCGGGCAAAGGACGCAAGGCTTCCGCCGGGAAGGACGCGAAACCATGAAGGCGCCGGCCCTGCCCAAGCTCAAGCTGCCCGCGATCGATTTCCAGCAGGTCGCGGAAGATTTCAAGACTCTGGATCCCAAGGATCCGGGGATGTGGCCGCTGATTCCGCGCATCCTGATCCTGATCGCCATTTTCGTCACGTTGCTGATGTCGGCCTGGTGGTTCGGCTGGCGCGTCCAGTTCGAGGAACTGGACAACAAGGAGCAGGAAGAGATAAAGCTGAAAGACGAGTGGCTCAACAAGAAGCGGCAGGCCGTGAATCTCGACGAACACCGCAAGCAACTCGCGGAAATCGACCGCTCGTTCGGCGTATTGCTCAAGCAGCTGCCGAATAAGTCCGAAATGGAAGCTCTGCTGATCGACATCAACCAGGCCGGCCTGGGGCGCGGATTGCAATTCGAGTTGTTCAAGCCGGGTACCGAAATACTGAAGGGCTTCTACGCCGAGTTGCCGATCACGGTCAAGCTGACCGGCTCCTATCACGATCTCGGCGCCTTTGCCGGCGACGTGGCCAGGATGTCCCGCATCGTGACGCTCAACGACATCGAGGTTGCCGAACTTGCCGGCGCGAAGGACAAGAGTTCGTCCGGCGTGTTGACCTTGTCGACCATCGCCAAGACCTTCCGTTATCTGGACGAAGAGGAACTGGCCAAGCAGAAGAAGGCGGCACAGGAAAAGGCCAAGGCCGCGGGGGCGAAGAAATGAAGCGCGTCTGGCCGGCAATGATTGCGTCCCTCCTGTTGGCGGCATGCGGCAGCGAGGAGCATTCCGATATCAAGGAATGGATGAAGGATGCAACCCGGGATCTGCGCGGCAGAGTGCCGCCGCTGCCGGAAATGAAGCCGTTCCCTGTGGTGTCCTACGACGCAGGGAATCTGGTCGACCCGTTCCGGGCCAGCAAGATCGAACCCGAGAAGAGGGCCGGCGGTGGCGGTCTCAAACCGGATATGGAACGCCGCAGGGAAGAGTTGGAAAAGTATCCGCTCGAATCGTTGAAGTTTGTCGGCCTGCTGCGCAACAACAAGATGCTTTATGCGATTGTAATGGCCGATGCCAGGATACATCGAATCAAGATCGGCAACTACATGGGACAGGATTTCGGCATGGTTGCGGATATCCAGGCTTCGCCCGGTCTGGACGAAGGAAAATTGATTCTGAAAGAGTTGGTGCAGGATCCGGCCGGGGATTGGGTCGAGCGCGAGGCGGTCCTTGAACTGCAGATCCAGGAGATTAGAAAATGAGAGACATCATCACTACGGCCAAGCGGCTGATAGCCTGCACCCTGATCTGCTGCGCCGGCGGCGCTGCCTGGGCTCAAGCAGTGGCGGGAAGCGAATCCGCAGCGCAAAACAGTATCGAGAATCTTCAGGTGACTCTGCAAGGCGGCAGCACGATAGTCAAGATGACGATGCGCCAGCCGCTCGCGGCGGTGCCGGCCAGTTTCAGTATTGCCAATCCGGCCCGCGTTGCCTTCGATTTTCCGGCGACGGCGAACGGACTGGGACGCTCCTCCCAGCAGGTCAATGAAGGCGACTTGCGGAGCATCAATATCGTCGAGGTCAGCGACCGCACGCGCATGGTCATGAACCTTCGCCGCAACATGCCGTTTGAAATGCGGACGGAGGACAAATTCCTCTATATCACCTTCGCGGCGTCGACCGCAGGCGATGCGCAATCGGCGCCGCCGTCGGTAACGCATTTTGCCGAAGCCAAGCCGCAGCAGAGCGCGCAAAGCATCCGCGACATCAACTTCAAGCGCGGCAAAAACGGCGAAGGCCTGGTGGTGGTCGATCTGTCCGATCCGAACGTGGGCATCGACATCCGCCAGCTGGGGACGAATCTGGTGGTCGAATTCGCCAAGGCCTCCTTGCCCGAGAATCTTCGCCGGCGGCTCGATGTGACCGATTTCGCCACCCCGGTGACCAGCGTCCTTACCCAGCCGCAGGGCGAGAACGTCCGGGTCGTGATCAGTCCGCGCGGCATGTGGGAACACAACGCCTACCAGAGCGACAACCAGTTCGTGATCGAAGTCAAGCAGGTCGTCGAGGATCCTAACAAGCTTGTCCAGGGATCGCGCGGCGGTTATCAGGGCGAAAAGCTGTCCCTGAATTTCCAGAATGTCGAAGTCCGGGCGGTGCTGCAGGTGATTTCCGATTTCACCAACCTCAACGTCGTCGTCAGCGATTCGGTTACCGGCGCCCTGACGCTCCGGCTGAAGGATGTGCCGTGGGATCAGGCGCTGGACATCATCCTGAATACCCGCGGCCTGGACATGCGCAAGAACGGCAATGTGATCTGGATCGCGCCGCGTGACGAACTGGCCGCGAAGGAAAAGCTGAACCTGGAGTCGAAGCAGGCGATCTCCGAGCTGGAGCCGACCCGTACCGAGAGCTTCCAGCTCAATTACCACAAGGCCAAGACGGTGCAGGATTTCCTCAAGAGCAAGGAACAGACGCTGCTCTCCAAGCGAGGTGGCGTCGTCATCGACGAGCGTTCCAACAAACTGTTCATTACCGATACTCCCAGTCGTCTTGAAGAAGTGCGGCGCGTAATTGCCGAGATTGATGTGGCATCGCGCCAGGTATTGATCGAGGCGCGCATCGTCGAGGCTTCCGAGTCGTTCAACAAGGCCCTCGGCGTGAGGCTGGGTGGAAGTGACATGTATGGCATGGCGGGTCCGGGTGGCAAGGTTTTGGGCATACCCGGCGTGCGGTTCGGCCTGTCTCCGACCGCGAATGCGGCATTCATTAATTCAGTCGAGAGTATCGGCAGCACCGGCAACCCCCTTTCGTATGTGGGGGGTTATCTGGAAACCGGCACAATCAAAAGGTATGCCAGCTACGGGGCGACGACGGCTCCGAATGCCCTCCAGTTCGTCAATCTGCCGGTTGCCAATCCGACCGGATCCATTTCCCTCTCGCTTTTCAACGGTGAAAAGACGCGCATGATCAACTTGGAGATCAGCGCGCAGGAAGCCGACAACAAGGGCAAGACCATTACCAGTCCGCGCATCCTGACGGCGGACAAAGCGGAAGCGCTCATCGAGCAAGGTGTTCAGGTGCCGTATTTGCAGGCGACCAGCTCGGGCGCCACGAGCGTTTCTTTCCAGAAGGCCGTGATGTCGTTGAAGGTGACGCCCAACATCACGCCCGATGGCCGGATCATGCTGAACCTCGACATCAACAAGGACGAACCGGACTATGCCAACGTCGTTGGTGGCTCCGTGCCGATCAATACCAAGCACATCAAGACGGATGTGCTGGTGGAGAACGGCGGCACGGTGGTGATCGGCGGTATTTTCCAGCAGATCGAGTCGCACCAGATCCAGAAGGTTCCGGTACTCGGCGACCTGCCGTATCTGGGAATTCTCTTCCGCAACAATACCAAGTCGGATCAGAAGACCGAGTTGTTGGTGTTCATCACCCCCAAGATCGTCGCGGACAGCCTGAACCTGCGCTGATCGCTAGTCGCTGTTGCGATTGCCCACACAAGGACCGGCATGCCGGTCCTTGTCGCTTCTGCTGTTAAAATCGCGCAGTGAAACAATGTGGCAACATCTATCTCGTGGGTATGATGGGGGCGGGCAAGACCACCGTCGGCCGCCATTTGGCCAAACGCTTCGGGCGGCGCTTCGTCGATGCCGATCATGAGATAGAAGCGCGTACCGGCGTGCGCATTCCCACCATTTTCGAGATCGAGGGCGAGGCGGGATTCCGCCGCCGCGAAACCCAGGTCATCGGCGAACTGGCGCGGGAGCACGATCTGGTATTGGCCACCGGCGGCGGGGCAGTGCTCGATCCGGAAAACCGGGCCGTGCTGGCCGGCAGCGGTCTGGTGATCTATCTCAATGCGCCGCCGGCGATGTTGTTCGAGCGCACCCGGCACGACCGCAACCGGCCGCTGCTGCGCGTGCCCAATCCGCTGGCCAAGATCGAGGAACTGTTCGTCGCCCGTGATCCGCTTTACCGCGAGGTGGCGCATCTGGTGGTCGATGCCCTGGGCGGGGGCGTGACCCAACTGGTGGCGAAAGTGGAAACGGAGATCAGAGCACGATGCGAACCCTGAATGTCGCCCTCGGCGAGCGGGCCTATGCGATCCATATCGGCCCGGGACTGCTGGAGAATTCCGGACTGGTGACCGGCATACTGGCCACGCCGCGCGTTGCCGTGGTCAGCAATACCGTCGTGGCGCCGCTCTATCTCGAACGGTTCGCCGCGCCCCTGCGCGCCGCGGGCGTGCGCGTCACCGAAGTGATCCTACCCGATGGCGAAGCCCACAAGAACTGGGAAACCCTGAATCTCATTTTCGACGCCCTGCTCAAGGATCGCTGCGATCGCGCCACCACGGTCGTCGCCCTGGGCGGCGGCGTCGTCGGAGATCTGGCGGGATTCGCCGCGGCGAGCTACCAGCGCGGCGTGCCTTTCGTGCAGGTGCCGACGACGCTGCTCTCGCAGGTGGATTCGTCGGTCGGCGGCAAGACCGGCATCAATCATCCGCGCGGCAAGAACATGGTCGGCGCCTTCTGGCAGC
>CAZWFC010000059.1:0-13413 GCA_964632965.1 uncultured Rhodocyclaceae bacterium
TGTCCTGGCCGTAGAGATTCATGCCGGCTTCGAGCCGCAGCGTATCGCGCGCGCCGAGGCCGATGGGCGCGACGCCGGCGGCCTGGAGCGTATTCCAGGTGGCGATGGCGGCGGCGGCGGGCAGGGTGATCTCGAAGCCGTCCTCGCCGGTGTAACCGGTGCGGGCGATCAGCCAGTCGTTCCACTGCGCGGCCTGGAAGACGACCAGGCCTTCGCTGGCGGCGCGGCTGGCAGGGAAGGCGGCCCAGAACTTCGCGCGCGCCTGCGGGCCCTGCACGGCGATCATCGCCAGCTCGGGACGGTCGGCGATCGCGACATCGAAGCCGGCGGTATGCGCCTTCATCCAGGCCAGGTCCTTGTCGGCGGTGCCGGCATTGACGACGACGCGGTAATGGTCGGGGGCAAAGAAATAGACGATCAGGTCGTCGATGACGCCGCCGTCGTCCTTGAGCAGGCAGGAATACAGCGCCTTGCCGGGCAGCGTCAGCTTGGCCACGTCGTTGGCGATCAGCCGGCGCAGCCAGGCTTGCGCGCCGCTGCCGGTGACATCGACGGCGCGCATGTGCGAGACGTCGAACATGCCGGCGTCGGTGCGCACCTTGTGGTGTTCATCGAGCTGCGAACCGTAGTGGATGGGCATGTCCCAGCCGGCGAAGTCGACTATCTTCGCGCCGGCGGCGACATGGGCCTCGTACAGGGGCGTGCGTTTTCCCATATAACCCTCATCATCATGGACTTGCGTCCGTTGGCTCGCGCGGTTTCGCGCGAACGAAAAATGGGCGCAACGGCAATGCCGGTGCGCCCATCTGTCCATGTGACCTGAGAGATTACCGGCTGATGGCCGGCTGCCCCGTCGGTGGGCCGCTTGGCGAAACATCGCGCGGCCACTCTCCAGATTTTTCCTGCGTCGTCGGCCCTTTTGCCTGAGCGGTTCCTGGGCGGTTGCGCCTTCGGCGGCGAACTCATTTTGAACTGAGTCGCTCTCTCCCGACGATGAGCGCGCATTATGCCGTCGGTCGGCCGGGTCGGGCAAGGGGCTTTGCTAGAATTGGCCAATGAAACTTGGGATTTCCGAATTCGTCGTCCTGCGCGAACGCCGCATGCATTTCCGCGTCTGGGGCGATGCGGCTGCGCCCAAGCTGTTCCTGCTGCACGGCTGGGGCGACGTCTCGGCCAGTTTTCAGTTCGTCGTCGATGCCCTGCGCCGCGACTGGCGGGTGATTGCGCCGGACTGGCGCGGTTTCGGCTGGTCGCAGTGGAACGGCGACGCCTACTGGTTCCCGGATTACATCGCCGATCTCGATGCGGCGCTGGAACATTATTCGCCCGACGCGCCGGTGCGGCTGGTCGGCCACAGCATGGGTGGCAACGTCGCCACGCTGTATGCCGGCATCCGGCCGGGGCGGGTCGCCGGCATCGTCAATCTCGAAGGTTTCGGCCTCAAGCCCACCGCTCCGGCCGATGCGCCGGAGCGCTTCGACAAGTGGCTGGAGCAATTGCGGTCGGCGCCCGGCTTTCGCTCCTATCCGGACCGGGCGGCCTTCGCCGCGCGCCTGCGCTACGACAATCCGCGCCTGACACCGGCGCGGGCGGAGTTTCTCGCCGGGCATCTGGCCGAGGACGCGGACGGGGGCGTGCGGATCGCGGCCGACCCCTGCCATCGCTGGGTGAATCCGGTCCTCTACCGCATCGAGGAAATGCGGGCCTGCTGGCGCCGCGTGACGGCGCCGATGCTGTGGGTGCGGGGGGCGGATTCCGCCTTCATGCGCGAATACATCGCCGGCGAGGACGATTTCCGCGCGCGCCTGGCGTGCTTCGCCGACGCGCGCGAAGTGACGCTGAACGAATGCGGCCACAACCTGCACCATGACCGTCCCGAGGACGTGGCGAGACTGATCGAGGAGTTTTTCACGTGAGCCTGAACGCCGATTTGCACTGTCATTCCACCGTGTCCGACGGGCTGCTGACGCCGACGGAACTGGCGCGGCGCGCTCACGCCAACGGCGTCGAGCTCTGGGCGCTGACCGACCACGACGAGATCGGCGGGCTGGCCGAGGCGCGCGCGGAGGCCGCCGTCCTCGGCTTGCCTTTCGTCAATGGCACCGAGGTGTCGGTGTCCTGGGGCGACGACCAGACCGTGCATATCGTCGGCCTCGGCTTCGACGCCGCGCATGCGCCGCTGGTCGAGGGCCTGGCCACGGTGCGCGGCGGCCGCGACTCGCGTGCGGCGCGCATGGCGGCGGAACTCGACAAGGTCGGCATCCACGGCGCCTACGAAGGCGCGCTCAAGTACGCCGGCAATCCGGCGCTGATCTCGCGCTCCCATTTCGCCCGCTACATCGTCGAACTGGGCCATGCGAAGGAGGTGAAGGGCGTGTTCGACTGGTGGCTGGCCAAGGGCAAGCCCGGCTACGTCTCGCATCCGTGGGCGACGATGGAGGATGCGCTGGGCTGGATACACGGCGCCGGCGGCATCGCCGTGATCGCCCATCCGGGGCGCTACCGGCTGAGCAAGGCCGAACTGGAACAGATGTTCGGCGTCTTCAAGGAGTTGGGCGGGCGCGGCATCGAGGTCATTTCCGGCTCCCACGCCGAGGACCAGACGCGCGAATATGCGCGCGTGGCCAAGCAGTTCGGCTTCCTCGCCTCGCGCGCCTCCGATTTTCACGGTCCCGGCGAAAGCTGGATCGATCTGGGTAAACTGCCGCCCTTGCCCGAAGGGCTCACCCCGGTCTGGAGCGAATTGATCTGATGCCGCAATATTTTTCCATCCATCCCGAACATCCGCAGCCGCGCCTCATCAAGCAGGCGGCGGAGATCATCCGCGGCGGCGGCCTCGTCGCCCTGCCGACGGATTCCGCCTACGCCCTGTGCGGCCATGTCGGCGATGCCGACCTGCTCGACCGCATCCGCCGCATCCGCGGCGTGGACGAGCGCCACCTGTTCACGCTGATGTGCCGCGACCTGTCCGAAATCGCCACCTATGCCCGCGTCGACAACGCGACCTTCCGCCTGCTCAAGGCGACGACGCCCGGCAGCTACACCTTCATCCTCGAAGGCACCAAGGAACTGCCGCGCCGCGTGCTGCATCCGAAGCGCAAGACCATCGGCCTGCGCATTCCCGACCACGCGCTGGCGCTGGCCCTGCTGGAGGAACTCGACGAGCCGCTGCTGACCTCGACCCTGATCCCCGCCAACGAGACCACGCCCTTGTCCGATCCCGAAGACATCCGCGACCGGCTCGGCAAGCAGCTGGACCTCGTCATCGATGCCGGCCCCTGCGGCAGCGAGGCGACGTCCATCGTCAATCTCGTCGGCGGTGCGCCGGAACTGGTACGCGCCGGACGCGGGCCGCTGGCGCCGTTCGGGCTCGACTAGGCGCTCTGCTAGAATCCGCCTTTCCCCTTCCGGCACCCCCGATTCATGGACCTCGACATCCAGAAGCTCGCGATCAACGCGCTTCCGGTCATCTTTGCCATCACGCTGCACGAGGCGGCCCATGGCTATGTGGCGCGCCATTTCGGCGACCGGACGGCGTGGCAGCTGGGGCGGGTGAGCGCGAATCCGCTGCGCCACATCGATCCGGTCGGGACGATACTGGTGCCGGCGCTGATTCTGCTGGCGAGCAATGCGAGCTTCCTGTTCGGCTGGGCCAAGCCGGTGCCGGTGAATTTCGGCAATCTGCACCGACCCAAGCAGGACATGCTCTGGGTGGCCGCCGCCGGGCCGGCGGCGAACCTGGCGATGGCGCTGTGCTGGGCCTTCCTGCTCAAGCTGGTGTTCCTCATGCCCGAGCATCCGTACAGCGCGGCGCTGGCCGAGATGGGGCGCGCCGGCCTGCTGGTGAATACCGGGCTGATGATCCTGAACCTGCTGCCGCTGCCGCCGCTCGACGGCGGGCGCATCGCGGTCAGCCTGCTGCCGCACCGGGCGGCGTGGAAGTTTGCGCAACTGGAGCGTTTCGGTTTGCCCATCCTGCTGGTATTGTTGTTCACCGGCGTGCTCGATTTCGTGATGTTTCCCTTGATGGGCCTGTTCTTGGTGCTCGTCAAAAACCTGTTCGGTATCTAGGCGCATGAAACCGCGCCAAGATCATATCGATGTCCGCCCCCTCCCGGCCTTCCCCTCGCGGGGGAGGCGACTGATCGGTTCGTTCCGCTCGATGCATGAGCGTGCCTTTGATGAGGTTCTTGAATTGGTTGCCTATGTACGCTGAAAAAGTTCTCTCCGGCATGCGCCCCACCGGGCGCCTCCACCTCGGTCACTATCACGGCGTGCTCGCCAACTGGATCAAGCTCCAGCACGAATATCCGTGCCTGTTCTTCGTCGCCGACTGGCATGCCCTGACGACCGCTTACGACGAGCCGGGCACCATCACCCAGAACACCTGGGACATGATCGTCGACTGGCTGGCGGCGGGCGTCGATCCCTCGCAGGCGACGCTGTTCATCCAGTCGCGCGTGCCCGAGCACGCCGAGCTGCACCTGCTGCTGTCGATGATGACGCCGCTGGGCTGGCTGGAGCGCGTGCCGACCTACAAGGACCAGCAGGAAAAGCTCACGCACAAGGACCTCACCACCTACGGCTTCCTCGGCTATCCGCTGTTGCAAGCCGCCGACATCCTGATCTACCGCGCCGACAAGGTGCCGGTGGGCGAGGACCAGGTGCCGCACATCGAATTCACGCGCGAGATCGCGCGCCGCTTCAACCACCTTTACGGCCGCGAACCCGGCTTCGAGGAAAAGGCGCGGGAGTCGGTCAAGAAGCTCGGCTCCAAGCGCGCCAAGCTCTACGAGGAACTGCGCACGCGCTTCCAGGAGAAGGGCGAGGACGACGCGCTCGAACAGGCCAAGGCCCTGCTCAACGAGACGCAGAATCTCTCGCTCGGCGACAGGGAACGGCTGTTCGGCTATCTCGAAGGCGGCGGCAAGATGATTCTCGTCGAGCCGGGCGCGATGCTGACCGAGGCCTCGCGCATGCCCGGCCTCGACGGCCAGAAGATGTCGAAGTCCTACGGCAACACGATTGCGCTGCGCGAGGACGAGGAGTCGGTCCGCAAGAAGATCCGCACCATGCAGACCGATCCGGCGCGCGTGCGCCGCACCGACTGCGGCGATCCGGCCAAGTGCCCGGTCTGGCAGTTCCACCTGATCTACTCGAACGACGAGGTCAAGACCTGGGTGCAGGCCGGCTGCCGCTCCGCCGGCATCGGCTGCATCGAGTGCAAGCAGCCCGTGATCGACGCCGTGCTCAAGGAGCAGGAGCCGATGCGCGAGCGTGCGCGCATGTACGAGGAAGACCCGCAGATCGTCAAGAACATCATCGCCGACGGTTGCGAGAAGGCCCGCAAGCTGGCGCAGGAAACCATGCGCGACGTGCGCGAGGCGATCGGCCTCGACTACTCGTGAGCCCGCCGATGCTGAGCGCGAAGACCGAAGAGGAACTGCTGAAGGCGATCCACGAGATTTTCGTGGACCGCATTCCTTTCAATCGCGTGCTCGGCATCGATGTGGTTTCGCTGAATCACGATTGTCCCGAAGTCCGCTTCGAAATGCGGCCGGAACTGGTCGGCAATTACAATCGCGGCATGCTGCACGGCGGTGTGATTTCCGCGGTGCATGACCTGACCGGCGGTCTGGTGGCCTTCCTCGGCGTGCAGCAGAAGCTCAAGGACCGGCCGATGGCGGAGCGCATCGAGCGCTTCGGCCGCATCGGCACCATCGACCTGCGCGTGGATTATCTGCGTCCGGGGCTGGGCAAATGGTTTTCCTGCAAGGGCGTGCCGCTGCGTACCGGCAACAAGGTGGCCGTGGCGCACATGGAACTCTTCAACGATGGCGGCGAGCGGATTTCCGTCGCCACCGGCGCGTATACGGTGTCCTGAATGAGCGGCGTCCCGACGAGCGAGAACGAGGCAAGCGTCGAGGTCGTCGGCGCGATTGCCGCCGTGCCGCATGAGGCGCATGTGCCCATGCTCTACGGCGAGCCGATGATGACCATGCCGCGGGATCTGTATATCCCGCCGGATGCGCTCGAAATCATCCTCGACGCCTTCGAGGGGCCGCTCGACCTCCTGCTCTACCTGATCCGCAAGGCCAACCTCAATATCCTCGACATCCCGATGGCGCCGCTGACGGCGCAGTACCTGAAATACGTCGAGCAGATGCGCAAGCACAACCTGGAGCTGGCCTCCGACTACCTGCTGATGGCGGCGATGCTGCTGGAGATCAAGTCGCGCCTGCTGCTGCCGCGTCCGCCGAAGGCCGAGACCGGCGAACCGGAAGACCCGCGCGCCGAACTGGTGCGGCGCCTGCTCGAATACGAGCGCATGAAGCAGGCGGCGGCGCAGATCGATGCCCTGCCGCAGGCGCACCGCGACTTCGAGTGGGTCAGCGTCTGGATCACCGACGAGGTGTCCGAACGTCTGCCCGAGGTGAATCTGCACGATCTCCAGGTCGCCTGGCTGACGCTGATGAAGCATGCCCGCGTCACCCAGCATCACCGCGTCAAGCGCGAGGAACTCTCGGTGCGCGAACACATGGCCATCATCCTGCGCCGCTTGGCCGGCCGCGGCTACGTCGTGTTCGAGGACATCTTCGACGTCAGCGGCGGTCGGCCGCTGCTGGTCGTCAGCTTCATCGCCATGCTGGAACTGGTGCGCGAGCGCATGATCGAGATCACCCAGAACGAGGCCCTGGCGCCTATTTACGTCAAACTGCCCGATACTCCCGACGATGGTTACGCTCTACAAACCTGAAGACTACAAGATCGTGCTGGAAGCCGCCTTGCTGGCGGCCGGCGATCCCATGCCGCTGGCGGAGCTCA
This sequence comes from uncultured Rhodocyclaceae bacterium, assembly GCA_964632965.1. Lineage (GTDB taxonomy): Bacteria > Pseudomonadota > Gammaproteobacteria > Burkholderiales > Rhodocyclaceae > Nitricoxidireducens. The sequence continues at coordinate 6,826 of CAZWFC010000059.1, forward strand.
AGAAGCTCTTCGACCAGGAGTTCGACGACGACACCTGGCGCACGTTGCTAGACGACCTGCGGCGCGACTGGGCCAACCGCGGCGTCGAACTGGTGCAGTTGGCCACCGGCTGGCGCTTCCAGACGCGGCCCGAGTACCAGGCCTTCCTCGACCGCCTGAAGAACGAGAAGCCGACCAAGTATTCCCGTGCCGTGATGGAGACGCTGGCGATCATCGCCTACCGTCAGCCGGTGACGCGCGGCGACATCGAGGACATTCGCGGCGTCGCCGTTTCCCCCAACATTCTGAAAGTGCTCGAAGCACGCGGCTGGATCGATACCGTCGGCCACCGCGATGCTCCCGGACGTCCCGGGCTTTACGCCACGACGCGCAAATTCCTCGACGACCTGGGCCTGCGCAGCCTGTCCGAACTCCCGCCGTTGACCGAAATCGAAAAGGTGATGGATCTTGCCGAACTCCCCGCAGTCGCCCCAGAAGCCCCCCCGCCGCAACAGCAGCAAGAAGCGTAGCCCCATCCGCCAGCCCCTGGCGAAGCCGGGGAAGGTCGCGGATGGCGAGGTCGCCGATCAGCCCGGTCCGCGCGCCAGGGGACGGGCCAGCCCGCCGCCGGTGGCGGCGGAGGCGACGACCAAGCTGCAGAAGGCGCTCGCCGACGCCGGCTTGGGTTCGCGCCGCGAACTGGAGGAGTGGATCGCCGCCGGCCGCGTCAGCGTCAACGACCAGCCGGCCCATGTCGGCCAGCGCATCGGCGCCCACGACAAGATCCGCGTCAACGGCCGGCTGGTGAATCTCCGCTTCTCCTCGCGCTTGCCGCGCGTGCTGGTTTATCACAAGCCCGAAGGCGAGATCGTCTCGCGCGACGACCCGGAAAAGCGCGCCAGCGTCTTCGAGAAGCTGCCGCGCGTCAACGGCGGGCGCTGGATCGCCATCGGCCGGCTCGACTTCAATTCCTGCGGCCTGCTGCTGTTCACCACCAGCGGCGACTTGGCCAACCGCCTGATGCACCCGCGCTACGGCCTGGAGCGCGACTACGCGGTGCGCATCCTCGGCGAGTTGTCGGAAGAGGCGGCGCGGCAACTGACGGCCGGCATCGAACTCGGCGACGGACTGGCGCGCTTCATCCGGCTCCAGTCGGCCGGCGGCGACGGCTCCAACCGCTGGTACAACGTCACGCTGACCGAAGGCCGCAACCGCGAAGTGCGGCGCATGTTCGAGGCCGTCGGGGTGACCGTCAGCCGCCTGATGCGGGTGCGCTACGGCCCGGTGCTGCTGCCTCCGGGATTGAAGCGGGGGCAGTGGCGGGAACTTGAGGACCACGACGTCGAGCAGCTTCTGAAGTCGCTCAAAGAGCCGAAAACGGAGCAAAGCGGCGTCTGACAGCCGTCCCGGCGGCGGGCCGTCGCAGCCAAAAACCCAGAAAAATCCGTAGCCTGATTGCGTTGGCGGGGGTCGCCCTGCTATACTCAGCGTGTTTTTTTGGCACCGTTCTCGGCGTAAAGAGAAAGAATGGGCTTTCGGGCCCTTTTTTTATTTGTATTTTCGGATATGCAACTGGTTGAACTGATCGAACAGGCCGTTACCGGCCTCGGCTACGAACTCGTCGATTTCGAGACGAGTCCGCGCGGCCGCCTTCTTCGCGTCTTCATCGACAAGGAGTCGGGTATTTCCGTCGACGATTGTTCCACGGTCAGTCATCACCTGACCCGGCTCCTCGCGGTGGAAAACATCGATTACGACCGTCTGGAAATCTCGTCGCCGGGACTGGACAGGCCGCTCAAGAAAGCCGCCGATTTTGCGCGTTTCGCCGGCCAGGAGGCGCAGTTCAAACTGCGCGTCCCGGTGGGCAACCAGCGCAATTTCGCCGGGACGATTCTGGGCGAGGCCGACGGCCATGTGCGCTTCCGCGTTGGTGGCGAGGAGTTGGCGTTCCCTCTCGACAATATCGAGAAGGCGCGTCTGGTGCCCAAGTTTTGAGAACGAATTTGTCGGAGGGACTGGAATGAGTCGCGAGATGTTGCTGCTGGTGGATGCCCTGGCACGGGAAAAGAACGTGGGCAAGGACACGGTGTTCGCCGCCCTTGAGCTGGCCTTGGCGTCTGCGACCAAGAAGCGTATCAACGACGAGGCCGATGTGCGCGTCGAGGTCGATCGCGAAACCGGTGCCTTCGAAGCCTTCCGCCGCTGGCTGGTCGTCCCCGACGACATGGTCGAGAATCCCGAACAGCAGATCGGCTTGTCCGATGCCCAGAAGCAGGTTGCCGACGCGACCCTCGATGACACCATCGAGGAGGCGCTCGAACCCATCGACTTCGGTCGCATCGGCGCCCAGGCCGCCAAGCAGGTCATCCTGCAGAAGATCCGCGACGCCGAGCGCGAGCAGATCCTCACCGACTTCCTCGAACGCAAGGAACACCTGGTCACCGGCCAGGTCAAGCGCATGGAGAAGGGCGACGCCATCATCGAGGCCGGCCGCATCGAGGCGCGCCTGCCGCGCGACCAGATGATCCCGAAGGAAAACCTGCGCCCCGGCGACCGTGTCCGCGCCTGGCTGAAGAAGATCGACCGCAACGCCCGCGGCCCGCAACTGATTCTGTCGCGCACCGCTCCCGAATTCATCATGAAGCTGTTCGAACTCGAAGTGCCCGAGATCGAGGACGGCATCATCGAAATCAAGGCCGCGGCACGCGATGCCGGCGTGCGCGCCAAGATCGCCGTCAAGTCGAACGACCCCCGCGTCGATCCGCAGGGCACCTGCATCGGCATGCGCGGCTCGCGCGTGACGGCGGTGACCAACGAACTGGCCGGCGAGCGCGTCGATATCGTGCTCTGGTCGCCCGATCCGGCCCAGTTCGTCATCGGCGCCCTGGCGCCGGCGGAAGTGCAGAGCATCGTCGTCGATGAGGAGAAGCACAGCATGGACGTGGTGGTGGACGAGAACAACCTCGCCATCGCCATCGGCCGCGGCGGCCAGAACGTGCGCCTGGCGACGGAAATGACCGGCTGGACGATCAACCTGATGACGGTCGAGGAGTCGCAGCAGAAGCAGCAGGCCGAGACCTCGACGATCCGCCAGCTGTTCATGGAGAAGCTCGACGTCGACGAGGAAGTCGCCGACATCCTGATCCAGGAAGGCTTTTCGACGCTGGAGGAGATCGCCTACGTGCCGCTCCAGGAAATGCTCGAAATCGAATCCTTCGACGAGGCGACGATCAACGAGTTGCGCGACCGCGCCCGCAACGTGCTGCTGACCGAGGCCATCGTCGACGAGGAACAGCTCGACAAGGTCGAGGAAGACATGCTGAATCTGGACGGGATGGACAAGTCGCTTGCCGCCAAGCTGGCACGCAACGGCGTCTGCACCCGCGATGACCTCGCCGATCTGGCGGTGGATGAACTCACCGAAATGACCGGCATCGACGAAGAACGCGCCAAGGCGCTGATCACCACCGCACGCGCCCACTGGTTTGCGGACGAACAACAATAAGGGAACGGTCTTATGGCAATGATGAACGTCTCCCAATTCGCGGCCGAGCTGAAAATGCCGGCGACTGCGCTGCTCGAACAACTCGCCAAAGCGGGCGTCAGCAAGCAGGCGACGGACGATACCCTCTCCGAACAGGACAAGACCCGTCTGCTCGATTACCTGCGCAAGTCCCACGGCGAGACGGCGCCCAAGGCCAAGATCACCCTGACGCGCAAGCAGACCACCGAGATCAAGGCGGCCGATTCGACGGGCAAGGCGCGCACGATCCAGGTCGAGGTGCGCAAGAAGCGCGTCTTCGTCAAGCGCGATCCGGCCGAACTCGCTGCCGAAGCCGCTGCCGAAGAGGCCCTCGCCGCCGAACCGGTATTGGTTCCCGAGCCTGCTCCGCTGCCCGAGCCGGTTCCCGAGCCCGTCGTCGAGACGATTCCGGAGCCCGTTCCCGAACCGATTCCCGAGCCCGTCGCCGAGCCGGTGCCCGAGCCCGTCGCGGCGGCGCCGGTCGCGGCCGCAGCGCCTGCTGCGCCGGCACCGGCACCGAAATATACGATCGACGAACGGCAGGTCGCCTTGCGGCAGGCCGAGGCCAAGCGCCAGGCCCAGTTGTCGGCTATCCAGGCTTCGGAACTGAAGGAAAAGCAGGAGCGCGCGCTGCGCGTGCGTGCCGAGGCCGAAGCGCGCATCGTCCAGCAGGCGGCGCAGGCCGAGGCGGCGCAGAAGGCCGCTGCCGAAAAGGCGGCGAAGCCCGAAGTCACCGGAACCCTCCACAAGCCGGCGGCCAAGCCGGGCGAGGAGAAAAAGCCCGTCAAGAAGGACGCCAAGCCGGGCGCGTGGAAGGACGATGCCGCCAAGAAGCGCGGCATCAAGACCCGCGGCGACACCGGTCCGGCCGGCTGGCGCGGTGGCCCCAAGGGGCGTCATGGTCGCCATCACGAGGAATCGCAGGCGCCGCAGCAGCCGGTCGAGGCTGTCGTGCGTGACGTGCATATTCCGGAAACCATCAGCGTTGCCGACCTTGCCCACAAGATGTCCGTCAAGGCGACCGAAGTCATCAAGCTGCTCATGAAGATGGGCTCGATGGTGACCATCAACCAGCAGCTCGACCAGGAAACGGCGATGATCATCGTCGAGGAAATGGGGCACAAGGCGTTCGCCGCCAAGCTCGACGATCCGGATGCCTTCCTCGACGAACATGCCGAACACAAGGATGCCGAAGTGTCGCCGCGTGCGCCGGTCGTGACCGTCATGGGCCACGTCGACCACGGCAAGACCTCGCTGCTCGACTACATCCGCACCGCCAAGGTGGCGGCCGGCGAAGCCGGCGGCATCACGCAGCATATCGGCGCCTACCACGTCGAAACGCCGCGCGGCGTCATCACCTTCCTCGATACGCCGGGTCACGAGGCCTTCACGGCCATGCGTGCCCGCGGCGCCAAGGCCACCGACCTGGTCATCCTGGTCGTGGCGGCCGACGACGGCGTCATGCCGCAGACCAAGGAAGCCATCCATCACGCCAAGGCGGCCAACGTGCCGCTGGTGGTGGCGGTGAACAAGATCGACAAGCCGGGTGCCAACCCCGACCGCGTGCGCCAGGAACTGGTCGCCGAGGGTGTGGTGCCGGAAGAATACGGTGGCGATTCCCCCTTCGTCATGGTTTCGGCCAAGACCGGGGCGGGCATCGACGACCTGCTGGAGCAGGTTCTGCTGCAGGCCGAGGTGCTCGAACTGACGGCCGCCAAGGATGTGCCGGCCAAGGGGCTCATCATCGAAGCGCGTCTCGACAAGGGCAAGGGCCCGGTTGCGACCATGCTCGTCCAGTCCGGCACGCTCCGGCGCGGCGACGTGCTGCTCGCCGGCCATGTCTATGGCCGCGTACGCGCGATGCTCGACGAGAACGGCAAGCCCATCGACGAGGCAGGTCCTTCGATTCCGGTCGAGATCCAGGGCCTGTCCGACGTCCCCGGCGCCGGCGACGAGGCGATGACCATCATCGACGAGCGCAAGGCGCGCGAAGTCGCGCTGTTCCGCCAGGGCAAGTTCCGCGACGTGCGACTCGCCAAGCAACAGGCGGCCAAGCTGGAAAACATGTTCGAACAGATGGGCGAGGGCGAGGTCAAGACGCTGCCGCTGATCATCAAGGCCGACGTGCAGGGCTCGCAGGAAGCCCTGATGCATGCGCTGGTCAAGCTTTCCACCCCCGAGGTCAAGGTTCAGGTGATCCACGCGGCGGTGGGCGGCATCAGCGAGTCCGACGTGAACCTCGCCGAAGCCTCGAAGGCGGTCATCATCGGCTTCAATACGCGCGCCGATGCCGGTTCGCGCAAGCTGGCCGAGACCTTCGGCGTCGATATCCGCTACTACACCATCATCTACGATGCGGTCGACGAGGTGAAGGCGGCGATGACCGGCATGCTGTCGCCGGAGAAGAAGGAAAGCGTCATCGGCCAGGTGCAGATCCGCCAGGTGTTCCGGATTTCCAAGGTCGGCGCCGTCGCCGGCTGCATGGTGCTCGCTGGCGTCGTCAAGCGCAATGCCAGCGTGCGCGTGCTGCGCGACAACGTGGTGATCCATACGGGCGAACTCGAATCGCTGAAGCGCTTCAAGGACGACGTGCGCGAAGTCCGGGAAGGCTTCGAGTGCGGTTTGAACCTCAAGAACTTCAACGACATCAACGAAGGCGATATGCTCGAAGTATTCGAGATCCAGGAAGTCGCCCGTACTCTGTGATTTCCTGAAACCTTGAAGAGCTTTTCCCGTTCCGAGCGCGTTAATGAACAGATCCGCCGCGAGTTGGCGGATCTGATTCGCACTGAACTCAAGGACCCGCGCCTCGGGCCGCACATGAAGCTGGTGACCCTGACCGATGTCGAGGTCACGGCGGACTACGCGCATGCCAAGGTGTTCTATACCTCGCTTTCGGGCGCGGAACACCGCGCGGCGATCGATCACGGCCTCAAGGCGGCGGCCGGTTTTCTGCGCCGCGAGCTGGGCAAGCGCGTGCGCATCCATCACATTCCCGAACTTCATTTTCACTACGATTCTTCCGTCGAGCACGGCACGCGTCTTTCGCATCTGATCGACGAAGCGGTCAAGTCCGACCAGCACGA
>CAZWFC010000059.1:13513-16664 GCA_964632965.1 uncultured Rhodocyclaceae bacterium
ACGGCACGCGTCTTTCGCATCTGATCGACGAAGCGGTCAAGTCCGACCAGCACGAATGAGTCTCCCCCCAAAAACGCCGCTTCGCGGCGTTCTCCCCCCAGGGGGCAAGAAACACTTGGGGCGGCCCGGCGTGTTTCTGTGCGAGTGAACAAGCCGCGCAGCGCACCCAGACGCCGCGTTGACGGCGTGCTGTTGCTCGACAAGCCGTTGCGGCTGACGTCCAACGATGCCCTGCAAAAGGCGCGTCGCTTGTACAACGCGGCCAAGGCCGGCCATACCGGTACTCTCGACCCCCTGGCGACGGGGCTGCTGCCGTTGTGCTTCGGCGAGGCGACCAAGTTCGCCGGTGAGTTGCTGGACGCCGACAAGACCTACATTGCCTGCGTGCAGCTCGGCGTGACCACCGACACGGCGGATGCCGAGGGCCAGGTTCTGGAAACCCGTCCGGTCGCGGTTGCGGAAGCCGAGCTACTGGCCGTGTTGGAGCGCTTTCGCGGCGAAATCGACCAGGTGCCGCCGATGTATTCGGCGCTCAAGCGCGATGGCCGACCGCTCTACGAATACGCCCGCGCCGGCATCGAAATCGAACGCGCCGCGCGCCGGGTGACGATCCATGAGATCCGTCTGCTGGCCTGGCACGGCGACAAGTTTGATATCGAGGTGGCGTGCAGCAAGGGCACCTACATCCGAACTCTCGCTGCCGATATCGGCGCGGCGCTGGGCTGCGGCGCCCATCTGGCGGCCCTGCGGCGCACCCGCATCGGTGCGCTGGATATCGGCGATGCCGTCGGGCTCGACGTCCTGGAGGCCCTGGATACGGCCGAGCGCGACAGCCGTTTGCACCCCGCCGACGCGCTGTTGGCAAAGCTGCCCAAGGCGGAACTGGGCGAAGCCGACACGCAGCGTGTCCTTCACGGCCAGGGCGTCCGCTGGGCCGGGGAGGGCGGCGCACGCTATCGCCTGATGGCCTGCGACGGACGTTTCCTCGGCGTCGGTGAAATGTCCGCCGACGGCTGGCTGAATCCGAAGCGCTTGATCGCCGGATAAGGCGGATATGGCAGTTCCTGTATCGGCGGATGGCTGCGTTAGCCGAAGCTAAAATACCGTTGCATTTTCTTGAGAATAAGTGCAGCGAGCATGTATAATTCTGCGCTTCCCGGATGACCGAACATACATACAGAGTAAGGAAACACCGATGGCAATTTCCACCGCCGACAAGGCCAAGATCGTTACCGACTACCAGCGCGCCCAGGGCGACACCGGTTCCCCCGAAGTGCAAGTGGCCCTGCTGACTGCCCGCATCAACGACCTGACCGGGCATTTCAAGGAGCACGTCAAGGATCACCATTCCCGTCGCGGCCTCCTGAAAATGGTCAGCCAGCGCCGTACGATGCTCGATTACCTCAAGCGCAAGAACGCCGATAGCTATCGCGCGCTGATCGAGCGCCTCGGTCTGCGCAAGTAATCTTTTTTCTGCGGGCTAGACACACTATGCGGGATGCCCGAATCTGCGGGCACCGATGAATACGCCGGCACAGCCATGTGGGTTGTGCCGGCTTTTTTAATTTGCGAAAGGATTGTTCCGTGCTGACACCGATCAAGAAGACCTTTACCTACGGCGCCCACACGGTCACGCTCGAGACCGGCGAAATTGCTCGCCAGTCCGGTGGCGCCGTCATGGTCAATATGGACGACACCGTCATTCTGGCTACCGTCGTCGCCAAGACCGAAGCCAAGGCGGGCCAGGATTTCTTCCCGCTGACCGTCGATTACGTCGAGAAGGTGTATGCCGCCGGCCGCATCCCCGGCGGCTTCTTCAAGCGCGAAGGCCGCCCCTCCGAAAAGGAGACCCTGACCTCGCGCCTGATCGACCGGCCGATCCGTCCGCTGTTCCCCGAGGGCTTCTACAACGAAGTCCAGGTCATCATCCACGTGATGTCGAGCAATCCGGACGTCGATCCGGATATCCCGGCCCTGATCGGCGCTTCCGCCGCACTCGCGATTTCCGGCATTCCCTTCGACGGCCCGATCGGCGCCGCGCGCGTCGGTTATATCGACGGCCAGTACGTGCTGTGCCCGACCATCAGCCAGTTGCCCAACAGCCAGCTCAACCTGGTCGTCGCCGGCACCGCCGCCGCCGTACTGATGGTCGAGTCCGAAGCCAAGGAACTTTCCGAGGAAGTGATGCTCGGCGCCGTGGTCTTCGGCCATGACCAGATGCAGGTTGCAATCAAGGCCATCAACGAACTGGTCGAAGTCGCCGGCAAGCCCGAGTGGGACTGGCAGGCGCCCGCCAAGAACGAAGCCCTGATCGCCAAGGTCGCCGCACTGGCCGAAGCCGATCTGCGCGATGCCTATCGCGTCACCAGCAAGCAGGCGCGCACCCAGAAGTGCCGCGAGGTGACGAGCAAGACCATCGCCGCCCTGGCCGACGGCAGCGAAGGCGCGCCGTCCGCGACCGACATCAACAACCTGATCTTCGAACTCGAAGCCAAGATCGTGCGCAGCCAGATCCTCAACGGCGAGCCGCGCATCGACGGGCGCGACACGCGCACCGTGCGTCCGATCACCATCCGCCACGGCGTGCTGCCGCGCACCCACGGTTCCGCGCTGTTCACGCGCGGCGAGACGCAGGCGCTGGTCATCGCCACGCTGGGCACCGGCCGCGACGAGCAGATCATCGACGCGCTGCAGGGCGAGTACCGCGAGCGCTTCATGCTCCACTACAACATGCCGCCCTTCGCCACCGGCGAGACCGGCCGCGTCGGCAGCCCGAAGCGTCGCGAAATCGGCCACGGTCGCCTCGCCAAGCGCGCCATCGTCGCCGTGCTGCCCGCGGCCGAGGACTTCGGCTATTCAATGCGTGTCGTCTCCGAGATCACCGAATCCAACGGCTCGTCGTCGATGGCTTCCGTCTGCGGCGGTTCGCTGGCGCTGATGGATGCGGGCGTGCCGCTCAAGGCGCACGTCGCCGGCATCGCCATGGGCCTCATCAAGGACGGCAATCGTTTCGCCGTGCTGACCGACATCCTCGGCGACGAGGATCATCTCGGCGACATGGACTTCAAGGTGGCCGGCACCGACAACGGCGTCACGGCGCTGCAGATGGACATCAAGATCCAGGGCATCACCAAGGAAATCATGCAGGTCG
>CAZWFC010000060.1:0-16510 GCA_964632965.1 uncultured Rhodocyclaceae bacterium
CCGCCAGCGACCATCTGGTGCGCGCCTATCACCACACCTATGGCCTGCCGGTGCTGACCACCAACTGCTCCAACAACTACGGTCCTTACCACTTTCCCGAAAAACTGATCCCGCTGATGATCGTCAACGCCCTGGCCGGCAAGCCGCTGCCGATCTACGGCAAGGGCGAGAACATCCGCGACTGGCTTTATGTCGACGACCACGCACGGGCGCTGCGCCGCGTTTTCGAACAAGGCCGGGTCGGCGCAACCTACTGCATCGGCGGCGGCGCCGAAATGACCAACATCGCCGTCGTCGACGCGCTGTGCGGCGTCCTCGACACCCTGCGGCCGCGCCCTGCCGGCGGCAGCTACCGTGAGCAGAAAATCTTCGTCGCCGACCGGCCCGGGCACGACCAGCGCTACGCCATCGATGCCGGCCTGATCGCGCGCGAGCTCGGTTGGGCGCCGCAGGAAAACTTCGTCTCCGGACTGGAGAAAACCGTGGCCTGGTACCTGGAAAACCACGACTGGGTCGCCCACGTGCAAAGCGGCGAGTACCGCAACTGGCTGGCAACGAATTACGGGAGCCGCACATGAGCGCCAATACGACCGCGCGCAAGGGCATCATCCTCGCCGGCGGCGCCGGCACGCGCCTGCATCCCGCCACGGTAGCGGTATCGAAGCAACTGCTGCCGATCTACGACAAGCCGATGATCTACTACCCGCTCACCACGCTGATGCTGGCGGGCATCCGCGACATTCTGCTGATCTCGACGCCGCAGGACACGCCGCGCTTCGAGCAACTGCTCGGCGACGGCGCGCTGTGGGGACTGAACCTGACCTATGCCGTGCAGCCGTCTCCCGACGGTCTGGCGCAAGCCTTCATCATCGGCCGCGACCATGTCGGCAGCGGCCCCAGCGCACTGGTCCTGGGCGACAACGTCTTCTACGGCCACGACTTCGCGCACCAGTTGCAACGCGCCTGCGCCGCATCCAGCGGCGCCACCGTCTTCGCCTACGCCGTCAACGACCCCGAGCGCTACGGCGTCGTCGAGTTCGATGCCGCCGGCCATGCGGTGTCAATCGAGGAAAAACCAAAACAACCCAAGTCGCGCTACGCCGTGACCGGACTCTATTTCTACGACAACCGCGTTGTCGACATCGCCGCGGCACTCAAGCCCTCGCCGCGCGGCGAACTCGAAATCACCGACGTCAACCGGCGCTACCTCGAACTCGGCGCCCTCGACGTCGAAATCATGGGCCGCGGCATGGCCTGGCTCGACACCGGCACCCACGATTCGCTGCTCGAAGCCAGCCAGTTCATCGGCACGCTGGAAAAGCGGCAGGGACTGAAGGTCGCCTGCCCCGAGGAGATCGCCTGGCGCCAGGGCTGGATCGGCGACACCGACCTGGAGCGGCTCGCCGCGCCGCTGGCGAAAAGCGGCTACGGCGCCTACCTGCTGGGCCTGCTGCGGGAAAAGGTGTATTGATGCGGCTCGTGCGCACGGAAATTCCCGATGTCGTGCTGCTCGAACCCCGCGTCTTCGGCGACGAGCGCGGCTTCTTCTTCGAAAGCTGGAACAGGCGCACGCTGGCCGGCCTCGGCATCGACGCCGACTTCGTGCAGGACAATCATTCGCGTTCGGCCCGGAACGTGCTGCGCGGCCTTCACTACCAGATCGAACACGCGCAAGGCAAGCTGGTGCGCGTCATCGCCGGGGAAATCTTCGACGTCGCCGTCGACCTGAGGAAATCCTCGCCGACCTTCGGCCGCTGGGTCGCATTCACGCTTTCCGCCGCGAGCAGGAACATGGCCTGGATTCCGCCCGGCTTCGCCCACGGCTTCTGCGTCACCTCCGACTACGCCGAATTCCTCTACAAGGTCACCGACTACTGGCACCCCGGGTCCGAACGGACGCTCGCCTGGGACGATCCCGATCTCGCCATCCCGTGGCCGCTCACCGGGACGCCCCTGCTCGCCGCCAAAGACGCCGCCGGTACCCGGCTGGCCGACGCCGAGGTCTATCCGTGAGGCGCATCCTGCTGGCCGGTCGCAACGGCCAAGTCGGTTGGGAACTGGAGCGCACGCTCGCGCCGCTCGGTGAAATCCGCGCCTGCGACCACAGCAGTCTCGACCTCGCCGACGCCGACCGCATCCGCTCGGCGGTGCGCGCATTCAAGCCCGATGTCATCGTCAATGCCGCCGCCTACACGGCGGTCGATCAGGCCGAGGCCGAACCCGAACTGGCCGAGGCGATAAACGGCACGGCGCCCGGCATCCTCGCCGAGGAGGCCAAGCGCCTCGGCGCGCTGCTGGTCCATTACTCGACCGACTACGTCTTCGACGGCACGAAGCCGACGCCCTATACCGAAGCCGATGCGCCGAATCCGCTCGGCGTTTACGGCCGCAGCAAGCTGGCCGGGGAACAGGCCGTCCAGGCCGTCGGCGGCGACCACCTGATCCTGCGCACGAGCTGGGTCTACGGCCTGCGCGGACGCAACTTCCTGCTGACGATCATGCGGCTGGCCGGCGAAAAGCCGCTGCTGCGCATCGTCGGCGACCAGGTCGGCGCGCCGACGTGGTGCCGGAACATCGCGGAAACGACGGCAGCGCTCCTGGCGTCGCCACAAGGACCGCGCGGCCTGTTCCACCTCACCGCCGGCGGCACCACCTCATGGCACGGATTCGCGGCGGCCATCGTCGCCGCTCGGGGAGCGACGGCCCGCGTCGAAGAGATCACGACGGCCGACTACCCGCTGCCGGCCCGGCGGCCGGCGAACTCCCGGCTCGACTGCGGCGCATTGCGCGCGCAGGGAATCGCCCTGCCCGACTGGCAGGACCAGTTGCGGCTCTGCCTCGACCTGAAGCCGCGCTGATTACTGAAGAACCGGATAGCCCGCCGCGCCCTGCAACGCACCGGCCGCCGGCAGGCGGAATGTCGCCGACTGGGCCTCGTACAGCGCAACCCGGTACAGGCAGACGATGAAGTCCTCGCCGAAGATTTCGATGTCGGTCTGGTCGATGAAGAGTTTCTGGCGCTCGAACAGCACCGAGTAGGTCAGACGCTGCATCAGGTCGGCCGAGTACTCGTCGAAACCATCGACGCTGCACGACGACAGGATGGTGGCGAAAGTCGTCGTATCGACGCCGTACCGGTACATGGCGATGGTATGCCGGGCGACGCCGTGCATGGCATCGATGAGTACCTCGCCGTAGCGCGCGCGATCGTCTGCGCTGAGCAGTTGTCCGGGCGACAGCTTCCTGGCGAACGTGAAGGCATGACCGGCAGCGATGTCGTCCCACATGTAGATGCTCGTCAGGCGGTCGATCAACGCTTTGTTGTCGGGGTGCCCCAGGCGCCGCGGCGGCTCGTCCGGGGAACGGAACGAGGGTGCGCTGCCGGCATACGCGCGGTCCGGATGGGCCAGCGTCGCCGAGCCCCCTGCGGGCGCCGTGGCCGCCGGCGGCCGGCCTTGCGGCCGCCCCGCGCCGGGAAACAACGGTATGCCGTCGAGCGCTGCGCGCGGCAGAATCGCGGCGACTCCGGCGTCGATAGACGAGCGCTCGATGGCGACCGGCGCAGCGATGCCGATGAAACCGTTGTCCGACGGCGCCGCCGCCACATGGGCTTCATGCATCCGCGACAGCGCATCGTGATCGGTCGGGTTCGATTCCACCGCTGGGGCGTCCGTCTGCCACCGCCAGCGTGTCAGCCAGAGACAGTAGAGCCCCTGCACGACGGCAATCTCCAGCAGCCCGACGGGACGCAGCCACTTGTCGATGAGCACCAGCCCGCCGAGTGCCGGAAACGACAGCACGAGGGCAATCGGCAGCCCCACTTGGACGACACCGAAGTGGGCACTCGCAAAGTTCTCGTCATGCCCGGCGAAGTGTCCGAGAAACGTGCCCGGTCCGCCCTGGACCAGATACAGGAACGCCAACTGCAGAGCCACGACGATGAGAACCCAGGCGAGGCCGAGGTCGGCGCTGTTGCACCACGGCATCCCCGGGAAGCAGAGAACGCCCGATGCCGCGCACGCCTGTTCCGCGGCGAAAAGAAGCGGCAACGAGAGGAATCCGCGCTTCATGGCCTAGAAGAACCCGGTGCCCTTGAAGATGCCGGCCATGGTGAGGAAGGTCGAATGCGAGGTCTTCACCAGCGTGGTGCGCGACAGGATCAACAGGTCGACCAGCCCCTCGACGACCGACTCCTCGGAGCGGTCGATGTTGAACGGAAACTTGCGTCCTTCGGCGTCCGTGACCCAGTGCAGCCATTCCCCCGAGTCCTGCGCCTTCTGCGGGAAGTAGCTCTTCTCGAATACCGCGCAATTGGACAGCTGGGAAAAACGCTCATTGACGCCCTTGTCGTCGGAGCAGACGAAGAAGCGGTGCTGGCTGGACGCGGCAAGCTTGAAGAGCTCGTCGTCGTTGACGTTGCCGCCGAAGTCCGTCTTGCGGATATGCAGGCCGAGCACCGAGGCGTCGATGCGGTGTTCGGCGCAGAACGCCTCCGCCCGCTGCCGGACGCCGGCTTCTATCCTCAGGCTGGCCAGCCCCAGCTTCATGTCGTCGAACGTGACGAAGGGCGGGAACAGGTTGTTGTAATAGAGCACCCGTTCGTTGGCATCGAGGATGCCCTTGTACTGATCGTAGCTGGTCAGGCCCTTGTTGATGACGATGCGTTCCGGATTGAAGTCGCACTGGTTCTCGTGCATCAGGAGCAGATATTCGTTCTCGTGCTCCTTAAAATAATTGATCGGGTAGTCGTGGATCGGCACGTCGATTTCGAAGAGCCGGTCGAAGGCCGCGCCGCACCAGGTGTTCTTGGGCCAGGAGGCCGCCCAGCGGTGGCCGAACTTCCGTCGCAGGATGAGCGCGAAGATCAGGGCGTTGAGACGGTTGCTCAGGCCGCCGTCGCAAAAAGCCATATGCAGCGCCGTCACCGACCGGCCGGGCAAGTTGCCGCCGCCGATGATCGCCGGCGCCTCCTGGCGCGCGCGCTCCGCCAGCAACGCGCCGGCAACGGACCATTCGAAGCAGACCAGGCTGTTGGCGACCGGGTCGCGGCGGTCGTCGTGGCGCGATGGGCCGACCGACACCTTCGTCGCCGTGCCGAACTGCTGCGTGATCTGCTCCTGCGCCGACTTGATCGCACCGAGGTCGCATTCGCCCGCCGCCGCCACGGCGACGAGGCCGCCGGCCGGACTGAGCAATCCGCTGAACTTGCCGATCAGGGCCGGCATGCAGTCGGGCGGCAGGCCGATGAACACCATGGCGTCGTAGCGGTCGGGCGAGTTGCCGAAGACCACCGGTTGACGCAGGTCGGCAGCCGAAAGGTCGAAGGTCTGGGCCTTGTACTTGTTGAGCATCATCGACACGGCCGTCGACGCCGGATCGAGTTCCTCGGCGACGAAGCGCAACGGCGCCGCCTCGTCGCGGATGCGCACCAGCAGGAGCTTGCCGCTGCCTTCGCGGTAGCGGGACAGGATATCGCCGAGTGCGACGCCGACGCCGCGGCGCGGCGAGACGTGGGAGCCGAGGCTGCTGCCCTGCTTGTGGCAGATGTAGTCGAACAGCGGGATGGTGTGCGCATAGGTCGCACCGTCGCCGTGCTCGTGGGCGAGGAAGTGCGCGCGCGGATTCTTCGCCGCCTCCGGATCGTTGCGGTGCATCCAGGCATAGCGCTTGGCGTCGAAACTGGCGAGGACGCGCCGCTCGCGCGGGCGCACCGGCCAGCGGATGAACTCGTTGTCGTTGGTGTAGCCGTTGAAATACTCGACGGCGCAGCCCGTGTTCGCCAGTGCGAAGTCGAAGGACAACTGGTCGCGCTTGGAGAAGGCGAGGATCTCCTCCCACCAGGTGGTGCCGAACTCGGCGACCTTGGCATGGTTGTGCGAGCGCAGGATCACCGTGCAGGTAGACAGCGGCGTGATGCTTTCGAGCGGCCGCTTCTGCGCATAGAAGTCGAGCTGGTCGCAGATGGTGCCGACGTCCTCGTAGCCGAGGGTGGCGACGGCATCGGCTTCTTCCCAGGGATTGTGGCGCGTGGCGTGGCGGAACACCTTGAACAGGTAGGGCCGCGCCGTCCCCAGATCGCGCAAGGCAGGCAGGCGCTTCAAGGCAACCGTGTTGTCGATGTAGAGGCTGAAATCGTAGTCCGCCAGATAGGCGTGCGGCATGGTCTTCGGCCGCCGCGAGAGCTTTTCCGGCGGCAGGTGGCCGCTGTCGATGTAGGCGAACGTCCAGACGTCGGACCGCAGCGCGTGATTGTCGGTCAGGCAGACGTAATCGATGTCGATGTCGGTCGTCGCGCCGGGCGGCAGGTCGCACAGCGGGTTGCCGAGCGGCTCCTTGTCGCCCATCAGCACCGTATAGACGGCGAGGCGCGGTTTGCGGCCGATCGGCATGGCCAGCGCCGGCTGCGGCGCCGGCACCTTGCCGGCGGCGACATCTTCGAGATGCACGCCCGGCTGGTCGAGGTCGCGCAGCAGCGACTGCAGGTTCGCGCCGGCGCTGCCCTTGCGGAACAGCGGATAGGCGTAGGCGAACCAGAACACCAGCACGAAGATGTTCCAGACCTTGAACACCGGGATGCCCTGCTGCCCGGCATAGAAATCCCTGACCAGCTGCGCGATGGCGTCGAGGTCGAGCACGTCGGCGACCGGCTGGCCGCGCAGCGCGTCGATGGCGGTCTCGAAGCGGGCGCGCAGGCGCTGGAGGAAGAACGACGGCGGCACCGTGAAGCCCATCTTGCGGCGCTCGATCACCGAGCGCGGCAGCTTGTCGGTCATCAATGTGCGCAGGACATGCTTGGACGACGCAGGCGACGGCAGCTTCATCGCCTGCGGCAGGCGCGCGGCGAAGTTGTACAACTCCAGATCGAGGAAGGGGAAGCGTCCCTCCAGCGAGTGCGACATGAGGACCTTGTCGGCCTTCATCATCAGGTTTTCCGGCATCCAGGTATGCAGCTCGAAGCTCAGCATGCCGTTCAGCGCGGTGTCGGCGCGGTCGTAGGCAGCGGCCTTGTAGCGCATGTGTTCCGGCGGCAGGTTCTTGTCGCGCAGCCAACTCTTCGCGTCGTCGTAGTTGGCGCTGTAGGTGAAGAACTGCGCGAAGCAGCGCTCGCGGTCGAGCGCCGGATCGAGGGCGAACAGGTGCTGGCCGTAGCCGGCGAACATTTCGTCGCCGCCCTCGCCCGAGAGCACCACGGTGACGTCCTTCTTGATCTCCTCGCACAGGCGCGTCAGCGCGAAGCAGGCCGGGTCGGCGATCGGTTCGTCGAGGCGCAGCAGCGTCGCGTCCATGCCGGCGAGCAGTTCCTCCTGCGTCATGCAGATTTCGACGTAGTCGAGGTCGAACTGCCTGGCGACGTCGCGCGAGAACGGAAATTCATTGACCTCGGCGAAGCCGATGCTGTAGGCCTTGAGCCGCGCGCCAGCGCGCTGGATGTAGCAGGCGATGGCGCTCGAATCGAGACCGCCGGACAGCAGCACGCCGATGGGGACCTCGCCCATGAGCTGTGAACGCACGGCGTTGCCGAGGATGTGGTCGAGTTCCTCGACGTAGGCCTGCGGCTTCTTCGGCCGCTTCGGCTCGCGCAGTTCGATCTCGGCGAAACGGTGCAAATGCCGGCCCTTGGCGTCGTAGCGCAGCGAACAGCCGGCGGGCAGCTTCTCGATGCACTTGAACAGGGTGTGCGGCGCCAGCGCGTAGCGATAGGTCAGATAGTCCTGGAAGCCGAGCGGATTCAGCGTGTCGTCGATGCCCGGCAGGCCCAGGAGGGTCTTGATCTCCGAGGCGAAGGCGAAGCGCTCGGCGTCCTCGTAGATATAGAGCGGCTTGGCGCCGAAACGGTCGCGCGCCAGGGTGAAGCTGCCGGTCTTCTCGTCCCAGATGCACAGCGCGAACATGCCGTTGAGTTCGGCGAAGGATTTCTCGCCCTTTTTAACGTAGACGGCAAGCACGGCCTCCGTGTCGGCATGCGTGGCGAACGGATAGCCGCCCGCCTCCAGCGGCCGGCGCAGGTCTTCCCAGTTGTAGACCTCGCCGTTATAGACAATGCCGTGGCTGCCGCCCGGCGCATAGATCGGCTGGTCGCCGCCGGCGCGGTCGACAATGGCCAGGCGCAGGTTGGCGAAGATGCTGCGCGCAGTGCGGTGGGCGCCGAAAGCATCCGGCCCGCGATGCTGCAGGCTGGCGGCGAAGTAGGCGGAGATCGCGTCGAGTTCCGCGCTCGAAACTTCGCGCTTGAAATGGATGCCGGCGATGCCGCACATGGGGCTTCCTGTCTATTTCCGGCCGGACGCCAAGGCGCCGGCGAAGGCGTCCTCAATGTCGCGCACGATGCGCGGCACGTCGAACAGGGGGGACGAAGTGCGGGCGGCGGCAAGCTGCATGCGCATGCGCTGCAGTTCCATGCGGTTGCGGCCCAGTTCGACGGCGCGGCGCTCGTAGTCCGCCAGGTTCGTCGTCACCAGCTCGGGCAGGCCGACGGCGTTGAGCAGACTGCCGGCCATGCGCGAAATGAAGGTCTGGCCCGACATGGTCAACAGCGGCAATCCGGCCCACAGCACGTCGTTCGCTGTCGTGCCGCCGTTGAAGGGGAAACTGTCGAGGAAGAGGTCGGCCAGCGTGAAGCGGCCGAGATATTCCTGCGGACTGACACGGCCGCCGAAGACGAGTCGCGCCGGATCGATGCCGTGGGCGCGGGCGGCGGCACGCATGTTCTCGCCGGCCCACTTGTTGTCTTCGAGCAGCCACAGCAGGCTGTCGGGCACCTGGCGCAGGATCCGCATCCAGGCCTCGAAGAACTCGGGGGTGATCTTGTAGTTGTTGTTGAACATGCAATAGACGAACTTGTCCTGCGGCAGGCCGTAGGCCGCGCGCGTGACCGTCGCCAGCACTTCGCGCTTGCGGTCGCTGACCTGGTACACATTGGGCAGGAACATCGGCTCCTCGGTGAAGTAGGGCCGCAGGCTTTCCGGAAAAACGAAACGATCGACGATGACATAGTCGAGATTCGGCAGGCCCGTGGTTCCCGGCTGCCCGAGGTAGGACACCTGGACCGGCGCCGGGCCGGCGGCGATGATGGTCGCCCGCGCCCCGGAGGTGATCCCGTGCAGGTCGACCAGCACGTCGATCTCGTGCTGGCGGATCAACTCGATGACCTGCTCGTCGGTCATCGCACCGACCTGAATGTATTTGTCGAAGGCGCCGATGACGCGCTTGCGCAGCCCCGAACCGTCTTCGCGCGACCAGCAGAAACCATAGACCTCGCAACGCTTGCGGTCGTGCAGCTCGAACAGCTCGACCGTCAGCATGGATACCGGGTGCAGGCAATAGTCCGACGACAGGTAGCCAATGCGCATGCGGTCGTGTTTGTAGCGGTGGCTGCGCGGCACCAGCCGCGTGCGCGCGGCGATGTTCTGGCTGACGTAGGACTGCGCCGATGCGAGCTGCCACGCCGGATCGTCCGACGCCGCCAGCACCGCAATCGGCGACGAAGCCTGCATCATCGCCGCCGCCGTGATGCCGGGCAGCGGTTCGAAGACCGGCCAGCGGCACCGTTTCTGGCGCAGGTGCACCAGATGGTGGAGAACTTTCGGCTGATTCGGCTCGACCTGGAGGCTCTGCTCCAGATAGTCCTCGGCCTCGGCAAAACGCTTCTCGCCCTCGAGGATGCGCCCGAGGTTGTTGAGCAGCATGATGCGCATCTCGCGGTTGTCCGGACGATCGAGCCCTTCGATGGCGAGCGCGCCCTGCCACTGGGCGATGGTGTCGGCAACACGCCCCTGCACCTCCATCTGCGTGCCCAGGCTGATCTGCGCCTGGAAGAAATCCCGCCGCAGCGCGATGGCCTGGCGAAAGACGCTCTCCGCCTCGGAGTAGCGCTTCACGGCGCTCAGGGAGACGCCGAGATTGAAATACGCGACATGGGCAACCGGCACATTCGGCTTGAACAGCCATTCCCGGTAGAAACGGATGGCTTCTTCATGGCGCGCCGCGCCCACCAGTCCCTGGCACTTGTCGATCAGCTTGACCAGATCGATCTGGCCGAGTCTGGCCAGGCGGACAAATTCCGCATCGTCCCGGTCGCCGGCGGCCTGATCCCGCGTCTTTTTCACTCTGCGCTCCCATCCATACCCGACTCCGGGAAGCACGCGCCCCCCGGCCAAACCGGATAGCCGAACTTCGGCCCATTACACCCGATGGGTCCGGAGTGTAGGGCCAGTACCACCCTAAGCAATTCATTCTTAAAGAGGGTGTTCTTCCCTCTTATTCAAACATGCTGCGCAGCCCCTTGCTCTACGATGGCCTGATGCCATCACTGTCACCACGTTCGAGCCACAGCCCCGGCGGACGGCTGCACCGATCGCCCCTTCTGGGGGTGGTTCTCAGCACGCCCTCCGCGTGGGGTGCGGTGATCTTTTTCAGCCTCATCATCAACGTGCTGATGCTGGCGCCGACGCTGTACATGCTGCAGATTTCGGACCGCGTGATGACGAGCCGCAACATCACCACGCTCGTCATGCTGAGCATCCTGGCGCTGCTGATGTTCGCGGGCATGGGCGCCCTCGAATGGGCGCGCTCGCGCATCCTGGTGCGCATCGGCGTGCGCCTCGACCACCATCTCGGCGCCCGGCTGCTGCAGCTGTCCCACCGCCTCAACGTCGAAAAGAACGGCGGCGCCGGACGGCGGCTGCTGGCGGACCTCGGCATGGTGCGCACCTTCATCACCGGTTACGGCGTCGTCGCGGCGCTCGATGCGCCGTGGGTGCCGATCTACTTCCTTGCCGGCCTGATGCTGCACCCGGGTCTGGCGCTGACGATGCTGGTCGGCGGCCTGATATTGATCGTCCTGGCCTACATCACCGAACGCGCGACGCGGGTGCCACTGGCCCGCGCCAACGAGCGCTCGTCCGAGGCGGCGCGCTATGCCACCCTGAACATGCGCAACGTCGAAGTCATCGAGGCCATGGGCATGCTCCCGGCCATGACCTCGCGCTGGCAGTCGCGCCAGGACGAACACCTCTACGAGCAAGCGCTGGCCAGCGACCGCGCCGGCATGATTTCGGCGATGTCGCGCTTCGTCCGCTACGGCAACATGTCGATGGCGTCGGGGCTGGGCGCCTATCTCTCGGTGCAGGGCGAAGTGTCCGCCGGCGTCATTCTCGCCGCCTCGCTGCTGGCCAGCCGCATGCTGACGCCGATCGAGATGGTGATCGGCACCTGGTCGCAATGGGGCAGCGCGCAGGATGCCTGGAAACGCATCGACGAAGCCCTGATGATGCCGGATCGCCCCTACTCCGCCGTCGCCCTGCCCGCCCCGAAGGGCGAACTCAGCCTCGAAGGCATCTACGGCGGACCGCCCCACATGCAGGCCGCCTTCGTGCAGAACGTCAACCTGCGCATACCGGCCGGCGCCAGCGTCGCCGTCGTCGGGCCGAGCGCCTCGGGCAAATCGACCCTGTTGCGCCTCATCACCGGCGTCTGGCTGCCGCGCACCGGCGTCGTGCGCATCGACGGCGCGGACATCAAGCAATGGCGCCGCGAAGACCTTGGCCCCTATATCGGCTATCTGCCGCAGGACGTCGAACTCATCGAAGGCACCATAGCCGAGAACATCGCCCGGCATGGCGAAATCGTCAGCGAAAAAGTCGTCGCCGCGGCCCAGGCGGCCGGCGTGCACGAGATGATCCTGCACCTGCCCGAAGGCTACAGCACCCAGGTCGGCGTCAGCGGTGCCTACCTGTCCGGCGGCCAGCGCCAGCGCGTGGCCCTGGCGCGGGCGCTCTACGGCGATCCGCCGCTGCTGATCCTCGACGAGCCCAATGCCAACCTCGACGAGGCCGGCGAAATTGCGCTCGACGTCGCCCTGCAATCCCTGCGCAAGAAGGGCCAGACCGTGCTGATCGTCAGCCATCGGCCGACCGCGATCCGCAACTGCGATCTGATGATGATGATGCAGGCCGGTCAGGTCACCCTGTACGGACCGCGCGACCAGGTGCTCGCCGTACTGGCCAAGGCGGCGCAAGCGGTCGGACAACCGGGTGCGGCCGCTGCCGCGGCTCCCGCCGGCGCCGCCCCGGCGACAGCGCGGGCACCGGCGCCCGCCGCCCCGGCCAAGCCGCCGCCCCCGGCTACGGAGTCGCCCAATGTCCCAGGCTGAGTCAGCGCCCGACAAGGGTCTCGCCCGCCTGCTGCGGCCGCTGTTCCGCTGGCTGATGCGCGCGCCGGCGATGAAGAAGGAGACGCAGATGGCCGCGCTCGAAGATCCGCGCGCCGCCATCGCCTTCGGCAACAAGATCGTCTTCATCGGCATCGGCTCCTTCCTCGTCTGGGGCAGCATGGCGCCCCTCGACGAAGGTGTGCCATCGTCCGGCGTGGTGGTCGTCGAGTCGCATCGCAAGATCGTTTCGCATCTCACCGGCGGGACGATCGCCGATATCCGCGTCAAGGAAAACCAGATGGTCAAGGAGGGCGACGTTCTCCTGACGCTCGACAGCACCCGCGCCCAGACGACCTATACGTCGACGCTGAACGAATACATCGCCGCCGCGGGGAAGCTCGCGCGCCTCTCCGCCGAACAGTCGCTCGCCGACAAGGTCACCTATCCCGAGGAACTGATCGCCTATGCGGATGCGGCCGGTCGGCGCGATCTGATCCAGGCGCAGGACCAGCTGTTCCGCATCCGGCGCCAGGCACTGACGGGGGAACTGTCGATCCTTCAGGAAAACCTCGCGGCGTCGCACGGGCAGGCCACCGGGATACGCATGCAGCTCGCCGCCCGCAACCAGCAGGCGGCCCTCCTGCGCGAGGAAAATCAGGCGCTGACGCCACTGGTCAGCGAAGGGTATGCCGCACGCAACAAGCTGCTGGAACAGGAAAGACAGATTGCCGAACTGACCAGCGTCACCAGCGAATTGCAGGCGCGTGTCGCCAAGGAAGTCAGCAACGCCGCCGAAATCCGCCTGCGCATGCTGCAGCGGCGGCAGGAATTCCTGCGCGAAGTCGAAGGACTGCTCGCCGACGCCCGCCGCGAAGCGGCCAACTTGAGCGAAAAGCTGAAGGACGCAAGCCTGGAACTCGATCACATCACGATTCGCGCTCCGGTGTCCGGCCAGGTCATCGGGCTGCAGGCGGGCGCGCCCGGCAGCATCATCACTGCCGGCAGCCATATCCTGGAAGTCGTGCCCCAAGGCGACCTCCTGCTGATCGACGTGCAAGTTCCGACGCACCTGATCACGCGGATACACGCGGGGCTGCCCACCGACATCCGTGTTTCCGCGTTTACCGACGACCCGCAGCTGACCATCGACGCCAAGGTGCAGTCGGTTTCTTCCGACCGCTTCGAGCCGCCCAACGGCCAGCCGCCTTACTACCTGGCGCGGGTCGAAGTCACCGAGAAGGGTCTGCTTGACCTCAAGGGCCGGCAACTCCGCCCGGGCATGCCGGTCGAAGTCGTCATCAAGACCGGTGAACGTAGCTTCCTCGCCTACCTGATGCGTCCCCTGGTGAAACGCATGTTTTCTTCCCTGCAGGAGCCCTGAGCATGAGTTCCGTCGACGTCCAGCCTGTCATCCTGTGCGGCGGCTCGGGCACCCGGCTGTGGCCGCTCTCGCGCGCCGGCTTCCCGAAACAGTTTCTCGTGCTGACGGGCAACGAAAGCCTGTTCCAGATGGCCGCCCGGCGCCTCGCGGCGCTCGGGTCGACGGACATTGCGCTGACGGCGCCATTGATCGTCGGCAACGACGAGCATCGCTTCATGATGCAGGAACAGTTGCGCGAAATCGGCGTCGAACCGGTGGCGCTGCTGCTCGAACCGGCCGGCCGGAATACCGCGCCAGCCCTTACCCTGGCCGCGCTCGCGGCGCTCGACACTGGTGCCGACCCGGTACTTGTGGTCACGCCGGCGGATCAGACCGTCGCCGACACGCCGGCCTTCACGGGCGCACTGCAACAGGCGATACGCGAAGCGGCGGAGGGCGCCATCGCCATCGTCGGCATCGCCCCGCAGCGACCTGAGACCGGCTACGGCTACATCCGTGCCGGCGGCGGCCAGCCGGGCATGAACGTCGAACGCTTCGTCGAAAAGCCCGACCTCGACACCGCGCGCCAGTACCTCGCCGATGGCCACTACTACTGGAACGCCGGCATCTTCGTCCTGCGCGCTTCGGTTTGGATGGCCGCGCTCGAACGCTTCCGGCCCGACATCGCAAAGGCGGCGACGCACGCCTGGGCAGGCCGCAGCACCGACGCCCGCTTCGTGCGCCCCGACAAGGCGGGGTTCGCCGCCATACCGGCGGAATCGGTGGATTATGCGGTGATGGAACGCTGCCCCGGCAATGGGGTGGACGTGCGCATGGTGCCGCTCGACGCCGGCTGGAGCGACCTCGGTGCCTGGGACTCGGTCTGGCAGGCCCTGCCCAAGGATGCGGCCGGCAATGTCTGTTTCGGCGATACGCTGGTAAGCGACAGCCGCAACACCCTGGTACATGCCGCCAGCCGTCTTGTCAGCGTGGTCGGCCTCGATGACGTCGTCGTCGTCGAAACCGCCGACGCCGTCCTCGTCACCGATCGCGCCCACAGCCAGGACGTAAAGAATATCGTGGCGGCGCTCGATGCCGGCCAGCGGGAAGAACACAGCACGCACCGCAAGGTGCACCGTCCGTGGGGCTGGTACGACAGCATCGACCAGGGGCCGCGCTTCAAGGTCAAACGCATCCAGGTGAAGCCCAAAGCCAGCCTGTCGCTGCAGAAGCACCATCACCGCGCGGAACACTGGGTCGTCGTTTCGGGTACAGCAGAAATCACTTGTGGCGACAAGACCATCCTGTTGACCGAGAACCAGAGCACCTATATCCCGCTCGGGGAACTGCACCGCCTGGCGAATCCGGGCAAGGTGCCGCTGGAAATCATCGAAGTGCAATCGGGCGCCTACCTCGGCGAGGACGACATCGTGCGATTTGAGGATACCTACGGACGACAAGGCAATACATGAATCCACAAACGAAAATCTACGTTGCGGGACACCGCGGCCTGGTCGGCTCCGCGCTCGTGCGCGCGCTGCGCCGACAGGGTTTCGCCAACATCGTCACCCGCACCCACGCCGAACTCGACCTCACCGACCAGGGGGCCACCCGCGCCTTTCTTGCTGCGGAACGACCCGACTATGTCTTTCTCGCCGCGGCCAAAGTCGGCGGCATACTCGCCAACAACAACTTTCCGGCCGAGTTCATCCGCGACAATCTCGTCATCCAGGCGAATGTCATCGATGCGGCCTGGCGGGCAGACGTCGGGCAATTGCTGTTCCTCGGTTCGAGCTGCATCTACCCGCGCGACTGTCCGCAACCGATTCGCGAGGACTATCTGCTGACCGGGCCGCTCGAAGCGACCAACCGCCCCTATGCGCTGGCCAAGATCGCCGGCATCGAAATGTGCTGGGCCTACAACCGCCAGTACGGTACGCGCTACCTGGCCGCCATGCCGACCAACCTCTATGGGCCCGGCGACAACTACGATCTGGCCGCCTCGCATGTACTGCCGGCGCTGATGCGCAAGATGCACGAGGCCAAGAGCAATGGGCAAACGGAGGTCGTCGTCTGGGGCAGCGGCACGCCACGGCGCGAGTTTCTTTATTCCGACGACCTGGCCGATGCCTGCCTCCACCTGATGCGTCTGCAACAGGAAGGGGCGGCCGGCCTGTTTCCCGCGGATGCACCGCCGCTGATCAACATCGGTTGCGGTACCGATGTCAGCATCCGCGAACTGGCGGAGACGGTCGCCGGTGTCGTCGGCTTCGACGGCAGCCTCGCCTTCGACAAGACCAAACCCGACGGAACGCCGCGCAAGCTGCTCGACGTCGGCCGCCTGGACGCCCTCGGCTGGCGGGCGCAAACGCCGCTGCGCGACGGCATCGCCCGCGCCTATGCCGACTACCTGAAAACGATGGGATAGACGATGAATAAAGTTGCATTGATTACCGGCATCACCGGCCAGGACGGCGCCTACCTCGCCGAGTTCCTGCTGGCCAAGGGCTACGTGGTGCACGGCATCAAGCGCCGCACCTCGCTGTTCAACACCAACCGCATCGATCACCTCTACCAGGATCCGCACCAGCAGGGCCGCCGCTTCATTCTTCACCACGGCGACATGACCGATTCGTCGAGTCTGGTGCGCATCATCCAGCAGGTGCAGCCCGACGAGATCTACAACCTGGCGGCGCAAAGCCATGTCGCGGTGAGCTTCGAGGAACCCGAATACACGGCGAACTCCGACGCCCTCGGCGCACTGCGCATCCTCGAAGCCATGCGCATCCTCGGCCTGGAAAAGAAGAGCCGCTTCTACCAGGCGTCGACCTCGGAACTGTTCGGCCTGGTGCAGGAGACGCCGCAGAAGGAGACCACGCCCTTCTATCCGCGCAGCCCCTACGCGGTCGCCAAGCTCTACGCCTACTGGATCACCGTCAACTATCGCGAGGCCTACGGCATGTATGCCTGCAACGGCATCCTGTTCAACCACGAAGGTC
>CAZWFC010000061.1:0-16486 GCA_964632965.1 uncultured Rhodocyclaceae bacterium
GACACGATTCGAACGTGCGACCCCTGCCTTCGGAGGGCAGTACTCTATCCAACTGAGCTACGAGCGCGCTGAGGGGAACTGCCGGTTTTGCCGACAATCCGCATTTTACACCGCACGGCGCGGGCAACCCGGCTTTCGAGGTTCGCCGCTCTTTGCAGCCGGGACTTTGCGCATGCGGCCGCGAAGCATAACGTGTTTGCCCCCGATTGGCTATAATCGTCGCCCTTAGTTGCGCCCCATTTCCGAAGCCGAGGTGACCTCCATGTTCCGTACGAATTCCCGTTCGCTCGCCATCGCCGGCGTGCTCGCCCTGTCCGCCACCGTGGCCCTGGCCATGGGCAGCCGTCCGAAGGCGGACGACGAATCCGCCAACGCCCGCATCGCGCCGCTGGCGCGCGTGGAACTGGCCGGTGCGCAACAAGCCGCAGCGCCGGGCGGCCGCAGCGGCGAAGAAATCTACAAGGCCGTTTGCGGCGCCTGCCACGAAGCCGGTGTCGCCGGTGCGCCGAAGACCGGCGACAAGGCGGCGTGGGCGGCGCGCATCGCGCTGGGCCTCAATGGCCTGGTGAAATCCGCCACCGCCGGCAAGAATGCGATGCCGCCCAATGGCGGTTCGGATGCATCGCCCGAGGAACTGGCGCGCGTCATCGCCTTCATGGCCAACAAATCCGGCGCCAGCTTCAAGGCGCCGAAGTAATCCGGATTGCGGTTCCGGCGCGGGGCGGGCTTCGCAAGAGGCTCGCCCCGCCTTCGTTTGCGGGCGGGACAGGCGCTACGTCTTGGCCGCGAACATTTCCTTGAAGCGGGCCAGCTTGGCGCGGCCGGCTTCCTTGTCGTCGGCGGTGGCGACGCGGTTCTTGCCGGCGATCTTCAGGTCGTCGCCCATCTCGGCGATGAAGCGCGACGGCTCGCGCTCCAGTATCTCGCGGCCCTGCTTGCGCTTCTCGCACCAGGTGACGAACAGGCTCATCTGCGCGCGCGTGATGCCGACGTACATCAGGCGCCGCTCCTCTTCGAGATTGCCGTTGTCGACCGATTCGCGGTGCGGCAGGATGCCCTCCTCGACGCCGACGAGGAAGACGTGGCGGAACTCCAGCCCCTTGGCGGCATGCAGCGTGGCGAGCTGCACCGCGTCGTGGTCCTCGGCGTTCTTGTCGAGCATCGTGATCAGCGCCACGGTCTGCGCCAGTTCGAGCAGGTTCTTGTTCTCGTCCGCTCCCTTCTTCGCCAGCCACTCGACGAAGTCGCGCACGTTGCCCCACTTGGTCTCGGCCTCGCGCGCGTCGAGCGTCTCGAACAGCCAGGATTCGTAGCCGACGGCGCGCAGCAGTTCGGTCAACACCTCGCCGGCCGGCTCGCGCGCGGCGCGCCATTCCATGCGGTTGATGAAGGAGCAGAACTCCTGCACGGCGGCGAGCTGCTTGGGATTGACGTCGCTCTCGATACCCGGGGCGAAGGCGGCGGCGAACAGGCTCATGTGGCGGCGCCCGGCGGCGCGGCCCAGCGCTTCGAGCGTGGTGCCGCCGATGCCGCGCTTGGGCGTGGTGACGGCGCGGATGAAGGCCGGATCGTCGTCGCCGTTGGCCAGCAGGCGCAGGTAGCTGGTGACGTCCTTGATCTCGCTGCGATCGAAGAAGGACTGGCCGCCGGACAGCATGTAGGGCGCCTTGTGGGCGCGCAATTGCTGTTCGAAGGCGCGCGCCTGGTAGTTGCCGCGGTAGAGGATGGCGTAGTCGGCCCACTTGCCGCGGTGCTCGAACTTGTGGGCCAGCAACTTGGTGACCACCCACTCGGCCTCGTGCTCGCCGTCGCGGCAGGCGATGGCCTGGATGGCGTCGCCGCGGCCCTTGTCGGACCAGAGCTTCTTCTCGAACAGTTTGGGATTCCTGGCGATGACGCTGTTGGCGGCGGCCAGGATGCGCGTCGTCGAGCGGTAGTTCTGTTCGAGCTTGACGACGTGCAGGTTGGCGTAGTCCTCTTTCAGCAGGCGCAGGTTCTCGATATCGGCGCCGCGCCAGCCGTAGATCGACTGGTCGTCGTCGCCGACCGCCGTGAACGCGGCGCGCGGCCCGGTGAGCATCTGCATCAGACGGTACTGGCAGCGGTTGGTGTCCTGGTATTCGTCGACCAGCAGGTGCCAGGTGCGCATGCGCCAGCGCTGGGCGACTTCCTCGTTGGTGGCGAGCAATTGCGCCGGCAGGCGGATCAGGTCGTCGAAGTCGACGGCCTGGTAGGCCTTGAGCGTGCGTTCGTAGTCGGCGAAGACGCGCGCCGCCTGCATCTCCAGGTCGTCGGCCGCGACCTGCACGGCCTCGTCGGGCCCGATCAGCGCGTTCTTCCACAGCGAGATGCGGTTCTGGATCATGCGCACGCGCCCCTTGTCGGCGTCCTTGAGCAGTTCCTGGAACAACGCAGCCGTGTCGGAGGCGTCGAGTATCGAGAAGCTGGGCTTGAGGCCGGTGTGCTTCGCTTCCTGGCGCAGCATCTTCGCGCCGAGGGCGTGGAAGGTGCAGACGGTGATGCCGTCGATGGGGCGGCCCCTGAGGGCCTTGGCGGTGCGCTCCTGCATTTCGCGCGCCGCCTTGTTGGTGAAGGTGATGGCGGCGATCTTGTGCGGCGCGATGCCGCACTCCTCGATGAGGAAGGCGATTTTCTGGGTGATGACGCGCGTCTTGCCGCTGCCGGCGCCGGCGAGCACCAGCAGCGGACCGTCGAGATAGCGGATCGCTTCCCGTTGCGCGGGGTTGAGGGTGTTCATCGGGAACCGGCCCGCGGGCCGGGGGCGGCTATTTCAGCTTGCCGCGGACCGGCTTGACCTTGCCGGCATCCTTGATATCGACCTTGCCGCCCTTGCCGTGAAGATTGCCGCATTCGCAGTTGGCCACGATATGGGGCACGGAGCTCACCACCTGGCTGCACTCGGTGCACTCGTAATAGACGTCGCCGCCCGTCGGCAGGGGCTCGCCCACCGGATGGGCCATGGCTTCGAAGCGATAGATCTTGCGCAGGTCAATTTTCATTTTCTTTCCTTCCGGCCGCCATTCTACTTGAGTAAGCCGAAAACTTTTTGCGCCAGGTTTCCGGCGGCGGCCACCGGGTCCTTGCGGATCGCCTTTTCTTCGGCGGCGATCATCAGGTAGAGGCCGTCGAGCGCCTTCTGAGTCACGTAGTTTTCGAGATGGGTGTCGGCTTCCTTGACGAGGCCGAATTTCGCCGCCTTGCCGGCGAACTCGTCGTATTTCTGCGCCAGCTTCACTTTCGCCATGGCCTTGGCGACGATGGGCCGGAACTTGCCGGCCAGCGGCTCGGCCGTGGTGCGGCGAAAATACTGCGTGGCGGCATCGTCGCCGCCACCGAGCACGGCCTTGGCGTCCTGCACCGACATCTGCCGGATCGAGTTCACCAGCAGCGTCTTCGCCTCGGGCACCGCCGCCTCGGCGGCGCGGTTCATGGCGGTGACGAGCTCGTCGGCGTACTTGCCCATGCCGAAGCTGCGCATCATGCCTTCGACGTTCTGCAGGCTTTCGGGCAACGGAATCTTCACCTGCGGGTTGCCGAGAAAGCCGTCCGTCCTGCCGAGCAGGGACACGGCCTTGCCGGCACCCTGAGTGAGCGCTTCCTTGAGGCCGCCGGCCGCGTCCTTGTTCGACAGGCTGTCGAACGAAACCGCGTGGGCGGCGGTGGCGAGCAGCAGGGCCGCACATGTCGCGGCGCGGCGCAGGGTTTTCTTCATGGCGGGACTCCTGGCGGAGATGTGTTCATGGTCGGAGCGGGCACGGACAGGCAACGCGATAGTCGCCGCAGGATACCCCAATACAGATATCGCCGACAGGTAACCCTTATTTACTGCAAGTGCTTTAGTGCCTAGGATTTGTTTGCGTAGTACCCATCCTCTGCACCGGGATTTCGACCATGTCATCCTCGTTCGCAAAGATCGATTCGCTACCCGTCAGAACGCGGCTGCTGCTCCTGTTCGCGGTCGTGATCGCCGGGCTTGGCGTGCTGGTCGCGATGTTTCTCTTCGATACGCGCGGAGTGATGCTGATCGAGAAGGAAGCCAAGACCCGCAACGTCGTCGAAGTCGCCTTCGGCGTACTGGAGCGCTATTCCAGTCTTGAGAAAACCGGCACGCTCACCCGCGACGAAGCCCAGAAGCAAGCCCAGGAAATGTTGCGCGGCATGCGCTACGACAAGGCCGAATACTTCTGGATCAACGACATGCAGGCCAAGATCGTCATGCATACGGCCAAGCCCGAACTCGACGGCAAGGACATGTCGACGCTCAAGGACCCCAAAGGCAAACTGCTGTTCAACGAGTTCGTCGCCGTCGTGAAGAAGGACGGCGCCGGTTTTGTCGACTATTACTGGCCCAAGCCGGGCGAAAATGACCCGGTACCCAAGATTTCCTACGTCAAGGGCTTCACGCCCTGGGGTTGGGTGATCGGCTCGGGGATTTACATCGACGACGTCGATGCCCAGTTCCGCGCCGAGGCATTGCGTATCGCCGTTGTCGTTGCCGTCATTCTGGGACTGCTGGTCGTTCTATCGACGCTGATCAGTCGCGGCATCCTGCGGCAACTGGGCGGCGAACCGACTTACGCGGCCGAGGTCACGCAGGAAATCTCGGCGGGGGATCTCACGCGTCAGGTCAGTCTGAGCGGCGGCGCCGAAAGCCTGCTCGGCTCGCTCAAGGCCATGCAGGAAAGGCTGGCGGCGATATTCCGCGATATCCATGGCGCCTCCGCACGCCTGTCGCAAGCTTCGCAGGAAGTGGCGCATGCCGCCGGGGAATCCAGCGCGGCCAGCCAGCATCAGGCCGAGGCCACGTCGGCCATGGCGGCATCCGTGGAACAGATGACGGTCAGCATCAATGAAGTTTCCGAGCTGTCCCGGACCACGGCCGACACGTCCGAACAGGTTGCGTCGCTTTCCGAGTCGGGCAAGCAGCAGGTCGTCGAAGCCGAACGGCAGATGGGCAGCGTTGCGGATACCGTGCGCCGGGCTTCGGCCAAAGTCCAGGAACTCCTGCGCCGCTCGGAAGAAATCGGCAACATCGCCAACGTGATCAAGGAAATTGCCGATCAAACCAACCTGCTGGCCTTGAATGCCGCGATTGAAGCGGCGCGCGCCGGCGAACAGGGCCGAGGATTCGCCGTGGTCGCGGACGAAGTGCGCAAGCTGGCCGAAAGAACGGCCAATGCGACCACCGAGATTTCGACCGTGATCGGAGCGGTTCAGGCGGAAACAAGAAATGCGGTCAGTGAAATGGAACAGGCCATACCGCTCGTGGATCGCGGCACCGGCCTGACCCGCGCGGCCAGCGCAACGCTGGAAACCATCTACGCGGAAGCGACCCATTCCCTGCAACGAGTGCGGGAAGTGGCACATGCCACCCAGGAGCAGGCAATCGCCGCCAACGACATCGCCGGTCACGTGGAGGGCATCGCGCAAATGGCGGAACAAGTCAGCGCGACCATGGGCAATACCGCGCAGCATGCGCAGGAAATGGAAGGCATCGCCCAGGACTTGCGCAACATGGTGAAGTACTTCAAGGTCTGAGAAAGCCCCGGGACAACGCAACGAATATCCGTGCTTGAGCGCCGCTTCAGGCACACTTCGGGTCCGCCGCGGCATCGTTGCCGCATCGTGTCGATTGCCTGCCCCGATGAATCCTGAAGCCACCTCACCCTTCGGCGAACGCCGCTACCACGCGTGGAACGACGCCGTGAAAGTCCGCCATGGCGGCCGGGTACAGAAGGTTTCCGTCGCCGCGGGCTTCACCTGCCCCAATCGCGACGGCCTGCTCGGCACCGGCGGCTGCTCGTTCTGCAACAACGCCGGCTTCACGCCGGGCTATCTCGACAAGCGCCAGACCATCACGGAACAGATCGACACCGGACTGCGCTTCCTGCAGCGGCGCTATCCCGGCACGCGGCACCACATCGCCTATTTCCAGAGCTACAGCAACACCTACGGCGAGTTCGAGCGGCTGCGCGCCTGCTACGAGGAGGCGCTGGCCCATCCGCAGATCGCCGGACTGGCGATAGGCACCCGCCCCGACTGCCTGCCCGATACCGTGCTCGACTACCTGGCGACCCTCGCGCGCGAACACATCGTCGAACTCGAAATCGGCGTCGAGTCCTGCAACGACGCGGCGCTGGCGCGGGTCAACCGCGGCCACGACTTCGCCGCCAGCGCAGGGGCGATCCGCCGGGCGGCGGAGCGCGGACTGGAGGTCACCGCCCACCTGATGCTCGGCCTGCCGGGCGAATCGCGCGCGAGCATGCTGGCCGGCGCCGGCCGGCTCTCGGCCCTGCCGATCCGCGCACTGAAACTGCACCAGCTGCAACTGGTGCGCGGCACCGCCCTGGCGCGCGAATGGCAGCGCGACGCCGCAGCCGTGCCGCTGCTCGACGAACTGGCCTACCTCGGCCTGCTGGCCGATTTCGTCGAGCGCCTGGCGCCGGACATCCTGCTCCAGCGCCTCGGCAGCGAAGTGCCGCCGGCGCTGAAGCTCGCGCCGCACTGGAATATCCGCCTCTCCGAACTCGCGCCGCGGCTTACGGCGGAACTGGCACGCCGCGGCAGCTGGCAGGGCTGCCGCCATCCGGCGGCGGAAGGCCGGTGAAAACCTCCGCGCTCGTGCTGATGCTGGCCCTGCTGGCGGGTTGCGCGCCGGTCGGCGCCCCCGGCACCGGAGGGAAAACGGGGGAACGCTCGCCGCCGGCCGCCGCCCATGGCGAAATGCCGATCTGGCGGTTGGCGGAACTGGCGCAGGCGAACCAGCCGGCGATCCTGTTGCGCGGCCCGGCGGGCGTCGCGGGCGTGCTCGACACGGCGCAGGCGAAACTCATCCACGGCGCGGCACTGAAAGTCGTCGCGGCCGCCGGCACGGGCGAAACACCGGACTGGCTGCTGGTCGGAACGCCGTCGATCAATGCCTTCGCCACCTACCAGAACGGCCGGCCGGTGATCGGCATCACCCTCGGCATGGCGAAGCTGCTGCAGGACGACGAAGGCGCCTGGGGCGCCCTGGTCGGGCACGAACTGGCGCATTTCCGCCTCGGCCACCACCAGGCGCGGCGCTCCCGTCACGAAACCGTGCAACTGGGCAGTTCCCTGGCGGGACTGGTGCTTTCCGCCGTCGGCCTCGGTGTCGGCAGCATTGCCGTCGATGCCACCGGCACACTGGTGGAACGCTCCTTCAGCCGCGACGACGAGCGCGACGCCGACCGCGCGGGACTGGCCTACCTGCGGCGCGCCGGCCTCGATCCGCAAGGCGCGCTGCGCCTGCAAGAGCGGCTGCTGGAGGTGAAGCGGGAATCGGCGTTCGCCTTCCTGAGCACCCATCCCGGCGGCCAGGACCGGGTAGACGCAATCCGCGAGTTGCTGGAGCAAACCGACCGCGAACCGGCCAGTCCCGCCAAATAAGACGCTGCCGCACCCCGGCAAGGGCAAATCCGGAAGCGCTCAGAAGTTCGATATCCGCACGCAGCCATTGGGGAAACAGGCGACCATTTCCAGCCTGCCGCCCATGGCCTCGATGTGATTGCGCAAGGTCGAGATGTGCATGTCTTCCTGATGCTCCTGCTTGGCGACGATAGGCTGCCTGACGTTCATCAGGCCGGCGAGAATCTCCTGCGACAGCCCGCGCGCGCGCCGCAATTGATGCAGGGGCATTTCGGCAGGCAGCGTATTGGCGGCGGGCTCGATGCGGGTCGTGGCGCCCACCACCGGTCCGGCCTGGCGGCGATTCGGCTGGATCATGGCAATTCCTTTCAGCGGTTACGGCATAATGAACACGGCCTTTTCCTTCAGTCGCAGCGTCGGGTCCTCCACCGCATCGATGTCGAAGCGGATCGGCAGCGACCCCTTGGGGCCGGCTTCGAGCGGCACGCGGGCGGACACCACCAGCGACTGCGTACTCGCCGGACCCAGTTCGGTTTCATGCACGCCGTCCAGCGCGATGCCGTCGAGACCTGAGACGCCGATGCGGTAACGGTGCGGCTTCTCGTCGGTGTTCATGATGCGCAGCGTGTAGCTGTTTTCGACGAGTCCGCCCTCGACCTCGCGCGCGAGCACGCCGCGGTCGCGGATGACGTCCACCTTGAGGGGCAGACGCACGGCGATGCTCCAGGCGGCGGCGACGGTGATCACGATCAGGATGGCGCCGTAGAGCAGGATGCGGGGGCGGATCAGGTGCCGGAGTATCTGTCCGCGATCCCAGTTTTGCTGCATCGCGTGTTCGGTCGAATAGCGGATCAGCCCGCGCGGATAGCCGACCTTGTCCATGACCTGGTCGCAGGCGTCGACGCAGGCCGAGCAGCCGATGCACTCGTACTGCAGGCCGGCGCGGATATCGATGCCGGTCGGGCAGACCTGGACACAGATGCTGCAATCGACACAGTCGCCCATGCGGGTGCCCTCGTGAGCGGTCTTTTTCGAGCGGATGCCACGCGGCTCGCCGCGTTTTTCGTCGTAGGTGACGATGAGCGTGTCCGGATCGAACATCACGCTCTGGAAGCGGGCGTAGGGACACATGTATTTGCATACCTGCTCGCGCAGGAAGCCGGCCATGCCGTAAGTGGCGAAGGCGTAGAAGAGTACCCAGAACGTCTGCCAGGGACCGAGCCTGAAAGCGAACAGGTCGCGCGCCAGCGTGCCGACCGGCGTGAAGTAGGCGGCGAAAGTGAAGCCGGTCCACAGCGCGACCGCGATCCAGGCCGCGTGCTTTGCCGTCTTGAGCACGATCTTGCGGCCGTCCAGCGGCCGCTGGTCGAGCTTGATGCGCGCACTGCGGTCGCCCTCGATCTTCTCCTCGATCCACATGAAGATTTCCGTATAGACCGTCTGCGGGCAGGCATAGCCGCAGAACAGGCGCCCGCCGACCGCGGTGAACAGGAACAGCGCGTAGGCGGAAATGATCAGCAGGACGGCAAGATAGAGCACGTCCTGCGGCCAGAACACCAGGCCGAAAATGTAGAACTTGCGCTCGACGAGATCGAACAACACCGCCTGCCGGCCGTTCCAGGGCAGCCAGCAGAGGCCGTAAAACACGGCTTGCGTGATCCAGACCATCGCCCACCGCCAGTTGGAGAAGAAGCCCGTGACGGAGCGGATGTGGATGGTCCGGTGCCGCTCGTACAGCGAGACGGACTGTTCGATGTCGGCGGCGAGGCTGGAATTCTGGGTCATGGCGATGATCTCGATGAAAGGACAGGAACGACGGCAGGTGTCAAAAACGGCAGACGGGTCACGGCAGCGCTCCGGACCGGGGGAACTGAAATTTGCAGCGCGCTCACGCCTTGTCGTCGCCGATGAGCAGGCGACTCGCCGTGAGATAGCGGTGCGGCGGAACCTCCAGGTTGTCAGGCGCCGGCTTGTTGCGGAATACGCGCCCGGCAAGGTCGAAAGTGGAGCCATGACAGGGGCAGAGAAAGCCGCCGGGCCACTCCGGATCGATGCCGGACTCGGGGCCGGATTTGAATTTCTCGCTCGGAGAACAGCCCAGATGGGTGCAAATCCCGACCACGACGAGAATTTCCGGCTTGATGGAGCGTTGCGCATTCCGGCAATACTCCGGTTGCATCGCGCGCGCGGACTGCGGGTCGACCAGCCCATCCGCCAGGCGCTCCAGACCGGCCAGCATTGCCGGCGTGCGATGAACGATCCAGACCGGCTTGCCGCGCCATTCGACGACCATCATCTGTCCCGGCTGCAGCTTGTCGATATCGACCTCCACTGGTGCGCCGGCACTCCTGGCGCGCTCCGACGGCAGCAGACTGGCGGCAAAGGGGATGGCCGCCACGGCGGCCTCCAGCCCGCCGATGGCGGATACGGCGCAAATCAGCCTGCGGCGGCGGTCGTCATGGCGGCATGCGTTCATGTTTGGCACTTTCGTCGGGGATACCCCGGCTATTACAAGTTATGTGCCAACAATCGCCGCAATATTCCAACCGGGGTATAACGCCATGAATAAATGCGATTTACGCATTTCATGAACGGCATTCGTGTCGCGCCGGCACCCAATCGCCAGCGTCTAATATGTCACCCCAGCAATCCATGGTTAAATTGAGTGCCGAATGTGACACACCTCATCCATGCGCTCCTCCAATCGATCATTCCCCGAACTGATATCGTTCCTCGACGGGCAGCCGGAACCCAGCATCGTCATGGACGCCGAGTACCGCATCGTTGCGGCCAACAAGGCCTATGCGAAGGAGTTCGCCCAGGGACGGAACGTCAACGGGCAATTCTGTTACGCGGTTTCCCACCACTTCGAGGTTCCCTGCGACCAGGCCGGCGAATCCTGTCCGTTGCGCATGAGCCGGCAGAGCGGGCAGATGCATCGCGTCCTGCACCTGCACCACACGCCGCGCGGCGAAGAACACGTGGCGGTCGAAACCGCGCCGATTCGCGACGAGCAGGGCCGCATCGCCTTCTTCGTCGAAACGCTGCGCGTGGTCAAGCAGGCGTCGGGCCGTCCGGCTGCCGAAGGACTGGTCGGACGCTCGGCGTCGTTCAGCCGCATGCTGTCGCTGGTGATGCGCGTGGCGCCGACCGAGGCCGCCGTGCTGCTGCTGGGTGAAACCGGAACCGGCAAGGAACTGGTCGCGCGCCTGGTGCACGAGGCCGGACGCCATGCCGACGGCCCGTTCGTCGTCGTCGACTGCTCGGGCCTGACCGAAACCCTGTTCGAGAGCGAGTTGTTCGGTTACGAGAAGGGGGCCTTCACCGGGGCCGGCCATCGCAAGACCGGCCTGGTCGAGGCGGCGAACGGCGGCACGCTGTTCCTCGACGAGGTCGGCGACATCCCGCTGACGCTCCAGGTCAAGCTGCTGCGTTTTCTCGAAACCGGCACCTACCGCCGCGTCGGCGGCGTCGAGACGCTGCGCTCCGATTTTCGCCTGGTGTGCGCGACCCACCGCGACATCGGCGCCATGGTGGAGAAGGAAAGCTTTCGCCGCGACCTCTATCACCGCATCAGCACCTTCCCGGTCGCGGTGCCGGCGCTGAACGAACGCATCGAGGACATCCCGCTGCTGGCGGACTCCTTCCTCAAGCGCTTGGCCGGCGAACGCGGGCTGCATTTTTCGGCCGCCGCGCTCGTCGGGCTGATGGGCCGCAAATACACCGGCAACATCCGCGAACTGCGCAACCTCGTCGAGCGCGCGTCCATCCTCGCCGACGGCGACGAGATCACGCCGGCCCACCTGGACATGGAAGCCGCACCCGCTGCGCTGGCGCCACAGATGCCGCCCGCGACGGCTTTCGTCGTCGACACCCCGCTGCCCCTCGACGAACTGGAACGTCGCTACCTGCGCTGGCTGTCGGCGAAGTTCGACGGCAACCGCAAGGCTCTCGCCGCCAGCCTCAAGGTGGGAATGCGCACGCTCTACCGCAAGCTGAAATCGGCGGCGCCGTAATCAGTGCAGGCGCCTGCACTGGGCATCAAACGCCCGCGG
This sequence comes from uncultured Rhodocyclaceae bacterium, assembly GCA_964632965.1. Classification (GTDB taxonomy): domain Bacteria; phylum Pseudomonadota; class Gammaproteobacteria; order Burkholderiales; family Rhodocyclaceae; genus Nitricoxidireducens. Next base: position 11,466 of record CAZWFC010000061.1, read on the forward strand.
CGTGCGCCTGCTGGTCGGCGTGATACGAGGACCTCACGAGCGGCGCGCACGCGGCATTCGTGAACCCCATCCGCGTCGCCTCCTCCGCGTACATCCGGAAGACATCCGGATGCACGTAGCGCGTCACCGGCAGATGGTGGCCGGACGGCGCGAGGTACTGGCCGACGGTGAGCATTTCGACGTCGTGGGCGCGCAGGTCGCGCAGGGTGTCGAGGATCTCCGCGTCGGTTTCGCCGATGCCGACCATGAGGCCGGACTTGGTGGCGACCTCGGGATGGCGCGCCTTGAACTGCTTGAGCAGCAGCAGCGAGTGGGCGTAGTCGGCGCCGGGGCGAGCCTGCTTGTAGAGGCGCGGCACGGTTTCGAGGTTGTGGTTCATGACGTCGGGCAGATGACCGTCGAAGGCATCGAGCGCGATGTCGAGGCGGCCGCGGAAGTCCGGCACCAGCACTTCGATGGTGGTGCCCGGCGACAGTTCGCGCACCTTGGCGATGCAGGCGGCGAAGTGGGCGGCGCCGCCGTCGCGCAGGTCGTCGCGGTCGACGCTGGTGATGACGACGTACTTGAGCTTGAGGGCGGCGACGGTGCGCGCCAGCTTCTCGGGCTCGTCGGCGTCGGGCGGCAGCGGCTTGCCGTGGCCGACGTCGCAGAACGGGCAGCGGCGCGTGCAGATGTCGCCGAGGATCATGAAGGTGGCCGTGCCCTTGCCGAAGCATTCGCCGATGTTCGGGCAGGTCGCCTCTTCGCAGACGGTGTGCAGCGCGTGGTCGCGCAGGATGGCCTTGACGTCGGCGAACTTCGTCGCGCTCGACCCGGCCTTGACGCGAATCCAGGGCGGCTTCTTCAGGACGTTCTCGACCGGCACGATCTTGATCGGGATGCGGGCGGTCTTGGCCTCGCCTTTCTGTTTCTCGGTCATGTCTCAAGCATCCTGTTCAAATGGACCAGCAATCGGCCGGCCACGCTTGGGCCGTCAACGCCGGCGCAAAGTTCCTTCATCTGCGTCACCGGCATGCCCTCGTAGCCGCAGGGGTTGATGGCCGTGTAGGGCGCGAGGTCCATGTCCACGTTGAGGGCGAGGCCGTGGTAGCAATAGCCGCTCTTGACGCGCAGGCCGAGCGCACCGATCTTGGCGCCGCCGACATAGACGCCGGGCGCGCCGGCCAGGCGGGCGGCGGCGATGCCGTAATCGGCCAGCAGGTCGATGAGCGCCTGTTCCATGCGGTGCACCAGTTCGCGCACCATCAGCTTGCGGCGCTTCAAGTCGAGCAGCAGGTAGGCGACGATCTGGCCGGGGCCGTGGTAGGTGATCTGGCCGCCGCGGTCGATCCGCACCACCGGGATGCCGATGTCGCGCAGCAGGTGTTCGGGCTTGCCGGCCAGCCCCAGCGTGAACACCGGCGGATGCTCGCAGAGCCAGATTTCGTCGGGCGTTGCGGCGCTGCGCTGCGCCGTGAAATCCTGCATGGCGCGAAAGGTCGGTTCGTAGTCGACGCGGCCGAGACGCCGCGCGAGCGGCGCGCTCACAGCACGACCTTGACCAGCGGGTGGCGCGACAGCTCGATGTAGAGCGCGTCGAGCTGCGCCTTGGAGTCGACGCGCACGGTGCAGGTCAGCGACAGGTAGTTGCCGCCCTTCGAGGGCCGCATTTCGGTGCTGGCGGCATCGAAGCCGGGCACATGGCGCAGCACGACGTCGATGACGGTCTGGGCGAAGCCGTCCTGGGCCGCGCCCATGATCTTGATCGGGAAGTCGCAGGGAAATTCGAGCAGGGTTTCGTCAGCCATAACGTCAGCCTCGCCGCATGACCGTCGTCTTGAAGTCCTGGTACCAGCCGTACATGGCGGCGAACACCGGGCCCGGCCTGCCGCTGCCGACGGGGTGGCCGTCGAGCGTAACGATGGGCAGCACCTCCTTGGTCGAGGAACTCATCCACAATTCGTCGGCGGCACGCACTTCCGCCGCCGTGATGTCGCGCACCGCATGCGGCAAGTCCCACGCGGCGGCGAGTTCGAGCACGACGTCGTAGGTGATGCCGGGCAGCATCAGGTGGTTCTTCGGCGGCGCGAGCAGCACGCCGTCCTTGACGACGAAGATGTTGGAGGCGGCGCCCTCGGTGAGGAAGCCGTCGCGGAACAGCAGCGTCTCGACGCAGCCGGCGTCGACGGCGATCTGCCGCAGCAGGCAGTTGGCCAGCAGCGAGGTGGCCTTGAGGTCGCAGCGCAGCCAGCGGAAGTCGACCGACGAGACTGCCGCCACGCCGGCGGCACGCTGTTCGGGCGGCGGGGTGACCAGGGCTTCGGTCATCGCCAGCACCGTCGGCGTCACTTCCTTCGGGAAGGCGTGGTTGCGCTGGGCCATCGGCCCGCGCGTGACCTGCAGGTAGACCGACTGGTCGTCCCACTCGCCGCGCGCAACGACGCCTTCGACGATGGCGCGCCATTCCTCGCGCGTATGCGGATTGGCAAGGCGGATGCCGGCCAGGCTGCTGTCCAGCCGCGTCAAATGTTCGTCGAGACGGAACGGACGGCGCGAATAGACGGGGATGACCTCATACACGCCGTCGCCGAAGAGGAAGCCGCGGTCCATGACCGGCACGCGCGCCTCGGCGGGCGGCAAGTAAGTGCCGTTGAGATAGACGTCGGTCATCGCGCCTCCGCCGGGCCGCCCCAAGAAGGCGCAGCCACAAGCCTGCGAACGTAGTGAGCCGCAGTCGCCCCCTTCCGTGGGAAGGGGGTTGGGGGGTAGGTGCATGGGGTCATTGGAACCAGAGGCGGACGGTATCCCAGGCGCGGCCGAGAACGCCGGCGACGGGGACGTCTTCGAGGGCGGCCACGGGGTACTCACCCCAGGGCTTGTCGTCGATGAACAGCTTGAGCGTGGCGATGGACTGGCCCTTCTGCAAGGGGGCCAGCAGCGGCTGCACGCTGACCAGCTGCACCTTGAGCCGGTCGGCGGTGCCCTTGGGCAGGGAGAGCACGAAGTCCTCGGCGAAGCCGGCCTTGACGCTGGCCTGCGCGCCCTTGAACACCTTGGGCTGCGCCAGGGCCTGGCCCTTGTCGTAGAGCTTGACGGCGTCGAAGGCCTGGAAGCCGAAATTGAGGATCTTCTGCGACTCCTGGGCGCGCATGGCGTCGGACGAGGCGCCGAGCACGACCGACAGCAGCCGCCGCGCGCCGCGCTTCGACGAGGCGATCAGACAGTAACCAGCCGCCTCGGTATGCCCGGTCTTGACGCCGTCGACGGTCGGGTCGAGCCACAGCAGCCGGTTGCGGTTGGGCTGGGTGATCTTGTTGTAGCTGTATTCCTTCATCGAGTAGATCGGGTAGTACTCCGGGAAGTCGCGGATCAGGGCGGAGGCGAGCCGGGCCAGGTCGGTCGCCGTCGCGTAGTGCTGCGGATCGGGCAGGCCGGTGGCGTTCATGAAATGCGAGTTCTTCAGTCCGAGTCGGGCGGCCTCGCGGTTCATCATCTGGACGAAGTTCTCCTCCGAGCCGGCGACCGCCTCGGCCAGCGCGATGCAGGCGTCGTTGCCGGACTGGACGATCATGCCGCGCACCAGTTCGTCGACCGTGACCGGCTTCTTCGGCTCGATGAACATGCGCGAGCCCTGCGCCTTCCAGGCGCGCTCGGACACCGCCACCGGCATGTCGGACTTGAGTCCGCCCTGCTTCATGGCGGTGAACACCAGGTAGGCCGTCATCAGCTTGGTCAGCGAGGCCGGCTCGACGCGCGCGTCCGGGTTCAGGCCGGCCAGCGGCTGGCCCGCGGTGTGGTCGAGCAGCAGCCAGGCATTGGCGGCGACCGCCGGCGGCACGGGGACGAGTTGGGCGCGGGCGGAAAACGCCAGCATGACGGCGAAGAACAGGGTGAGGAGTCGCATGGCTAGTCGGCGGGGAAAGACCGGCAATTATAGTGCCCTGGGCCGCGCAGACAAAAACCGGCGCCGGCGCCGCAGGCAGCGGCGGGAACTAGCGTTGGACGACGACGGGCTTGAACTCCATGGTTTCGCGGATGCGCTCGGCCATGCGGTGCGCTTCCTGGGCGTCGGCCCAGGGGCCCAGTTGCAGGCGGTGGAGGTTGCCGCTCGACTGGACGACGAGCTTGTCGCCGAGCGTGCCGAGTTCGCGCGCCAGGCGCGCCCTGAGCGCCTCGGCATTGTCGCGGTTGCCGAAGGCGCCCAGCTGCAGGTAGTGGCCGCGGAAATCCTTCGCCTCGGGCAACGGCCGGGGCGCCGGTTCGGGTTCGGCGGCGAACTGGGCGATGGGATCGCCCTCGGCGGCGGGCTTCGCCTGCGCCAGCAGCGTCTCCTGGCCGGGCTGGACGCTTTCGACTTCGACGACGGTGCTGCCGTTGCCGATGTAGCCGAGCTTCCAGGCGGCCGTGTAGGACAGATCGATCAGGCGCCCGGCATGGAAGGGGCCGCGGTCGTTGATGCGCACGATCACCGCCTTGTCGTTGGCCGGATTGCGGACGCGAACGTAGGACGGGATCGGCAGCGTCGGATGGGCCGCCGTCATGCCGTACATGTCGTAGGGTTCGCCGCTCGACGTCTTCTGGCCGTGGAACTTGCGGCCATACCAGCTGGCGATGCCGCGCGCCTTGTAGTTGGCGCCGCCGCGGATCGGCACATAGTCGCGGCCCAGCACCGAATAGGGATTGTTGGCGAAACGGTGCGGCGGCTCGCTGCGGGGCACGGCGTCGGGAATGGCGTCGAGGTCTTCGGGCGGGTTGTCGCCGGGGCCGTCGTCCTGATAGAAGCCGCCGCCCTTCTTGAGCACATAGGCCGGCGCCTTCTGCGGCGCGGGCCTGGCGGCGGCGGCCGGCGCGGCGGCGGGCTCGGCGCGCTCGACGGCCGGCCGCGGCGCCGGCGTGCCGCAGGCGGCGATGAGCAGTGCGGCAAGAGGCGTGGCGAGGCGTTTGATCATTTCTGTACCAGCATGCGGTGCTTGTGAATCGACATCAAAGTGCCGAAGCCCAGGAACAGCATCTTGCCGCCCTGATAGCCGCCGAGCGCCTGC
>CAZWFC010000062.1:0-16440 GCA_964632965.1 uncultured Rhodocyclaceae bacterium
TCGCCAACAAGATCGGCACCTACATGGTGGCCGTGCTGGCGCGGCGCCACGGCATCCCGTTCTATGTCGCCTGCCCGCTGTCGACGATCGATGTCGGCATCGCCGACGGCATGGCGATACCGATCGAGGAACGGGCGGCCGAGGAGGTCACCGGCTTCCGCGACTGCCAATGGGCGGCCGAGGGCGTGTCGGTGCGCAATCCGGCGTTCGACGTCACGCCGGCCGAGCTGGTCAGCGCCCTGATCACCGAAAAGGGCGTCGTGCGCGAGCCCAATCGTCAGCGCATCGCGGAGCTGTTTTCCGGTTAAGCGCATGGCCACCTACGCCATCGGCGACATCCAGGGCTGCTACGAGCCGCTGCGGCGCCTGCTCGACTACATCCGTTTCGACGCGGCCGCCGACCGCCTGTGGTTCGTCGGCGACCTCGTCAACCGCGGCCCGCAGTCGCTGGAGGTGCTGCGCTTCGTCCGCAGCCTGGGCGATGCGGCGCTGGTCGTGCTCGGCAATCACGACCTGCATCTGGTCATGCAGGCCGAAGGCTACGGCAAGGCCAACAAGGAGGACACGCTGGCGGAGGTGCTCGCCGCGCCGGACTGCGCTGAACTGATGGCGTGGCTGCGCGCCTGGCCCTTGTTCCACGTCGAGGGCGACTACGCGATGGTGCATGCCGGCCTGCTGCCGCAGTGGACCGTGGCGCAGGCGCAGATGTTGTCCGACGAGGTGCACGGTGCGCTGGTGGCGCCGGGATACCGGAAATTCCTTGCCAACATGTGGGGCTCGGAGCCGGCGGCCTGGCGCAACGAACTGCTCAGCTGGGACCGCCTGCGCGTGATCGTCAACGCCATGACGCGCATGCGGTTCTGCACGCCCGAGGGCGCCATGGAATTCCGCGCGCCCGGCGCCAAGGGGCCGCCCGAGCGTGGGCCGGCCGGCTGCGTGCCGTGGTTCGACGCGCCGGATCGCGCCAGCGCCGACCACACCCTCGTTTGCGGCCACTGGTCCGCTCTCGGCTTCAGGCAGGAAGGGAATCTGCTGGCACTGGATTCAGGCTGTCTGTGGGGCGGCTGCCTGACAGCGGTACGCCTGGAAGACCGGCGGGTGTTTCAGCAGCCGTGTCAGCGCCAGGTCGAGCCAAGCGGCTGGCAATAAGCCGGTGCGCCTGGCGGGAAAGCTGCCGTCGGTCCTGCCCGGCGCTATCGAGCGCAGGCAGGAATGCGACATGCACCGTGAGGCCGCCGGTGCTGACGATGGTCCGCAGCGATTGCCACAGGCTGGTGTCGCCGGCATAGACCGGCGCCGACGAGGGTTCGCCGTCGCGGCCGGTATAGCGCAGGGCGGCCGGCGCCACGCGCACACGCGCTTCGATGGCCGACTGGAACAGCGCACTGTGGAACGGCAGCAGGCTGTCGCCGCCGCTCGTCGTGCCTTCGGGGAACACGCCGATGCAGGTGTTTGTGCGTAGTTCTTCGGCCAGACGTTCCTTGGCGCGCATCGCGGCATTCCGATTGTCGCGCGCCAGGAACAGGGTTTCGGTGCGTGCGCTGAGCCAGCCGATCAGCGGCCAGCCGCGCACATCGTCCTTGGCGACGAAGGCGATCGGCGTCAGCGCGTTGATCGCATAGACGTCGAGCCAGGAGACATGGTTGGCGACGAGCATCCCCCCGGCCGGCGGTGTGCCGGAAACCCGCAGGCGCACGCCCAGCGTGCCGAGCAGCTGGCGCGACCAGCGGACTTTCAACGCCCGGTGGGTCGCGACCGGCAGGAAGGGAAACGCGCAGGCCACCGTCGCCATGCCCCACAGCAGGTGCACCGCGGTGCGGGCAAGGCGGAAGGCGGCGCGGATTTCGCTGGCGGCTCTCAGGTCTGGCGCTCCACGAAGTGGCGCGAATAGCGCGCGTCGACGCGCGACATCGGCATCATGATCAGCAGGTCGGCGGTATTGAAGTCCGGGTCCCAGGCCGGCTCGCCGCAGATCCAGGAGCCGGCGCGCAGATAGCCTTTGAGCAGCGGCGGCACTTCCGGATTGGCCGACGGGCTGATGCGGTCCAGCGGCAGCGGGCAGCGCGGAAAGACGCGGTACTCGGGCGGCGCCAGCTGGGCGTCGGTGAGGTGGGCGTAGATCCCGGCCGCGTTATGGCCACCGTCGCGCATGCCGATGCTGGCGCAGCCGATCAGGTATTCGTGGCCGCGTTCCTGCATGTAGCGGGCGAGGCCCGACCAGAGCAGGGCGATGGTGGCGCCGGTGCGGTAATCGGCATCGATGCAGGAGCGGCCGAGTTCCACCATGCGCGGGCGCAGGTGGGCAAAGCGCGTGAGGTCGAATTCCGTTTCCGAGTAGTAGCTGCCGACCGCCGCGGCGCCTTCGGGAGAGAGGATGCGATAGGTGCCGACGATACGGCCGCAATCCTCGTCGCGCACGACGAGGTGGTCGCAGTAGGGATCGTAGAGGTCGCGGTCGACGCCGGCGGTGCGCGACGGCAGGCGGGCGCCCATCTCGTCGGCGAAGACGCGCCAGCGCAGTTTTTGCGCCGCGAGGATTTCGCTTTCGTTTTCGGCGAGGGCGACGTGCAGGCTGGGCTTGCGGCGTCCGGCGGACTCGCGCCGGGCAGGAACGATGTGTTCCATGAGTGCTCCTTGTCGTTGGATGACGGGAGCACTCTAGAAAGTTTGCGTTGCCTGCTCGTTGCGCCTCGGTTGCGGTTTGGTTTCAGTACCCTGGAGGCAAGGGCGGGCCTAGTGCGAAACGCGGGTGGCGCCGTGGCCGGACAGCAGGCGCACGCGTTCGCCGGGATGGAACTGTTCGTCGGCTTCCTGGGTGATGGCGACCAACTGGCCGTTGTCGAGCTTGACGGTGATTTCCAGGCCGGCCTTCTTGCCGACGCGCTGTTCTATGGCCTGTCCGGCGACGCCGCCGGCGACCGCGCCGAGCACACTGGCGATGGTGCTGCCCTTGCCGCCGCCGACATTGCTGCCGGCGACACCGCCGACCACGCCGCCGGCGATGGCGCCGACCGGCGACTTTTCGGCCTCGATGGTGACCTGGCGCACGCTTTCGACCACGCCCATGCGTACGGTCATCTCACCGCGCGCCTGGCTGGGGGAATAGCTGGAACCGGACTGGCTGCCGGCGCAGCCGGCAAGGACCAGCGCCGCGGCGAGACCGGCAAGGAGGCGGAGATTCGTCATGTCGTTCCCTTTCAGAGTTCTGCGCCGAAGGCATTCTTGAAGCGCTCGGCAATTTCGGTGCGCGGCGGCTTGTGGTTCTGGCCGCCGCGGTGGGCAATCTTGATCGATCCCATCAGCGAGGCGAGTTGCCCGGTCTTCAGCCACGACCAGTTCTGCGCGATGCCGTACAGCAGGCCGGCGCGGTAGGCGTCGCCGCACCCGGTGGGATCGACGAGCGCATCCGGCTTGACGCTCGGGACCACGACGCGTTGACCCTCGGCATGGATCTCGGAACCGTTGGGCCCCAGCGTCACGACCAGAGCCTTCACTTCGCGCGCCAGTTCCTCGATGCTGCGCCCGGTGCGTTCCGTCAGCAGCTTCGCCTCGTAGTCATTGACCGTGCAATAGTCGGCGAGTTTCAGGAAGTCGAGCAGTTCCGGTCCGGAGAACATCGGCAGCCCCTGGCCGGGATCGAAGACGAAGGGAATCTTCGCCGCATGCAGGTCGCGGGCGTGTTCGAGCATGCCCTGGCGTCCATCCGGAGAAATGATCGCCAGTTCGACGCCCGCCGCATCGGCGATGCGGTTGGCATGGGAGTGGTTCATCGCCCCGGGATGGAAGGCGGTGATCTGGTTGTCGTCGATGTCCGTGGTGATGAAGGCCTGGGCGGTGAAGCTGCCGGGGATCTCCCGGACATGGCTGGCGTCGAGCTGGAGATGGTGCAGGCGCTGCGTGTAGGGGCCGCTGTCGTCGCCGATGGTGGCCATGATCAGCGGATTGCCGCCGAGCAGGCGCAGGTTGTAGGCGATGTTGCCGGCGCAGCCGCCGTACTCGCGCCGCATGTCCGGCACGAGGAAGGAGACGTTGAGGATGTGGATCTGCTCCGGCAGGATGTGGTTCTTGAACTGGTCGTGGAACACCATGATGGTGTCGTAGGCGAGGGAGCCGCAGATAAGGGTCTTGGTCATGATGGATTCACGGGTAGAAAAGATAAAGTCGGTAGCCGACGGCGGGGACGCCCGGCGCTTCGACGACGAGGTTGACCGCGAGGTCGGCATTGGCGCCGAAGCCCGCCGCGATGACGGTTTTCGGCGCCAGGTAGTCGCCCGGCGCGAGTATGCGCCGGATCAGCGCCTGGTCGACGGTGTCGGTCAGGGTGAGTTCGAGATGCGGGTATTCCTGGGCGAAGGGCGCGCGGTTCTTCAGTGTTGCGGTCAGGGCCAGTTTTCCGCCGGAGCCGGGATGGAGGTCGGAGGTTTCGATGCCGACGAGGTCGGGCTTGCGCGGCAGCAGAAGTTCGCAGCCCAGCGTCTTGCAGGCCGCCGCCAGCAGCGGCTTGGCGTCGGGGTGGAGGACGGCGATTTCGGTGCGGAAGTGGAGCGCCGTCTGCGCGGCGAGGACGAGCAGTGCCGTCAGGGTGCCCAGCGCCCACGGCCAGGCGCGCCGGCGCGGCGCTTCGTGCAGCAGCGGTTCGAGTTCCGGCGGTGGTTCGAGGTCCGCCGCCGTTGCTGCCGGTTCGGGGGTATCACCAGGCGGTTCAAGTGGAACGGCTGGTTCGGACGCCGCCAGCGGCGCGAAGGATACCGCTGGGTCGAAGGACGCCGTCGGCTCGAAGGATGCTGCCGGCTCGGCGGGGGCGACTGATTCCGGCGCGTCGTCCGGCGCGAAGGAGGCATCCGGCGCGAACGTGGCATCCGGTTCGGGCGGGGACGCCGGTTCGAAGGCCGGCTCTGCCAGCGCTTCGGCGACGGCATCGGGAACCGTTTCCTCGGTGGCGGGTGTCGCCGCGCCGTCTTCTGTAACGACTTCGTCGAACCCGGCTGGCGGGGGGGCTGCGCCGCCGGAATCTTCCGGCACCTCTTCCGCGATCGGCTGCGTCGGCGGTTGAAGCGGCGCGAGGGGCGCGGCGTCGATCAGCGTATCGAGGGCATTGAAGACTTCCTGGCATTCGCCGCAACGTACCCGACCCTGCCGCGCCTTCAGCTGCTCCGGCGTGACGCGGAAGGTCGTCTCGCACTGCGGGCAGCGCGTCAGCATGCCGGCCGTTCTCCTTCGAGGCGGACCCAGCCTTCGTGAGTGGCGCCGACGCGCAGGGACAGCCAGGGAGCATAGGCATCGATGACCTGCTGCGCCTGCGTTTCGAGGATGCCGGAAAGCGCGATGCGTCCTCCCGGCGCTACACGGCCGGACAGCAGCGGCGCCATCACGCACAGCGGATTGGTCAGGATGTTCGCCACCACGCGGTCGAAGGTTTCGGTCAGGGCGGCGCGCGAGTGGCGCAGGGCGAGCTCGACGCCGTTCCTCTGCGCGTTGTCCTGGGCCGCGACCAGGGCGTTCTCGTCGATATCCACGCCGAGCACGCTGGCGGCGCCGAGCTTGGCGGCGGCGATGCCGAGGATGCCGGAACCGCAGCCGTAGTCGAGGACCGTGTCGCGGGGGCCGATGTTGGCGCAGAGCCATTCTAGGCACAGCCGCGTCGTCGGATGGGAGCCGGTGCCGAAGGCCATGCCGGGATCGAGCTCCAGGCAGATGGCGGTCGGATCGGGCGCGGTATGCCAGGACGGCACGATCCAGAGTCGCTCGTTGATGCGGATCGGTTCGAATTGGGCTTGCGTGAGCTGCACCCAGTTCTGCTCGGCGACTTCGTCGAGTTCGATCTCGGGCAGGTCGGCGATGCCGGCATCGCGCGCGGCGGCGGCGATGCGACCGACGAGATCGCCGGGCAGGTCGGAGGGTTCGAACAGGGCAATGACGCGGCTGGTGGCCCAGAGCGGCGCAGTGGGACTGCCCGGCTCGCCGAACTGGGGTGTTTCGCGTTCGGTGCCGGCGTCGGCATCCTCGACGCTGACCGACAGCGCGCCATGCGCCATCAGGGCCTCCGAGAGGGCTTCGGCGTGCCCGGCGTCAGTCAGCAGCGCGGCGCTGATCCACACGAATCACTTGCCCTTGTTGGCTTCGGCGCGGGCGGCGAGCTTCTCTTCCAGATAGTGAATGCTGGTGCCGCCCTTGATGAATCGTTCGTCGAGCATCAGTTCCTGATGCAGCGGGATGTTCGTCTTGATGCCGTCGACCATCATCTCCGACAGCGCGATGCGCATGCGGCGGATGGCCTGCTCGCGCGTATCGCCGTAAGCGATCACTTTGCCGATCATCGAGTCGTAGTTGGGGGGCACCGTATAGCCCGAGTAGGCGTGGGAATCGACGCGGATGCCGGGGCCGCCGGGCGGATGCCAGTTGCTGATCCTGCCCGGCGAGGGCGTGAACTTGAACGGGTCCTCGGCATTGATGCGGCACTCGATGGCGTGGCCGCGGATCTCGATGTCGCGCTGGCGCAGCCACAGCTTCTCGCCGGCGGCGACGCGTATCTGGGCCTGGACGATGTCGACGCCGGTGACGAGCTCGGTGACCGGGTGTTCGACCTGGACGCGCGTGTTCATCTCGATGAAGTAGTACTCGCCGTTCTCGTAGAGGAACTCGAAGGTGCCGGCGCCGCGATAGCCGATCTTGCGGCAGGCCTCGGCGCAGCGGTCGCCGACGCGGATCAGGGCGCGGCGGTTGATTTCCGGCGCCGGCGCCTCCTCGATGACCTTCTGGTGGCGGCGCTGCATCGAGCAGTCGCGTTCGCCCAGCCAGATGGCGTTCTTGTGCGTGTCGGCCATGATCTGGATCTCGATATGGCGCGGGTTTTCGAGAAACTTTTCCATGTAGACCACGGGGTTGCCGAAAGCCGCTTGGGCTTCCGCGCGCGTCATGGTCACGGCATTGGGCAGCGCGGCCTCGGTGTGGACGACGCGCATGCCGCGCCCGCCGCCGCCGCCCGCCGCCTTGATGATGACCGGATAGCCGACGGCGCGCGCGATCTTGACGACTTCCTTCGGGTCTTCGGGCAATGCGCCGTCCGAACCGGGCACGCAGGGCACGCCCGCCGCCTTCATCGCATCCTTGGCGCTGACTTTGTCGCCCATCAGGCGGATGGTCTCGGGTTTCGGTCCGATGAAGACGAAGCCGGACTTTTCCACGCGTTCGGCGAAGTCGGCGTTTTCGGACAGGAAGCCGTAACCGGGGTGGATGGCCTCGGCATCCGTCACCTCGGCGGCCGAGATGATGGCCGGGATGTTCAGGTAGCTCAGGTTCGACGCCGCCGGACCGATGCAGACCGACTCGTCGGCAAGCTTGACGTACTTGGCTTCGGCATCGACCTCGGAATGGACGGCGACCGTCTTGATGCCCAGTTCGCGGCAGGCGCGCAGGACGCGGAGGGCTATCTCCCCCCGGTTGGCGATGAGTACTTTCTCGAACATGTGCTTATCTTCGCCTATCTCAGTCGATCAGGAACAGCGGCTGGCCGTATTCGACCGGCTGGCCGTTTTCGACCAGGATGGCTTTGATGGTGCCCGATACTTCGGCTTCGATCTCGTTCATGAGCTTCATGGCTTCGATGATGCAGAGGGTATCGCCTTCCTTGAAGGACTGGCCGACTTCGACGAAGGCGGCGGAGCCGGGGCTGCCGGAGCGGTAGAAGGTGCCGACCATGGGGGCCTTGACCATCTTCCCTTCGGGGATGGCGGCCGGCGCGGCTTCGGCCGCGGGCGTGCTGGCGGCGGCGGGGGCCGGGTGCATGGCCGCGGGGGCAGCGGCGCCCATCATGACGGTCGTCGGCGCCGGGGCGCTGAAATGCTTGGCGATGCGGATTTTCTCCTCGCCCTCGCTGATTTCGAGTTCCGAAATCCCCGAGTTCTGGACGAGGTCGATCAAGGTCTTGAGTTTTCTGAGATCCATACTGGTTTGACTCCCTACAAATCGGCGGGCGCTACGCCCGGGTGCCGGTCAGGAACGGCGGATGCGTGCCAGCGCCGCTTCCAGGGCCAGTTCATAGCCCTGGGCGCCGAGGCCGCAGATGACGCCGACGGCGATGTCGGAAAAATACGAATGTTGACGGAAGGCCTCCCGGGCGTGGATGTTCGAGAGATGCACTTCGATGAACGGTATGGCCACGCCGGAGAGCGCGTCGCGCAGGGCGACGCTGGTGTGGGTATAGCCGCCCGGGTTGATGACGATGAATTCGATGCCCTCGGCCGCGGCCGCCTGGACGCGATCGATCAGCTCGCCTTCGCTGTTGCTCTGGAAGCTTTCGATCTGCACGCCGGCGGCGCGGCCGCGCGCTTCCATCGCGGCATGAATGTCCGCAAGCGTGGTATGACCATAGATTTCGGGTTCGCGTCGCCCCAACAGGTTGAGGTTGGGCCCGTGCAGTACCAGAATGCGCGGTACCGGGGCGCCCTCGGGCGAGGTCTTTTGTCGGCTGGTTTGCTTGGACATGGGCGCTAGTTTGCCGCAAATCGATGCACGTTGTCCAGTCTGGGCTTATTTCAGCAGAGCGGCGACCGCCTCGATGCGCGCCCGGATCGGCGTGCGGCCGGTGTGCGGGTTGCGCTGCTGGCGGCGTTTGGCGACGAAGGGGAAGACGGAAAGCAGCGCCGGCACGCCATCCCAGTCGAGGCGCAGCCGGGCTTCGGGCGCATCCGGCCGGTTGCGGATGTTTTCGTCGGGATCGTAGACGATGTTGTTCGATAGCAGCATGATCTCGACGTCTTTGGCGCTGTCGGCGAAAAGATCGATCTCGATGCCGGAATAGCGTCCGGCCGTACCGTCGGCGACCGCACCGGTCAGGTAGGGATGGAAGTCGGCGAGGAACTTCATCAGCGCCAGCGCCGCCGTTCTCAGGTCGCGCAAGCGTTCGGGCTGCTCTTCGTCCTGGTAAAGCGACTGGTAGGCGCGCAGTTCGGTTTCGACTTCCTCGTTGGTCGGGAGCACTTCGCCGTCTTCCGAACCCAAGCTCTTGGCGGCCTTGCGCTTGGCAAAGCCGTAATCGCCGATGCCGTCTTCGGCCATCATGCGGGCGGCGACGCTGGCGATTTCGCGGCGCAGGTGACTGCCGTTGGCGGCGGAGGGCTTGCGGCGGGGCATGGTCGGAGGCTTCGGTTAGAATCCCGGACCATTATTGCACGCCGGGTGTTACATGCATATTCACATTCTGGGCATCTGCGGAACCTTCATGGGCGGCATTGCCCTGCTGGCCCGGGCGGCGGGACACCGCGTCACCGGCTGCGACGCCAATGTCTATCCGCCGATGAGCACCCAGCTCGAAGCGCAGGGCATAGCCCTGGTCGAGGGCTACGGCGCCGACCAGGTGGCGCTGGCGCCCGATCTGTTCGTCGTCGGCAACGCCATTTCGCGCGGCAACCCGCTGCTCGAAGAAATCCTCAACCGCAATCTGTCCTATGTCTCGGGGCCGCAGTGGCTGGCCGACAATATTCTGCGCAATCGCTGGGTCCTGGGCGTAGCGGGCACTCACGGCAAGACCACCACCACGTCCCTGCTGGCCTGGATACTCGAAGAGGCCGGACTCGATCCCGGCTTTCTGGTCGGCGGCGTGCCGCAGGATTTCGGCGTATCCGCCCGCCTGACCGATTCCCCCTTCTTCGTCATCGAAGCCGACGAGTACGACACCGCTTTCTGCGACAAGCGTTCGAAGTTCGTCCATTACCGTCCGCGCACGGCGATCCTCAATAATCTTGAGTTCGATCACGCCGATATCTTCTCCGATCTCGCGTCTATCGAGACGCAATTCCATCATTTGGTGCGTACTTTACCGGGGCAGGGGCTGGTTGTCGCCAACGGCCGGGAGGATTCCCTGAAGCGCGTGCTGGCGCGCGGCTGCTGGACGCCGGTGGAGTGGTTCGACGCCGCCGATGGCTGGCAGGCCGGCGAGCCGGATGCCGCCGACGAATTCGCCGTCAGCCTCGCCGGCAAACCTGTTGGCAAGACGCGCCTGGTCCTGCCCGGCGCCCACAACCGCGCCAACGCCCTGGCGGCCCTGGCCGCGGCGCGCCATGCCGGCGTGCCGGTGGCGGTCGGCCTCAAGGCGCTCGCCAGCTTCAAGGGCGTCAAGCGCCGCCTCGAAGTGCGCGGCACGGTGCGCAACGTCACGGTCTATGACGATTTCGCCCACCACCCCACGGCCATCGCCGTCACCATCGAAGGCTTGCGGCGCAAGGTCGGGGCGGCGCGCATTCTCGCCGTGCTGGAGCCGCGCTCGAACACCATGAAGCTCGGCACCATGAAGGCCCAGTTGCCGGACAGCCTTGCCGCCGCCGACCAGGTGTTTTGCTATGCGAAGAATCTGGGCTGGGATGCGGCAGAGGCTTTGGCGCCGATGGGCGAAAAAGCCGCCACGTTCGACGATCTTGATGCGTTGATCGCAGCCATTGCCGGCGCCGCAAGGGCCGGCGACCAGGTGCTGGTGATGAGCAACGGCGGCTTCGGCGGCGTGCACGCCAAATTGCTGGACGCCCTCGGCAACCAGTACCTCAAAATCAGCGGCGCGCACGTCGCCTGAATGTAAACAGACCCTAGCGCTTCAGCGTCGCGACATAGGCGGCCAGCGCCGCCACCTCATGGTCGGTGAGCCCGCGCGCGAGTTCGCGCATGACCCCGGCGGCATCGTTGCCGCGCTGGCCGTCGCGATAGGCTTTCAGTTGCTTTTCCAGATAGGCCGCGTGCTGGCCGCCGATGGCCGGCGCCAGGACGGTCGGCACGCGCGACTGGGTCTTGCCCCAGTCCCGGTTGCCGGCGCCCGCCGGGCCATGGCAGCCGAGGCAGGCGGTCGCCGGCACCGGCCGGCCCTTGCCCTTGCGGTAGATTTGTTCGCCGAGCGCCAGCTTGCTCTTGTCCGCTTCGCCGGGCTTGACGGTCTGGGCGGCGAAGAAGGCGGCGATGTCCGCCATGTCGATTTCCGTCAGGTTCGCCGCCTGCGGCGACATCTGCTCGTCCTGCCGCCGCCCGGCCTTGAAGTCCTGCAACTGCTTGACGATGTACTCGGGCAACTGCCCCGCGAGCTTGGGCCACATGTCGGCCGGGCTGTTGCCGTCCGGCCCGTGGCAGGCCATGCAGGCCGCCGCCTTCTGCCGTCCGGCTTCGGGATTGCCTGCCGCTTCGGCCGCGAGGCTGGCCGTAGCGATCAGGACTGCGAGCAGCGTGCGGGTCGTCCCGGCCATGATCTCTCCTCCCGAATGAATAGTTGAGTTTTTCTGTCGGATTCAATATATTGGATTCCGCAGGCGGTTTCAACAGTTGCAGCCAAACCAAACAGGTATTCCCTCGGGAGTCCGTACAACGGAGAGAGACATGGCGCACGGAAACACGCATCACGCGGCCGTCCACGGCGCGGCCCACTGGGACACCAGCGTCTGGCCGTTCGTCATCAGCTTCGGCATTTTCTTCGCGCTGCCGATCGCGTTTTCCTTCCACTTCGTCTATCACCAGCCGTTCTATGCCGTGATCGCGCTGGGGCTGGGCGTGCCGCTGATCCTCGCCGGCGTCGCCGGCTGGGTCAGCGAGGCGATGGGCAAGGGCGAGGGCCTGTCCTACGGCGCCATGGGCTGGTTCATCCTCGCCGAGGCGATGATCTTCGTCTCCTTCTTCGTCCTCTACTGGTTCCTGCGCCTCGCCGAGCCGGCCTGGCCGCCGGCGGGCACGGTCGAGCTGCCGCGCCTGATGCCGCTGGTGATGACGGCGGTGCTGGTGAGTTCGAGCCTGACCATCCACTATGCCGAGCACCGTCTCGACCGCGGCGACACCACTGGTTTCCGCCTCTGGCTGCTCGCCACCATCGCGCTGGGCCTGGGGTTCCTCGGCATGTCGATGTTCGAGTGGCAGCACCTGATGCACGCCGGCTTCAACATCGGCACCAACATCTTCGGCACCTTCTTCTTCACCATCACCGGTTTCCACGGCGCCCACGTTATCGTCGGCCTCAGCATCTTCCTCGCCGGCCTGCCGGCGGCCTTCGGCCGCGGCGCCTCGCCCGGCTTCATGCGCACGGCCGGGCTTTACTGGCATTTCGTCGACATCATCTGGTTCTTCGTCGTCTCGCAGGTCTATTACTGGTGAAACGCTTCCTCGCAACCCTGTGGCTGGCGGCAGCGGCGAGCGCCTGGGCCGTGGGGATGCCTGCGTCCGACAGCACCACCGACCCCGCCATCCTGCGCATCGACGAGCCGCGCCATCTCGGCCAGCCGCTGGCCGGCGGCACGGCCCTGGTGGATGCCGCCGGCCGGCGTTTCCATTTGGGCGAACTGTTCGGCAAGCCGACCATCCTGCTGCTCTCCTACTTCGGTTGCGACGGTTCCTGCCCGACGATGAACAGCGAACTCGCCAAGGTGCTGGCCAAGGTCGAGCGTTTCCGTCCCGGCCGCGACTACAACGTGCTCACGGTTTCCTTCGACGCCCGGGACAGCGAGAACACGGCAGCCGACTTCGTCGCCAGGACCGTCGGCAAGACGTCCGGCCTGGAAGGCTGGCGCCACGCCGTGCTGGCGGACCGCGCCACCGAGCGCTTCGCCGGCGATGTCGGCTTCCGCTTCTTCTGGTCCGACGGCGCCAAGGCCTTCCTGCATCCGAACGTGATCGTCTTCCTCACGCCCGAAGGCCGCGTCGCCCGCTACCTCTACGGCTTCCGCCTCGACGCGCGCAACGTCGAACTGGCATTGATCGACGCCGACTGGGGACGCATCGCGAATTCCACCGCCGTGTTCGACATGATGACCGGCGCCTGCTTCAGCTTCAACTACGCCGAGGGCCGCTACCAGTGGAATACGCCGCTGCTGGCCGGCATCGGTTCGCTGCTGTCCGGCCTGGCCGCGATGGCTCTGGGTGCATGGGCTTACCGTAGAAGGAGGATGGCGCATGGCTGACATCAGGGACCCCGCAGCGGGCTGGGACGCGCTCTGGCACACCGTGATTTTCGACATCACCGTCATCGGCGTGCTGTTCGCGTTGCTGGCGGCCTGGTTCATCTTCCGCTACCGGCGCCGGCCCGACCGGCAGCAGGGCACGGCGCCGAAGCTGTCCGTCGCCGCCGCCGTGGCCTGGGTGGCGCTGCCGACCTTCGTCTTCATGGCCGACGACTTCTATCTCGCCGCCAACGGCTGGCAGCTCTGGAACACCTACCGCGATGTGCCGGCCGACCGGCTGGAGGTGCGGCTCGAATCCGGCATGTACAGCTGGGACTACACCTACCCCAACGGCGTGCAGGCGCAGAACGAATTGCGCGTGCCGGCCGGCAAGGCCGTGCTGCTGCGCATGACCAGCCGCGACACGCTGCACAGCCATTTCATCCCCGACTTCCGCGTCAAGGAGGACTCGATGCCGGGGCGCGTCACCTATCTCTGGTTCTATCCGAAAGTGCCGGGCGAGCATCTGGTGACTTGCGCCGAATTCTGCGGCGTCATGCACTCGTACATGGCCGGCAAGGTGATCGTCCTGCCGCCGCAGGAGTTCGCCGCATGGTACGCGGGCGAGGCGGCCAAGCTCGCGCCGCCGCCGGCGCCGAAGAAAACAAGAAAGACTGCGTAAGGGAGAGCGGACATGAATCTCAAGGAATGGATCTTCACCACCGACCACAAGCGCGTCGGCGTGCTCTACCTGATCGGCTCCATGGCCGCCTTCGCCATCGCCGGCATCATGGCGATGCTGATGCGCATCGAGTTGTCCGCCCTCGGCCCGACTCTCACCGCCAACCCGACGCAGTACAACGTCTGGCTCTACGCGCACGGCGCGATCATGATCCTCGGCTTCCAGATCCCCGCGTTGACGGGCTTTTTCGCCAACTACTGCATTCCGCTGATGATAGGCGCGAAGGACGTCGCCTTCCCGCGCGTCAATGCCCTCTCGGTGTGGCTGTTCTACGTCGGCATCGTCCTGGCGCTGCTGACCTTCTTCCTGCCCGATCCGCCCGACGTGATGTGGACCGCCTATCCGCCGTATTCGATCCTCACCTCGGGCAACACCGCTTTCTATACCTTCACCGTGCTGATACTCGGCTTCGCCTCCATCCTCGGTGGCGTGAACTTCCTCACCACCGTCGCCTACATGCGCGCGCCGGGCATGACCTGGAACAAGCTCAATATCTTCGTCTGGTGCATCGTCGCCGCCTTCGTGCTGCAACTCATTTTCGTGCCGGTGCTGGGTACGGCCGTCACGCTGATCAGCTTCGACAAGTATCTCGGCACGCACTTCTTCGACCCGGCCGCCGGCGGCGACGTGCTGACCTACCAGAACCTGTTCTGGTTCTACTCGCACCCGGCGGTGTATGTGATCTTCCTGCCCTTCTTCGGCGTCGTCTACGAGATCGTCGCCACCTTCGCGCGCAACCGCGTCTTCAACTACCCGATGGTGGTGTACGGCGGCATCGGCGGCATCCTCGCGCTCTCGGGCGTGGTCTGGGTGCATCACCTCTACGTCTCGGGCATGGCCGACTGGATACGCATCGGCCAGATGGTGACGACGCTCTTGATCTCGGTGCCGGTGGGCCTCATGGTCATCGGTCTGGTCGGCACGCTCTACAAGGGCGCCATCAGTTTCGAGACGCCCATGCTCTACGCCCTGGGCGTGATCTTCCTGTTCCTCATCGGCGGCCTCACCGGCATCCCGCTCGCGCTCACCGCGCTGACCCTGCACCTGTCCGACACCTACTACGTCGTCGGCCATTTTCATTACGTCATGGCGGTGGCCGGCACCTTCGCCATCTTCGGCGGCGTCTATTACTGGTTCCCCAAGATCACCGGGCGCATGTACAACGAGTTCTGGGGCAAGGCCGGCTTCTGGCTGACCTTCGTCGGCGTCAACATCGTCTTCTGGATCATGATGGGCATCGGCGTCCAGGGCATGCCGCGCCGCTATTACGACTACGCGCAGTTTCCGCAGTTCGAGCATGCGCACCAGATGATGACCGTGGGCGCCGGCATCCTCGGGCTGGGCTTCGCCATCGCCGTGCTCAACTGGATCATCGGCGCCGCCCGGGGCAAGCCGGCCGGCGACAACCCCTGGGGCTCGATGTCCCTGGAATGGACGACGGTCTCGCCGCCGCCGCACGGCAACTGGCCGACGCCGCCGACGGTGGCCGCCGACTGGCATCCCTACGGCTACGGCGAGGACCGGAAACAAAACGGGCAGCCGCAGCTGCCCGTCGAGGAAGCGAAAGGCTCGGCTTAAGCCAGCGGGGCCAGCACGCCCTTCATCTTCTGCAGGGCCTTGGCTTCGATCTGGCGGATGCGCTCCGCCGAGACGCCGTATTCGGCGGCCAGCTCGTGCAGCGTGGCGGCCTCCGCGCCGTCCTCCACCAGCCAGCGGCGCTGGACGATGGTGCGGCTGCGCTCGTCGAGGCTGGCCAGCGCGGAACCCAGGCCTTCGCTTTCGAGGCGGTCGTGCTCCTTGCGTTCGATGATCGCGGTCGGCTCGCTGCCGGCATCGGCGGCGAGGTAGGCGATGGGGGAATAACGCTCCTCGTCGTCCTCCGACGTCGGCTCCAGCGACACGTCGCCGCCCGTGATGCGTTTTTCCATCTCGACGACTTCTTCCGGCTTGACGCCCAGGGTCTGCGCCATCGACGCGACTTCGGCAGGCCCGAGCGTACCCAGCCCGCGCTTCATGCTGCGCAGGTTGAAGAACAGCTTGCGCTGTGCCTTGGTGGTGGCGATCTTCACCAGCCGCCAGTTCTTCAGCACGTATTCGTGTATCTCGGCCTTGATCCAGTGCATGGCGAACGACACCAGCCGCACGCCGCGTTCGGGATCGAAGCGTCTGACCGCCTTCATCAGGCCGATGTTGCCTTCCTGGATCAGGTCGGCGTGGGGCAGGCCGTAGCCGAGATAGCCGCGGGCAACGGCGATCACCAGACGCAGATGCGACAGCACCAACTGGCGCGCGGCATCGACGTCGCCATCGTCGCGGAGTCTGCGGGCAAGCGCCAATTCCTCGCTCTCCGTCAGCATCGGCACGCGGTTGGCCGTCTGGATGTAAGCCTCCAGACTACCCGTCGCAGACGGCATCGAGAATTGGGCAAGAGTCAGGGCATTGCTCATAACGAGTCCTCCTTCAAGCTAAATATTAGCACTCGGCACATTTGAGTGCTAATAGTCTAGCAAGTTCCCGACTGAAACGCTCGGGTTTTGGTTGGATTTGTCGGACCGATTGTCGGCTTTCATTGAGTTTCGAACTTCTTGCACTCAGTTCTGAACTCGAAACGGCTGAAGACCAGCACCAGGACTTGGTCTCCTGGAAATGTGTGCATTTTCTAATCAGGAGAATGGACTCAGCGATGTACCAGGGCGCCAAATTCTTCCGCCGGCACTGCCAGTGCGATGCTCAATGCGTGCTTATCGGCCAATGCTGTCGTTGACCTGTTGCTCGATGTCGGTCGGCAATGCGCCGGTT
>CAZWFC010000063.1:0-15973 GCA_964632965.1 uncultured Rhodocyclaceae bacterium
TAGGCACCGCCGAAGGTCAGCAGCGCCGCCTTGGTGAAGAACCAGCCCATCTGCGTCAGGTCGCCGCGCCAGCCCCAGGCGGCGGCAAGCAGGCCCAGCGCCACAGTCCAGATGACAAGACCGACGATTACCAGCGCGGCAAAGCGCCCCTTGGTGAAGCGGGCGTGATCCGGCGTCGGCGTGTCGTCGTCGATGATGGCCGCGCCATAGCTTTTGCCAGCGGCACTATGCCCGCCGCCGGCCTTGAACTTGTCGGGTGCCATCTGCCCGCCGACATAGCCGATGACGCCCGCCGCCAGCACGATGGCCGGGAACGGTACGTCAAAGGCGAAGATGGCGACGAAGGCCGCCGCCGCCATCGCCCACAGCAGGTTGTTCTTCAGCGCGCGCGAACCGATGCGCCAGGCGGCGAACAGCACAACGGCGGTGACGGCCGGCTTCATGCCGTAGAGAATGCCGGCCACCGCGGGTACTTCGCCGAAAGCGAGATAGACGTAGCCCAGACCCACCAGCAGAAAGAAGGACGGCAGGAAGAACAGCACGCCGGCCATCACGCCGCCGCGCACGCGATGCATCAGCCAGCCGATGTAGATGGCGAGCTGGATCGCTTCGGGCCCCGGCAGCAGCATGCAGTAGTTGAGGGCATGCAGGAAGCGGCGTTCGGAAATCCAGCGTCGCTTCTCGACCAGTTCCTGATGCATCAGCGCAATCTGCCCGGCCGGGCCGCCGAAGCTGATGAAACCCAGCTTCAGCCAATAGCCGAAGGCCTCGCCCAGGGTTACGGGCGGCGGCGCGGAAGTGTCAGTCATGAGAGTTTTCCTTCAGGAACGCGGTATGAAGTGCATCGAAAATCCGGCAGGCTTCGGCAAGCAGGGCATCGTCGTCGCTGCAACGCTCGCGGGCGCCGGCCAGTATGGCTTCGATGCCGGCGGCTTCCGCGACCGGCACGCCGCCGACATCGAGGGCATGCACCAGTGCGCCGATACGGGCGATGGCGGGATCGGCGTCAAGGCCGAAGCTCGCCGCCAGCACTTCGAAGCTGACGCGATTGCCGACATGGGTGAAGGCAGCGCCGTCGAAATCGAAACCCAGGGCATCTTTCGGGCAGCGCTTGGGATTGGTCAGCCAGACAAACTTCGCCTTCCGGTCGATGCAGCGGCGGATCAGCCAGGCGCTGGCCATGCGGTCGATCCAGAGATGCCGCCGCGTCGCCCAGACGCGGCCCTGATAGTCCTTGCGATCAAGGCGTTCCACGGCACCGGCGCGCGTGGCGGGTTCGCCGCTGACTGCCGCTTCCAGAGTAGTCAGCGCCGCCAGCGCCTGCTGTTGCGCCTCGCCGGGAAAGAAGTCGCCGGCGGCAATGCTGGCGTAATCCCGGCGCAGGGCGCGGACCGTCTTCTCGTCGGCGTTTGCCGCGGCGATGGCGCCGAGCAGCCGGCCGTAGTCGGCGCTGCGATCGAAGAGAGCACGGAATCGGCCGGCCTGCGCGTCGTTCGTGGCCGCTATGCGGACGATCTCGGCGGTGCCGCCGGCCTCATTCACTTCCCGGGCCAGGCGCGCCAGCTCGGTGCTGGCCGCCACATCGGGCATAAGATAGGCGCCGTCGCGCAATGCCGCACAACCGAGAGCCTTCACTCCCCGCCACAGACGCATGCGCGCCGCCGCCGGCCGGGTCGGCAGGCTTGCGATCAACAACAGCCATTGCGTTGCATTGCTCATGTAGCATAGTCTACGCAATAGTTATAAACATTACAAGACATGGACAACCGCCTGATCTATACCGCCGCCTTCCTGCGCGCGCTCGCTACCGGCATGGCCGGGGTATTGCTGGGGCTGCACCTCGGCCGGCTCGGCTTCGATGCCGCCCTGCTCGGCGTGACGATTTCCGCCGGCCTGGTCGGCGCCACGCTGGCGCTGCTGCTGGTCTCCCTGCGCGGCGACCGGCTCGGGCGGCGGCGCATGCTGGCCATGCTCGCACTGCTTGGCGCAGGCGGCGGGATGATCCTGGCGCTGGCACCGGGCGGAGCCGTTGTTCCCGTCGTCGCTGCCGCCTTCCTTGGCATGGTCAATGGCATGGGCCGCGACCGCGGCGCGGCGCTGGTCCTGGAGCAGGCGATCCTGCCGGCGACCACCGACGACGCGGGCCGCACCGGCGTCTTCGCCCGCTACAACATGGCGCTGGACGTGGGCCATGCGCTCGGGGCCCTGCTGGCCGCCCTGCCCGCCCTGCTGGGCGACGACGACGCCGCCTATCGCGGCGCCTTCCTGCTCTATGCCGCGCTGCTGGCCGCCGGTGTGCCACTTTACCTGCGGCTGTCGGCCACCGCCGAAGCGCCGGCGCGAACGGAACGCATCGCCCTGTCGCCGCAAAGCCGGCGCATCGTCTGGCGCATTTCGGCGCTCTTCGCCATCGACAGCGTCGCTGGCGGCTTTCTCGGTTCGGCGCTGCTGTCCTGGTTCTTCTTCGAACGTTTCGCCGTCTCGGCGACATGGATTGCGGCACTGTTCTTCGCTGCACGCGTGCTCAATGCCTTTTCGCACCTGGCCGCCGCCTGGCTGGCGTCACGCATCGGCCTGGTCAATACGATGGTGTTCACCCACATCCCGTCCAGCCTGCTGCTGGCCAGCGTCGCCTTCGCACCGAACTTTCCGGTGGCGGCGCTCCTGTTCCTGCTGCGCGAAGGACTGGTCGAAATGGACGTGCCGACACGGCAATCGTATGTCATGGCCATGGTGGCGCCCGAAGAGCGCACCTTCGCTTCCGGAGTCACCCATCTGGTGCGCATCGGCGGCTGGGCCGTGGCGCCGGCATTCGCCGGCTGGCTGATGCAGGCCGTGACTCTGGGCGTACCGCTGTTCATCGGCGCCGGCATGAAGATCGCCTACGACCTGCTGCTGTGGCGCGGATTCCGCGCCATCAAGCCACCGGAGGAACGATAACATCGATGCGGGGAGTCCCCGGCACCGGTCCGGGGCTACCCGGTGCGATCATTTCGGCGTATCGTTGCCCGCCACGCGGGCGACATCGCCTATCATCGGATTTTTTACAGGACAACCCGGATGGAACCAAGTCTTCACTGGTCGGTATGGTTGCTGTCAGGAATGGCTCTCGGCCTTTTATCAGGCCTTGGCGAAAGCGGGGTTTTCGGCATGCTGGTGGGCATCGGCATCCTCTGTTCGCCCGTGGTGATCTACATGAACGCGGGGGTCGCTTATCTGCCGTTCGTGCTCTTCTACGGCGGATTGATCGTGGTCACGTCGTTCCTTTACCGGCGGAAGAACGCCAAGCGCAACGCCAAGCTGCGCGGCGAAATCGACGCCAGGAACAAACGCATGAAGTAATACCGCACGCCCCGCGTTTCAGACGTGCCCGGCAAGCAGATTGATCAACCCGTGCCGCCTGGAAGACACCTCATCGTTCATGAACGACGCGCTGACAAAATACTTCTCGACGGGACACACCCCATCCGTTTCGCACCGGTGCTCGCGATGACAATCTTCCCGGGTCTGATCCGTACGGACCCAATCGCCGAGGACGGGGCACGGGTAGATAACCGTATCGAAGCTGCACATGATTCGCTCCCCCTTTGATAGTCTCGCCACGATAAAGCAAGGCTAGACCATCGGGGCAAAAGCGCAAGGCGCATGGCCCTTTTCCAATCGCCCGAAAAGCCTGCCGAACTGTGGCAACATGCGCTTCTCTGAAAAGCGGACGAATTCACATGGGAAACAAATTCATCGCCACGGCCTTGCCTGCCGCCGTGTGCCTCGCCACTTTCGTCGCGGGTTGCGGCAGCGTGAATGTAAATGTCTGGCCTTTCGGCGGCGAGAAAGTGCAGGATCGGTCGCGCCCTCCCGCCAACGCAACCGAATTCCAATGCCAGGGGGGTAAGCGCTTCCATGTGCGCTATCTCGACAACGGCTCCGCCGCCTGGGTCATTCTTCCCGAGCGGGAATTCCGGCTCGACAAGACAGCCGCGGAGTCCGGCACGCGCTACGGCAACGGCATCGCCGTTCTCGACATCAACGGCAGCGAAGCCTCGCTGGCGGACGGCTCGGCAACCTCTTTCGCCAACTGCAAGGCGGCGGGCGGCAACTAGGAAGCTCAACCGCCGGCCGGATTCGTCCAGAATCCAGGTAAACGGCAGCCGCTGAAAATAACGGTGGGGACCGAAGTCCCCACCGGCTTTCTTTGGTTACAAGGCTCCAGCAGCCTCGGCATAGACCTTAAGCGGCCAGTGCAAAACGCTCATCGTTGGCGTTTAGAGATTTGCTTCATTAACGTCGATCGCCTGACGGGTTGCCTGCGCGTCTTTGTCCGCCCTGTCGAAACCAGTACACCCCCCCTGTGGTGGAGGTGAGGGGAATCGAACCCCTGTCCAGAACGTCTCCGACTTGCCGGAGTTACAACCATATTTTCATTCTACGCCAAAAACCGGGCCATAAAAGCTTCGACCGGTATCCCCTCGCGGGCCCGCTTGCGGTATCCGCTCGCTTTGCCGCACAAGGGAATCGCGTGATTCGACGACAGCCGCCCGCAATGGTTCCGCAATTTTTACGTTTTTCTCCGCCCGCAGCAACTCGCGCTGCAGAAGGGAGCGTTACGGCAGTTCGGCCAGTACCGTCGAGGTCGCACGCACCTTGTCGCCGATGGTGACCTTGACCCGGCTGTCGGTCGGCAGGTAGAGGTCGACACGCGAGCCGAAACGGATGAAACCGTAGCGCTGGCCGCGTACCAGCGGAGTACCGGCATTGACGTAGCAAAGGATGCGGCGGGCGATCAGTCCAGCCACCTGCACGCAGGTGAGATCGTGTCCCGTGCTGCTGCGAATGTGCAAGGCGTTGCGCTCGTTCTCGACCGACGCCTTGTCCAGCGCCGCGTTGACGAAGGCACCGGGGTGATACCAGCGCTGAACGACTTCGCCGTCGACCGGGCTGCGATTCGAGTGCACGTTGAACACGTTCATGAACACGCTGACCTTGAGCGCCTCGCAATCGCGCCAGGGGTCGCGCACCGGCTCGATGGCGACGATGCGGCCGTCGGCCGGCGAGAGCACGTCCTTGGCTCCCTGTGGCACCGGCCGTGCGGGATCGCGAAAGAACTGCACGCAGAAGATGAAGAAAAGCCACAACGGCGAGGCCCACAGCACACCGGCCGAGCCGGTCACCATGAGCGCAAAACCCAGGCTGATGCCCAGAAACGGCCAGCCTTCGCGGGCGATGATCGGATGCGGGTATTGGCTCATCGAGCTAGTCCTCCAGACGACAAGGGCACAGCCCTGCTGTGCCCTTGGTTTACAGCAAAAAGGGAAAACTTAGTTCTTGCTCTGATCAACGAGCTTGTTCTTCTTGATCCAGGGCATCATGTCGCGCAGTTGGGCACCGACCTTCTCGATCGGATGATCGGCCGTCAGGCGACGGCGCGCGGTCATCTCGGGGTAGTTGGTGCGCCCTTCGAGGATGAAGCGCTTGGCGTATTCGCCGTTCTGGATGTTCTTCAGACATTCCTGCATGGCTTCGCGGGCTTCCCAGCCGATTACCTTCGGGCCGGTGACGTACTCACCGTATTCGGCGTTGTTGGAAATCGAGTAGTTCATGTTGGCGATGCCGCCTTCGTAGATCAGGTCGACGATCAGCTTGACCTCGTGCAGGCATTCGAAATAGGCCATTTCCGGCGCGTAGCCGGCGTCGGTCAGCGTTTCGTAGCCGGCCTTAATGAGCTCGACGACGCCGCCGCACAACACGGCCTGCTCGCCGAACAGGTCGGTCTCGGTTTCCTCGCGGAAATTGGTCTCGATGACGCCGCCCTTGGTGCCGCCGTTGGCCGCCGCGTACGACAGCGCGATGTCCTTGGCCTTGCCGGACTTGTCCTGATAGACCGCGATCAGCGACGGCACGCCGCCGCCCTTGAGGTATTCGGAACGCACCGTGTGGCCGGGGCCCTTGGGGGCGATCATGATGACGTCGACGTCGGTGCGCGGCACCACCTGATTGTAATGCACGTTGAAACCGTGGGCGAAGGCCAGAGCCGCGCCCTTCTTCATGTTCGGGGCGACTTCGCCGTTGTAGACCTCCGGGATGGTCTCGTCGGGCAGCAGCAGCATGACGACGTCGGCATCCTTGACGGCCTTGGCGATTTCCTCGACCTTGAGACCGGCCTTCTTGGCCTTGTCCCAAGAAGCGCCGCCCTTGCGCAGCGCGACCGTGACCTTGACGCCGGAATCCTTGAGGTTCTGGGCGTGGGCATGGCCCTGGGAGCCGTAACCAACGATGGTGACCTTCTTGCCCTTGATGAGCGACAGGTCAGCGTCCTTGTCGTAATAGACTTTCATGTAATTCCCCTGTAGCGAGTGGATGGCCGCCGGCAGAAAGCCGGCGGCGGGACTTCAAACCTTGAGAATGCGGTCGCCGCGGCCAATGCCGCAAACGCCGGTACGAACCGTTTCGAGTATCAGCGTCGCGTCGATGGCACCGAGGAAGGCATCGAGCTTGGAGCCGTTGCCGGTCAGTTCGATGACATACGTCGAATCGGTGACGTCGATGATGCGGCCGCGGAAGATGTCGGCGACGCGCTTCATTTCCTCGCGGTCCTTGCCGGTGGCGCGCACCTTGACGAGCATGAGTTCGCGCTCGATGTGGGCTGCTTCGGAAAGATCGACGACCTTGACGATATCGATCAGCTTGTTGAGCTGCTTGGTAATCTGCTCGATGACGTCGTCAGAGCCGCGGCTGACGATGGTCATGCGCGACAGCGAGGGATCTTCGGTCGGCGCCACGGTCAGCGACTCGATGTTGTAGCCGCGGGCGGAGAACAGGCCGGAAACGCGCGACAGCGCGCCGGATTCGTTTTCGATCAGGATGGAAATGATGTGGCGCATGGTTACAGGTCCTCCGCCAGGATCATTTCGGACAGGCCCTTGCCCGCCGCCACCATCGGGAAGACGTTGGCCGTCGGATCGGTGCGGAAATCGAGGAAGACCAGCTCGTCCTTGTGCTTGACGAAGGCTTCCTTCAGCGCGCCTTCGACGTCGCCCGGCTTCTCGATGCGCATGCCGACATGGCCGTAAGCCTCGGCGAGCTTGACGAAATCGGGCAATGCATCGACGTAGGATTCCGAATAGCGGTTGCCGTGGAACATCTCCTGCCACTGGCGCACCATGCCGAGGTAGCCGTTGTTCAGGCAGATGATCTTGATCGGCAGGCGGAACTGCTTGCAGGTGGACAATTCCTGGATGTTCATCTGGATCGAGCCTTCGCCGGTGACGCAGGCGACCGTCGCCTTCGGGTTGGCGAAGCGCGCGCCCATCGCCGCGGGCAGGCCGAAGCCCATGGTGCCGAGGCCGCCCGAATTGATCCAGCGCCGCGGCTTGTCGAACTTGTAGTACTGCGCCGCCCACATCTGGTGCTGGCCGACGTCCGAGCAGACGATGGCGTCGCCGCCGGTAACCTCATGAAGCTTCTCGACGACGTACTGGGGCATGATGAATTCCTTGCCCTGCTTGTACTTGAGGCTCTTCTTGCTGCGCCAGCCGTCGATATCCTTCCACCAGGAAGCCAGCGACTTGGCGTCGGGCCTGGCTTCGGCCGCTTCGAGCTGCTTGATGAGTTCATCGAGCACCTCGGGCACATTGCCGACGATGGGCACGTCGACCTTGACGCGCTTGGAGATCGACGAGGGGTCGATATCCACGTGGATGATCTTGCGCTGCACCTGGCTGAAATGCGCCGGATTGCCGATGACGCGATCGTCGAAGCGCGCGCCGATGGCCAGCAGCACGTCGCAGTGCTGCATGGCCATGTTGGCCTCGTAGGTGCCGTGCATGCCCAGCATGCCGAGATGCTGGCCGTCGGTGGCCGGATAGCCGCCCAGCCCCATCAGCGTCTGGGTGATCGGGAAACCGAGCATCTTGGCCAGCTTGGTCAGTTTGTCGGCCGCATCGGAAAGAATCACGCCGCCGCCGGTATAGAGCATCGGCCGCTTGGCATCGAGCAGCAACTGCACGGCCTTCTTGATCTGGCCGGAGTGTCCCTTCACCACCGGATTGTAGGACCGCATGGTGGTCGTCTTCGGATAGACGTACTCGCACTTGTGGTTGGTGATGTCCTTCGGAATATCGACCAGCACCGGGCCGGGCCGACCGGTCCTGGCGAGGTAAAACGCCTTTTTGATCGTTGCCGCCAGATCCTTGACGTCCTTGACGAGGAAATTGTGCTTGACGCAGGGACGCGTGATGCCGACGGTGTCGGCTTCCTGGAAAGCATCCTGGCCGATGTATGCGGTCGGCACCTGGCCGGTCAGCACCACCAGCGGCACCGAATCCATGTAAGCGGTCGCAATTCCGGTCACGGCGTTGGTTACGCCCGGTCCGGAGGTCACCAGGCAGACGCCGATCTTCTGCGAAGAACGCGAGTAAGCGTCGGCCGCATGCACGGCTGCCTGTTCATGGCGGACAAGAATGTGTTTTACCTGATCCTGCTTGAACAATTCGTCGTAAATGAACAACACCGATCCACCGGGATAGCCGAACACATGATCGACCTTTTCTTCCTGGAGGCACCTGATTACAATTTCCGCACCGGTCAACTGCATTTTCCGTAGTCTCTGAATTTCGCCTGAAACGTGTAACCTTACTGGCTCGCCCGCAATTGGTCAAGGTATCTTGCGGGTTTTGACCGGCATTGAACAAGAGTTAAGGACTGCTTCCTGGCTTCTCGCAACGAACTTTCGGATTTTCTCGCCGCCATCGAGCGGCGTGCCTTCAAGCAGGCGATGTTTGCCGTTCACGACGAGGCCGCTGCGCTGGATATCGTCCAGGACGCGATGATGCGTCTGGCCGAAAAATACGGCGACAAACCCGTCGATGAGCTGCCAATGCTGTTTCAGCGCATCCTGCAAAACACCATCCGCGACTATTACCGCCGCCAAAAGGTGCGCAATACCTGGACCACGCAGCTATCGTCCCTGTCCAACGAAGATGACGACGACCCGCTGGAAACCTTGCAGTCCGAGGACGAATCGAATCCGTTGGGCACCCCGGCGGGAAACCTTGAACAATCACAAGTACTTGTAATAATTGAAAAAGAGGTTGAAAAATTGCCGACACGTCAACGCGAAGCCTTCCTCATGCGTTACTGGGAAGACATGGATATCGCCGAAACGGCGGCAGCAATGGGCTGCTCGGAAGGCAGCGTCAAGACACACTGCTCCCGGGCTACGCATACCCTCGCAAAAGCCCTGAAGGCAAAAGGTATTGAGCTATGAACGAAGACGAACGACTATTTGCCTACAAGATTCGCCAGGTTCTCGATCAGGGCGTGGATCAGCTCGACCGCAAGATCGCGCTCCGCCTGTACGAAGCACGGCAGAAGGCGCTGACTCATCAAGAAGTTGCGGTTGGCGGACTGGGGCTTGCCGGCATGGGTCTTTTTGCAACCGAATCGTTGCCGGCCTACGGCCGTACCTTGATTGCCGCATTTGCACTGATGCTTGGCGTAGTGTTCTCCTACTACTGGAACCATTTCGAGCAGGCTGCAGAAAACGAGGAAATCGATAGCGCCCTGCTGGCGGACGACCTCCCTCCCGCCGCGTATCTCGACAAAGGTTTCCAGGCATGGCTCGAACGCCCCTCGCAGTCGTCGCAGTAGCGCTCTGCCTCACTCTCCCGCCGCCTGCACACGCCGTTGTCCCGCAGTTAAGACAACCGGCGTGGTCCGAGCTCACGCCCGAACAAAAGCATATCCTGGCCCCGCTGGCGGGCGAATGGTCGCAGCTGGAGTCGTATCGCCAAAAGAAATGGCTGGGCATTGCGCAGCGTTATCCGGCAATGAATGCGGAAGAGCAGGCTCGCGTTCAGCGCCGCATGACCGAGTGGGTGAAACTCAGTCCGGAAGAACGCAAGGCGGCACGTGAGAAATACAAGAACCTGCAAAAGGCCCCGCCGGAACACAAGGAAGCCATCAAGCAGAAATGGCAGGAATACAAACAGCTGCCCGAAGAGGAAAAGCAGCGCCTGAAGGACGAGGCAGCCAAGACCCGCCCCCAGCCGAAACCCGGAAGGACGACCAAGGCGACGCTCGCTCCGTCTATCGCAAACCCACCGGCTGCGACGCCCCCTGCGCCAACGCCCGCCGAATCACTGGTGCCTGCCGCAACTCCCGCGCAACAACAGTAGGCGCATGAATTCCATGCCCTCGCCCCCGCTGCCTGCGCCCAGCATTCGTCGCCGACTGGCGAGCATGATTTACGACTTCCTGCTCCTCATCGGCGTGTTCTTCTTCGTCTTCCTCGTGCCCAACATCATTCTCGGCGTAGCCGCAGAAACAATGCTGCCGCGCGGCATCCTGCTCGTCTATGCCATCCTTGTGATAGCCGGCTATTTTCTCTGGTTCTGGCGCCACAACGGCAGAACGCTGGCGATGCAGACCTGGAAAATCCGGTTGCGGTCCGCCAATGGAACCGCCGCGTCCAGCGGCCAGTTGCTGTTGCGCTTCATGCTGGCCTGGCCGAGCCTGTTTTTCTTCGGTGCGGGAATCATTTGGGCCGTATTCGACCGCGACAGGCAGTTTCTGCACGACCGGCTTTCCGGCACACGCCTGGAGTTCGTGGCGTAAGCGCTATCTGCGCTCGACCCACCAGAGCATTCCACCGGCCGCCAGAAGAAACAGCGCACTCGGCGTGATGGCGGCGAAGAAAGGCCGCCAACTGTTGATCACCCCGAGGTGGGAGAACAGCCCGTTCAGCATGTGAAAGGTGATGCCGATCATTACGCCGGCAAACACCTTGATGCTCACGGCCGTCATCCGATCGTGGGTGTAGGCGAAGGGCAGGGCCAGCGCCATCATCACCAGCACGGCCAGGGGATAGAAGAACTTTTTCCAGAGCGCGATTTCGTAGCGCTCGGTTTTCTGCTGGTTGTCCGAGAGGTGGCGAACATAGAGATAGAGCGTCACCAGCGACATCCGCTCCGGCACCACCATCAGCACGGAAAGTATGTCGGGGTTCAATGCCGAGTGCCATTCGGCGGTGGGAATTTTCGCCACGCGCGCACTTTCGCCCTCGAACAGTGTCTGCACCACGTTTGCCAGCATCCATCGGTCGGGCGGGAAGAATTGCCCTGTCTCCGCCTCGCTGATCGAACGTAGCTGATATTTCTGGTCGAACTCGTAGATGCGTACCTGGCGCAGGCTGGCGTCCGGCAGCACGTCGCGGACGTTGACGAAAGACAGTTCGTCCTTGACCCAGAGACCCGAACGGAATTCCTGTGCCACCAGCGAACTGGTCGCCTTCAGGCGCAATTGCTGGGCGGCCCTCTCGGCGGGTGGCGCGATGAATTCGCCAATGGCGAAGGTCAGTATCACGAAGACCGAACCGAGCTTGCCCAGACTGATGAGCATGTCGCGCGTAGACAATCCTGACGCGCGCAATACGGTTATTTCGGAATGGCGTGCCAGCAGGGTCAGCCCGTACAGCGTCCCGATCAAGACCGCGATCGGGAAAAGCTCGTACGCCCGCCCCGGCACGGTAAGCGTCACGTACATCAACGCATGCTGCAACTGATAGCCGCCCTTGCCGAGTTCTTCGAATTCGTGGATCAGGTCGAAAAATGCGAACAACGCCAGAAAGGCAACCAGCACGAGCGCCGTCGCCGCATACAGTTCCCGCGCCAGATAGCGCTCATAGACCTTGAGCTTGGAGACTAGCGCCACATCCGTCCCCAGGAAAGAGGGAATACCCGGCGCGAGAACAGCAGCAGCAAGGCGACAAACATGGCCACATGCACCGCCCAGACGCCGATCTCGAAGCGCAGCTTGCCCTGGATCACCCACGCCTGGCTGACGCTGATCAGGTTGCTGTAGATCATGTAGGTCAGGAGCGCGAAGATGAGATTGTTGGTACGCCCCGCCCGCGGATTGACGAAGGACAGGGGAATCGCCAGCAGCGCCAGATTCAGGGCCGCCAACGGAATGCCGAGCCGCCAGAGCAGTTCGCCGAGGTTGGCTGGCGACGGATTGCGCACCAGTTCCCAGACCGGCAGATTCTTGGCGGATTCCTCGATACCGCGCGTCTCCTTCGCTTCCGTGCGAACGGCATAACGCTCGAATTCCATGACGCGGTACTCGGCCGTTCCGGCGGTTCCTTCGTAGCGCCGCCCGCGGTCGAGAACGAGGAACTTGTCGCCGTTGGGCATGACTTCGCTGTGCCCGGTCGCGGCCGCCATGATGCCGAGGCGGCCGTGCTGAAAGGAACTGATGAACACGTTTTTGACATGGCTTTCATCGCCGGCGACCGCCTCGACGAAAAAAACCCGGTCGGCCATGGCCGATTCGTTGAACGCCCCCGGTGCGACGTGGGTCGCATCGTCGCGCTCGTCCATGCGCTGCCGGTATTCCGTGCTCTTGGTCAAGGCCCAGGGCGACAGGAACAGCGACAACACCGCGATCGCCCCGACCAGCGGCAGGGCGAATTTCAGTACCGGCCGCACCCAGGCGGTCAACGACAAACCGGCCGAAAACCAGACGACCATTTCGGAATCGCGGTAGGCGCGCGACAAGGTCAGCAAGACCGATACGAACAAGGTCAGCGACAAAACCACCGGCAGGTAGTTGATGGCGCCAAACCCCAGCAGCGCCACCACCGATTCCGAGGCGATCTTCCCCCCGGCCGCCTGGCCCAGGAGGCGGATCAGCTGCGTCGTCAGCAAAACTGCAAAAAGCGCCACAAAGACGGCAACGGCCGTTTGGGTGAATTCCCTCAGGGCAGCGCGATGGAAGATCATCGGGATTTTGACTTTTGTCGAAAAGATTGGGGATAATCGAGGAATCCGATCCAGGCCACGAAA
Source organism: uncultured Rhodocyclaceae bacterium (assembly GCA_964632965.1). Lineage (GTDB taxonomy): Bacteria > Pseudomonadota > Gammaproteobacteria > Burkholderiales > Rhodocyclaceae > Nitricoxidireducens. The sequence continues at coordinate 12,840 of CAZWFC010000063.1, forward strand.
TAACGCGGCTTTTCCCAATTCGATTTGAAGGAGCAGCACGTGGAATTTAGCATAAAAAGCGGTAGCCCGGAAAAGCAGCGCGGCGCCTGCGTCGTCGTCGGCGTCTTCGAACCGCGCAAGCTGTCGGTCCCTGCCGAAGTCGTCGACAATGCCGCCCGCAGCTACCTTTCCGACCTGCTGCGCCGCGGCGACATGGAAGGCAAGGCCGGCTCCACGCTGCTGCTCCACAATGTCCCCGGAACGGAAGCGGACCGCATCCTCCTGGTCGGGCTCGGCAAGGAGAAGGAATTCCGCGAAAAGGAATATCGCAACGCCATCGCCACCGCGGTCAGGACCCTCAACGAAACGGGCGGCTTCGACGGCACCATCTATCTCACCGAACTGTCGGTCAAGAAACGCGACGTGTCCTGGCGTGTGCGCCAGGCCGCAATCGTGGCATTGGAGACGCTTTACCGTTTCGACCAGATGAAGTCGAAGAAGGACGAGGTCCGCCGACCCTTGCGCAAGCTCACCTTCTGCGTCGAGCGCCGCAACGAGCTGGAGATAGCCGAACACGCGCTGGCGGCCGGCCAGGCGATTGCCGCCGGCATGGCGATGACCAAAAACCTCGCCAATCTTCCCGCCAACGTCTGTACCCCGACCTATCTGGCCGAACAGGCGCAGGCGCTCGCCGCCGAATACAAGCTCGGCATCGAGGTTCTCGAACGTGCCGACATGGAAAAGCTCGGCATGAACACCCTGCTGTCCGTCGCCAAGGGATCGCATCAGCCGCCCAAATTCATCATCCTCAACTATGCCGGCGGCAAACAGGAAGACAAGCCCATCGTCCTGGTCGGCAAGGGCGTCACCTTCGACACCGGCGGCATCTCGCTGAAGCCTGCTCCCGACATGGACGAAATGAAGTTCGACATGTCCGGCGCCGCCAGCGTGCTCGGCACGATGAAGGCCGTGGCGCAGATGAAGCTGCCGCTCAACGTCATCGGCGTCGTCCCCGCCACGGAAAACATGCCCGGCGGCGCCGCCAGCAAGCCCGGCGACATCGTCACCTCGATGTCCGGCCAGACCATCGAAATCCTCAACACCGATGCCGAAGGCCGTCTCATCCTCTGCGATGCGCTGACCTACGTCGAGCGCTTCGAGCCCGACTGCGTGGTCGATGTCGCCACGCTCACCGGCGCCTGCGTGATCGCGCTCGGCCACGTCGTCAGCGGCCTGCTCGCCAACGACGACGGCCTCGCGCGCGAACTGTTCGACGCCGGCCAGGAAGCCTACGACCGCGCCTGGCAGATGCCGCTGCTGGACGACTATCAGGAACAGTTGCAAAGCAATTTCGCCGACATGGCCAACATCGGCGGCCGCGCCGCCGGCACCATCACGGCGGCCTGCTTCCTGTCGCGCTTCACGAAGAAGTACGACTGGGCCCACCTCGATATCGCCGGCACCGCCAACAAGTCCGGCAAGGACAAGGGTTCGACCGGCCGGCCGGTGCCCCTGCTCACCCACTTCCTCATGGCCCGCGCCGCGAAGATCGACAAAGCGTGACCAGTATCCGTTTCTACTCGAACGCCGAAGACCGCCTGCGCGCGGCCGCCGCCTGGCTGGCCGCGTCATGGCAGCATCAAAAGTCCATCGTGGTCTTCGCGCCCGATGCCGCGGCGGCCGAGCATCTCGACCGCTTACTGTGGGCCCAGCCGGCGACGGGCTTCCTGCCCCACTGTCGCGCCGGCTCGCCGCTCGCCGCCGAGACGCCCGTGCTCATCGCCAGCCGGCTCGACGACCTGCCGCAAAACGACTGTCTGCTCAATCTGAGCGACGAAGTGCCGCCCGGATTCTCGCGCTTCGAGGAGCTCGTCGAGATTGTCAGCACCGACGACGCTGTTCGTCTGCCGGCACGCGACCGTTTCCGCTTCTATCGCGAGCGCGGCTATGCCCTCGACAACCGCAACGTGGCGGATGGGTTCTGACATGGCCGACCGCGACGACGTCATGAAGAAGGCGGACGATCTGATGCGCCGGCACCGGGTCTTCGTCGCCGGAGCAGGCAACGCCGACGATGCGGCGGACACCGGTCTCGACGATGTGCCGGTGCTGACGGAAGTCGTCAACCCGGACACGCTGCCGCAGGCGGCCCCGGTCCAGACGCCGGTCGACCTGGCCGGGCTGCGCAACGCGCTCGCCTTCGAACTGGAAACCTGGCTGGACGAGGAACTCCCCCAGCATGTCCTGCGCGTGCTCGACGGCATCACCGACCAGTTGATCATCCAGTTGTCGCTCAAGGCCCGTTCCGACCTCCTGCCGCGCTTGCAGAGCATTCTCGACGCCGCACCGGAAGCCGCAAACCCTGATTCTGCGGACGATTGAAGCCGGTGGCGAAGGTATAATCCACGGCTTCGCGTCGCCCGGCGGCGCCCCATTTCCGAGCACGTCCATGGAACTCGCAAAAAGCTTCGACCCCGCCGACATCGAAAGGCGCTGGTACCCCGAGTGGGAGTCCCGCGGCTACTTCAGCGCCGGTCTCGATACCGCCAAGACCGACAACTTCTGCATCCTGCTGCCGCCGCCCAACGTCACCGGCACGCTGCACATGGGCCACGGCTTCAACCAGACGCTGATGGACGCGCTGACGCGCTACCACCGCATGCGCGGCGACAACACCCTCTGGCAACCCGGCACCGACCACGCCGGCATCGCCACGCAGATCGTCGTCGAGCGCCAGCTCGACGCCCAGGGCGTCAGCCGCCACGACCTCGGCCGCGAGAAGTTCCTCGAAAAAGTCTGGGAATGGAAGGAATACTCGGGCGGCACCATCACCCAGCAGATGCGGCGCCTGGGCACCTCGCCCGATTGGGACCGCGAACGTTTCACCATGGATGCCGGGCTGTCGAAAATCGTCACCGAGACCTTCGTCCGGCTCTACAAGGAAGGCCTGATCTACCGCGGCAAGCGCCTGGTCAACTGGGACCCGAAGCTGCTCACCGCCGTATCCGACCTCGAGGTGGTGAGCGAGGAAGAAGACGGCTTCCTGTGGCACATCCGCTACCCGCTGGCCGACGGCAGCGGTTCGCTGACCGTTGCCACGACGCGCCCGGAAACCATGCTCGGCGACACCGCCGTGATGGTGCATCCGGAAGACC
>CAZWFC010000064.1:0-15822 GCA_964632965.1 uncultured Rhodocyclaceae bacterium
TCGGATGAAAGAGCGGATACGACGGAATCGGCCGCCTCCATCCGCGCCTTTCCGGCCGGGAGCAGGTCGAGCAGGGGCAGGGCCTCGAGGGGGTCGCGCTGCGCCGCGCTCCTGGTGGCGGCGACGATCACCGCCTGCCGTTTCTCGTCGGGCAGGTCGCGCACCTGGGTCAGGGCGGCGGTGGGATCGGCGGCAGCCAGAGCGGAGAGCGCACGCATGACCATCTCCTCGCGCCCGGCGCCGGTCGGTTGCAGGCGCGCATGCTGGAGCGCCGCGGAGGGGTCGGCGCGGGGGAAACGTGCAAACGCCTCCGCGGGCACCTGCTCGGGCAAGGCCCCGTGGGGCAGGGTATCGGCGGCGGCGAGCATCTGGGCGGGGCCGGGGGCCCCGGGCTCGTCGAGTGCGTGGGTGATCGCCCAGTGCGGCAGCCGTTGGCCCGGTTGCCGGGCGCCGAGATGGCGCAGCGTGGCAACGTGATCCTCGGCAAGCTCGAAGGCAACAACCCGGGCGGCTCGGTCAAGGACCGGCCGGCCATCAGCATGATCCGCCGCGCCGAAGAACGTGGCCAGATCAAGCCGGGCGACACGCTGATCGAAGCGACCTCGGGCAACACCGGCATCGCGCTCGCGATGGTCGCGGCGATCCGCGGTTACCGCATGGTGCTCGTGATGCCGGAAAACCAGAGCATCGAGCGCCGTCAGACGATGCGCTCGTTCGGCGCCGAGCTCGTGCTGACGCCGCGCGACGGCGGCATGGAAACGGCGCGAGACGTCGCCGAGAAGATGCAGCGCGAAGGCCGCGGAGTGATCCTCGACCAGTTCGCCAATCCCGATAACCCGCTCGCGCATTACACCGGAACCGGCCCGGAAATCTGGGCGCAGAGCGAAGGGCGCGTCACGCACTTCGTGAGCAGCATGGGGACGACCGGAACAATCATGGGCGTCTCGCGATTCCTGAAAGAGAAGGACAGCCGCATCTGCATCGTCGGCTGCCAGCCCGAGGAGGGCTCGCAGATCGCCGGCATCCGCAAGTGGCCCGAAGCCTACCTGCCGAAAATTTTCGAGCGCTCGCGCGTCGATCGCACCGAGTCGGTCTCGCAGATCGACGCCGAAGTCATGACCCGCCGCCTTGCCAGCGAAGAAGGCATCTTCGCCGGCGTCTCCTCGGGCGGCGCCGTCGCCGTCGCGCTGCGCCTCGCTCAGGAAGTCGAGAACGCGACGATCGTCACCATCGTCTGCGACCGCGGCGACCGCTATCTCTCTACCGGCGTCTTTCCAGCGTGATCTGCGATGCGCAGGCCAAGAATCGACACCCACCGCAAAGGCGCAAAGGAGCAAAGGATTCGCAAAGAAGAGCTTTGTTTTTTGACTTGGATTTCCTTTGCGTTGTCTTTGCCCCTTTGCGTCTTTGCGGTGGACTTTGAATTTCGGAGTTTGAACGACCATGAACCCCGTCCTCGTTTTCGATATTGAGACGATCCCCGACGTGCCGGGGCTGCGGCGCCTGCACGATCTCGACGCGACGCTGTCGGACGCCGAGGTCGCCGAAATGGCGTTCGCGCAGCGCCGCGCGCAAAGCGGCAACGACTTTCTGCCGCATCACCTGCAGCGCGTCGCCGTCATCTCGTGCGCGCTGCGCGTGGGCAACGACCTGCGCGTCTGGTCGCTCGCCGAACCGGCCTTGTCCGAAGCCGAAATCATCCAGCGGTTTTTCGACGGCATCGAAAAATTCAGCCCGCAACTCGTCTCCTGGAACGGCGGCGGTTTCGATCTGCCGGTGCTGCATTATCGCGGCCTCATCCACGGCATCGTCGCGCCGCGCTACTGGGACCTCGGCGACGGCGACTACGGCGACAGCCGCGACTTCAAGTGGAACAACTACATCGGCCGCTACCACATGCGGCACCTCGACCTCATGGATCTCCTGGCGATGTACCAGCCGCGCGCCAGCGCGCCGCTCGACGCGCTCGCCAAGCTGATCGGCTTCCCCGGCAAGCTGGGCATGGACGGCAGCAAGGTCTGGGAAGCGTGGCAGGCAGGCGAGGGCGCGGCGATCCGCGATTACTGCGAGACCGACGTGATGAACACCTACCTCGTGTCGCTGCGCTTCCGGCTGATGCGCGGCGAGATCTCGCGCGCCGAGTACGAGAGCGAAATCGGCTTCGTGAAGGGCGAGCTCAAACGGCTCGACAAGCCGCACTGGCATGAGTTTCTTGCCGCGTGGGTCGTTTGAGGTTTCACAAAGGAAGTCCCCCGCAAAGCCGCAAAGAACGCGAAGGAACCGCAAAGCAGGACCTTATCTTTGCGCAAGGTTTGCGCCTTTGCGTCTTCGCGGTGGGTTTTTGCTTTTTAAGCTTCGGCCGACCCCCAAGCGATCGTTTATAGTTACGCCTATGCCGCTCAAAATTGCCATAGCCCAACTCAACGCGACGGTCGGTGACCTCTCGGGGAACGCGTCGCGCATCGCAGGCTTCGCCGAGCGCGCCACCGCGCTCGGCGCCGACCTTCTGCTCACCCCCGAGCTTGCGCTCTGCGGCTATCCGCCCGAAGACCTGCTCCTGCGCGAAGACTTCTACGCCGCCTGCGAGAAGGAACTCGATCTTCTCGCCAGCCGCGTGCGCGGCATCGCCGTTCTCGTCGGCCATCCGCTGACGCGCGACGGCGCGAGCTTCAACGCCGCGACGCTGATCAGGGACGGCGTGCGCGTCGCCACGTACTGCAAGCAGCGCCTGCCGAACTATGAAGTCTTCGACGAAGAGCGTTACTTCGACTCGGGCGACGTCCCTTGCGTCGTCACCGTCAAAGGCGTGCGCTGCGGCATCAATATCTGCGCCGACGTCTGGGAAGCCGGCACCGCCGACCAGGCGCGCGAAGCGGGCGCCGAACTGCTGCTCGTCCTCAACGCCTCGCCCTACCACGTCGGCAAGCAGGCGACGCGCACTGACGTCTTGCGCGCACGCATTGCCGCGACCGGGCTGCCGGTCGTCTATGCCAACCTCGTCGGCGGGCAGGACGAACTCGTTTTCGACGGCGGCTCTTTCGCGCTCGATTCGAAAGGCGAGATCCGCTGCCAGTTGCCGCGTTTCGAAGAGGCGCTGGGCCTTGTCGAGATCGCAGACGGCGAGCCTTTGCCGGGCCTCATCGACGCGCCCAAACCGGTCGAAGCCGAGGTCTATCAGGCGCTCGTCGTCGGCGTTCGCGACTACCTCGGCAAGAACGGTTTTCCGGGCGCGATCATCGGGCTTTCGGGCGGCATCGATTCGGCGCTGACGCTGTGCATCGCCGCCGATGCGCTCGGACCGGAGCGCGTGCGGGCGGTGATGATGCCCTCGCCCTACACGGCGCAGATGAGCCTCGACGACTCGCGCGCCCTCGTCGCCGCCCTCGGCGTGCGCTACGACGAACTGGGCATCGAGCCGGCGATGGACACCTACGCGACGCTGCTGGCGCCGCTGTTCGCCGACCTGCCGCCGACGGCCTGGGCCGACACCACGCCGGAAAACATCCAGGCGCGCATCCGCGGCATGGTGCTGATGGCGCTGTCGAACCGCACCGGCAGCATCGTCCTCACCACCGGCAACAAGAGCGAGATGGCGGTCGGTTACGCCACGCTCTACGGCGACATGGCCGGCGGCTTCGCCGTCATCAAGGACGTCTTCAAGACCTTCGTCTATCGCCTCTCGCGCTATCGCAACACCTTGTCCGCGGCGATCCCGGAAAACATCATCGTGCGCGCGCCGTCGGCGGAGTTGCGGCCCGACCAGACCGACCAGGATTCACTGCCGCCTTACGAAGTGCTCGATGCCATCATCGAGGCCTACATGGGGCGCGACCTGAGTCCGCGCGAAATCGTCGCCCTCGGCTACCCGGAAGCGGACGTGCGGCGCGTCGTCGGCATGCTCAAGCGCAACGAATATAAGCGCCGCCAGTCGCCGGTCGGCATCCGCATCAGCCAGCGCGGATTCGGCAAGGACTGGCGATATCCGATAACATCACGCTATTCAGACGAATGGTAGAGATTCAGGAGAGAACGCAATGAAGAAGATCGAAGCCATCATCAAGCCCTTCAAGCTCGACGAAGTACGCGAGGCATTGTCCGAGGTCGGCGTCACCGGCCTGACCGTAACCGAGGTCAAGGGTTTCGGCCGCCAGAAGGGGCATACCGAGTTGTATCGCGGCGCCGAGTACGTGGTCGATTTCCTGCCGAAGATCAAGATCGAAGTGGTTGTCGCCGACGAGACGGTGGACGCCGCCATCGAGGCTGTCGTCAAGGCCGCCCGCACCGGCAAGATCGGCGACGGCAAGATCTTCGTCACGAGCGTCGAACAGATCGTCAGGATTCGTACCGGCGAAACCAACGAGTCGGCGATTTAGTCGCCGACTCGTTGGTTTCGCCGTTGGCCCCTATGGGCCATCCCCCCAACCCCCTTCCCGGGAAAACGGGACTTGTCCCGTTTCAGTGAAGGCTAATGCCCGCCTTGGCGGGCGTTATGCCGCAACTAAAGGGGGCGACTGGTTGGTTCGCTGCGCTCGATAGAAGTTAGCGGGCCGCCTTCAGCAGCACGATCACCGCCCCCGCTCCGCCATCGGCGGCGCGGGCCTGGCAGAAGGCCAGCACTTCCTGTCGCTGCGCCAGCCAGCCCAAGACCATCTTTTTCAATACCGGTTCGCGCCCCGGCGAGCCCAGCCCCTTGCCATGCACCACGCGCACGCAACGGCAGCCGTGTTGCAGGCATTCGGCCAGGAACAGGGCGCTCTGGCGGCGGGCCTCGTCGCGGTTCATGCCGTGCAGGTCGAGTTCCGCCTGCACCACCCAGCGGCCGCGGCGCAGGTCGCGCAATACCGACTGCGCCAGGCCGGGGCGCCGCCAGGCGGCTTCGTCGCCGCCTTCGAGGTAGAGGTCGGGGAGGGCGGGGTCGTCGAGCGACTCGATCAGCGCCGCATGTTCGTCGCGCAGACGCTGGCGCGGTATCGCCGGCACCGGCGGCGGTTCGTGATGGACGCGGTCGGTCGCCAGGGGCACGGCGTCCGCGACCGCCTCACGAAAAATATGGCGGGCTTCCTCGTCCGGAGGAGATGCCCGCCGCTTCATGTCAGTACCCTGGAGACAGAAACGGGCACTAGTCGCCCAGCGTATCGAGATATTTTTCGGCGTCGAGGGCCGCTTGGCAGCCGGTGGCGGCGCTGGTGACGGCCTGCTTGTAGATCTGGTCCTGCACGTCGCCGGCGGCGAACACGCCGGGCACGCTGGTCGCCGTGGCGTTGCCGTTGCGGCCGCATTGCGTGACGATGTAGCCGTTGTCCATTTCCAGCTGGCCGGCGAAGATGTCGGTGTTGGGCTTGTGGCCGATGGCGATGAAGACGCCCATCAGGTCTATGTTCTCGGTCGCGCCGGTCTTCACGTTCTTGATGCGCATGCCGGTGACGCCGGTCTTGTCGCCGAGGACCTCGTCGAGGGTGTTATCCCACTTGATCGTGACCTTGCCGGCCTTTTCCTTCTCGAACAGCTTGTCCTGGAGGATCTTCTCGCCGCGGAACTTGTCGCGGCGATGCACGACAGTGACGTGGCTGGCGATGTTCGCCAGGTAGAGCGCTTCCTCGACCGCCGTGTTGCCGCCGCCGATGACGGCGACCTTCTGGTTCTTGTAGAAGAAGCCGTCGCAGGTGGCGCAGGCGGAAACGCCCTTGCCGGCGAAGGTCTCTTCGGAGGGCAGGCCGAGGTACTGGGCCGAGGCGCCCGTGGCGATGATCAGCGCGTCGCAGGTGTATTCGCCGGCGTCGCCGATCAGGCGGATCGGTTTTTCGGTCAGCTTTGCCGTATGGATATGGTCGAAGATCGTTTCGGTGTTGAAGCGGGCCGCATGCTTCTCGAAGCGCGCCATCAGTTCGGGACCCTGGACGCCGTCGGCATCGGCCGGCCAGTTGTCGACGTCGGTGGTGGTCATCAACTGGCCGCCTTGCGCCATGCCGGTGACGAGCACCGGCTTCAGGTTGGCGCGGGCGGCATAGACGGCGGCGGTGTAGCCGGCGGGGCCGGAGCCGAGGATAAGCAGACGGGCGTGGCGGGTGGTCATGTGGGGCAGCTCCGGCGCAATGGGGAATGGCGAAATTATAGCGTCCGGCCCGGCCGATCCCCGATTGCCTCTGCCAATAGCCCGGATAGCGCCCGGTTATCGCCCGTCTTCCCCGGATTGGTCCGGGCGCCGGGCGCTAAATTAGGCGGCAATGAGTACCATTGCCGGAAGACTCGACCCGCGCGCGCGCATGAATCCACCCTCTGCCGCACAACCGCTGCCCGAAAAGATCGCCGCCGTCGTGCATGAGGCGCGCTGGCTGGTGGTCGCCGTTGCCGGCATTTATCTCGCGCTGATCCTCTGGGGTTATTTCCCCGCCGACCCGGGCTGGTCGCATGCTGCCCAGGTCGAGCGCGTCGCCAACCCCGGCGGCCGCTTCGGTGCCTGGCTGGCCGATCTGATGCTGTATGTCTTCGGCGTTTCGGCCTGGTGGTGGGTGGCCTTCCTGCTGTTTCTCGTCGCTTGGGGCTATCACCGTCTGGACGGCCTGCTGGCCGGCGACCGGCGACCGATCTATATTGCCGCGACCGGATTTCTCGTCGTGCTGGTGACGAGCGCCGGCATCGAAACGATGCGTTTCTGGAGCCTCAAGGCGACCCTGCCGCTGGCGCCGGGCGGCATGCTCGGCTACGAGGTCGGGCGGCTGGCGTCCGCCTATCTCGGCTACACCGGCGGCACGATGATCCTGCTGGCGTTGTTCCTCGTCGGCCTGAGCCTGTTTACCGGCGTGTCCTGGATGCAGGCGGTGGAGCGCATCGGCGGGTTGATTGAGGCCGTCGGCTTCGGTGGCTTCCGGCGCTGGGAGAGCTGGCAGGACCGCCGCTACGGCCGCGTCGTGGCCGAAAAGCGCGAAGCGGTGGTGCAGGAAAATCTCAAGAAGATCGAGCACAATCCGCCGGCGCCGATCCGCATCGAACCGGCGGAAATCGAGATTCCCGTGGCGCCCAAGGCCATCGCCCGCGCTGAGAAGGAGCGGCAGGCGCCGCTGTTCTTCGACGCTCCCGGCGGCGCGCTGCCGCCGCTGCACCTGCTCGACGAGGCCAGCCACAACCCGGCCGATCTGCCGGCCGCCGAGACCCTGGAGTTCACCTCGCGCCTGATCGAGCGCAAGCTCGCCGACTTCGGCGTCGAGGTCAAGGTGCTGTCGGCCTATCCGGGACCGGTGGTGACGCGCTACGAGATCGAGCCGGCCACCGGCGTCAAGGGCGCGACCATCGTCGGTCTGGCCAAGGACCTGGCGCGTGCGCTCAGCCTGGTCAGCATCCGCGTCGTCGAGACCGTGCCGGGCAAGTCCTGCATGGCGCTGGAACTGCCGAATCCGCGCCGGCAGACGGTGCGCCTGTCGGAGATCATCGGTTCCAAGGCCTACCACGACCTGCATTCGCCATTGGCCATGGCGCTGGGCAAGGACATCGGCGGCCTGCCGGTCTGCACCGACCTCGCCAAGATGCCGCACCTGCTGGTCGCCGGCACCACCGGCTCGGGCAAGTCCGTCGGCATCAACGCCATGATTCTTTCGCTCGTGTACAAGTCCGAGCCGAAGAACGTGCGCCTGATCATGGTCGACCCGAAGATGCTGGAGCTGTCGATCTACGAAGGCATACCGCACCTGCTGGCGCCCGTCGTCACCGACATGAGCAAGGCCGCCAACGCGCTGCACTGGTGCGTCGGCGAAATGGAGCGCCGCTACAAGTTGCTGAGCGCCATGGGCGTGCGCAACCTCTCCGGCTACAACAGCAAGATCAACGACGCCAAGAAGGCCGGCCAGCACCTGCCCAACCCGCTGTCGCTGACGCCGGAAACGCCCGAACCGCTCGAAACCATGCCTTACATCGTCGTCGTCATCGACGAACTCGCCGACCTGATGATGGTGGTAGGCAAGAAGGTCGAGGAACTGATCGCCCGCCTGGCGCAGAAGGCCCGCGCCGCCGGCATCCACCTGATCCTCGCCACGCAGCGGCCGAGCGTCGACGTCATCACCGGCCTGATCAAGGCCAACATCCCGACGCGCATCGCCTTCCAGGTGTCGTCCAAGATCGACTCGCGCACCATCCTTGACCAGATGGGCGCCGAAGCCCTGCTCGGCCAAGGCGACATGCTCTACCTCGCGCCCGGTACCGGCCTGCCGAACCGGGTGCATGGCGCCTTCGTCTCCGACGACGAGGTGCATCGCGTCGTCGACCACCTCAAGAAGGTCGGCAAGCCCGACTACATCAAGGACATCCTCAGTGCGCCGCCCGCCGAGGCCGGCGAGGCGGGCGCCGGCGGCGATGGCGGCGACGATGCCGAGGCCGACCCGATGTACGACCAGGCCGTCGAAGTGGTGCTGAAGACGCGGCGGCCGTCGATCTCGCTGGTGCAGCGCAATCTGCGCATCGGCTACAACCGCGCTGCGCGCATGATCGAGGCAATGGAGAAGGCCGGCCTCGTCTCGCCGATGAACGGCGCCGGCAACCGCGAGGTCATCGCGCCCGAGCGCAGCGACTGAGCTTCCTGCCGGCGGCCGCGACAGCGCGGCCGGACTCGGGGATAATTGCCCCCATGCCAAACAAACTCCGTATTTCCCTGTTCCTGGGCGCCGTGCTGGTTTCGTCCGCCGCGTCCGCTGCCGGGCTCGACCAGCTCAAGGCTTTCCTCGCGGCGACGAAAAGCGCCAACGGCAACTTCCTCCAGAGCGTGGTTGCCAAGTCGGGCCGCAAGCCGCAGCAGTCGGCGGGCAGCTTCGTCATGCAGCGGCCCGGCAAGTTCCGCTGGCACTACGAGAAGCCCTACCAGCAACTGCTGGTGAGCGACGGCGAGAAGCTCTGGAGCTTCGATCCCGACCTCAACCAGGTCACGGTACGCAAGCTCGGCAAGGCTCTGGGCGCAAGCCCCGCCGCGCTGCTGGCCGGCGGCGATCTGGACAGCCACTTCGTGCTCAAGGACGCTGGCCAGGCCGACGGCATCGAGATGGTCGATGCCACGCCCAAGGCCGCCGACGGCACCTTCGAGCGCGTGCGCATCGGCTTGCGGGACAACCTGCCGCGCATCATGGAAGTCCGCGACAACTTCGGCCAGGTGACGACCCTGCTGTTCACCGAATTCCATTCCAATCCCCCGCTGCCGAAGGACGCCTTCCGCTTCACGCCGCCCAAGGGGGCCGACGTTGTCGGCGAGTAGCGACCTCTTCGCGGTCAAGCCCCATGCGCCGCTGGCTGAACTGCTGCGGCCCAAGACGCTTGACGAGGTGATCGGGCAGGCCCATCTGATCGGTGCCGGCAAGCCGTTGCGGCTGGCCTTCGAGTCGAAGACGCCGCATTCGATGATCTTCTGGGGGCCGCCGGGCGTCGGCAAGACGACTCTGGCGCGGCTGATGGCCGACAGCTTCGAGGCCGAGTTCATCGCCCTGTCGGCGGTGTTCTCCGGCGTCAAGGACATCCGCGAGGCCATGCAGCAGGCAGAACTGACGCTGGCGCAGAGCGGCCGCCACACGATACTGTTCGTCGACGAGGTGCATCGTTTCAATAGGGCCCAGCAGGACGCCTTCCTGCCCTACGTCGAGCAGGGCGTGGTGACCTTCGTCGGCGCCACTACCGAGAACCCGTCCTTCGAAGTGAATTCGGCGCTGCTCTCGCGGGCGGCGGTGTATGTGCTGAAGAGCCTCACCGAGGAGGAACTCGCGCTGCTCTTCGAGCGGGCGCGGACGCTGGCGTTTCCCGCCGTCGATTTCGCCGCCGATGCCCGCGACCGCCTCATCGGCTATGCCGACGGCGATGCGCGCCGGCTGCTCAATGTGCTCGAACAGATCAAGACCGCCGCGACGACGGCCGGCGTGGCCAGCATCGACGTCGCCTTCCTCGAATCCGCGCTGGCCAGCGACCTGCGCCGCTTCGACAAGGGCGGCGACGCCTTCTACGACCAGATTTCCGCCCTGCACAAGTCGGTGCGCGGCTCCAACCCCGACGCCGCGCTTTACTGGCTGGTGCGCATGCTCGACGGGGGCGCCGACCCGCTCTACATGGGGCGGCGCATGGTGCGTATGGCGGTCGAGGACATCGGGCTGGCCGATCCGCGCGCGCTCGACATCACGCTCAACGCCTGCGCCACCTACGAGCGCCTGGGCAGTCCGGAAGGCGAGCTGGCGCTCGCCAACGCCATTCTCTACCTTGCCGTGGCGCCGAAATCGAACGCCGCCTATGTCGCCTATAATGCGGCCCGCGCCTTCGTGGCGAAGGACAAGACGCGGCCGGTGCCGGAACATCTGCGCAATGCACCAACCAAGTTGATGAAGGAACTCGCTCAGTTGGCAAATAAGGGCCGCGAATACCGCTACGCCCACGACGAACCTGAGGCCTACGCGGCCGGCGAGAGCTACCTGCCCGACGGCATATCCGCGCCGGGCTGGTACCGGCCGGTGCCGCGCGGCCTCGAACAAAAGATTGCCGACAAGCTCGCCCACCTGCGCGAACTCGACCGTAAAGCAAATACCAAGTAAAGGCTCTTTCCATGCTGGACATCCAACTCCTCCGCAGCAACCTGACCCAAGTCGCCGAACGCCTGGCGACGCGCGGCATGACTTTCGACACTGCCGCCTTCGAGGCGCTCGAAGCCGAGCGCAAGACGTTGCAGACCTTTACTCAGGACATGCAGGCCAAGCGCAACAGCCTGTCGAAGCAGGTCGGCATGCTCAAGGGCAAGGGCGAGGACGCGTCCGCAGTGCTGGCCGAGGTGGCGGGCATCGGCGACGAACTCAAGGCCAACGAGGAAAAACTGGCGCAGCTCCAGGAGCGCTACAACGCCTTCGTCGCCGTGATTCCCAACTTGCCGCACGAGAGCGTGCCGGTGGGGCGCGACGAGCACGCCAACGTCGAAGTGCTGCGCTGGGGCACGCCGCGCGTCTTCGACTTCCCGGCCAAGGACCATGTCGAACTCGGCGAGAAGCTCGGCGGCCTCGACTTCGAGACGGCGGTGAAGATTTCCGGCAGCCGCTTCACACTGATGAAGGGCGGCATCGCCCGCCTGCACCGCGCGCTTGCGCAGTTCATGCTCGACACCCATTCCGGCGAACACGGCTACACTGAGGTGTACACGCCCTACCTGGTCAACGAGGACAGCATGTTCGGCACCGGCCAGCTGCCCAAGTTCGAGGAAGACCTGTTCCAGGTGCCGCGCAGCGACGGCACCCGGCTGTATCTGATTCCCACCGCCGAAGTGCCGGTCACCAACATCGTGCGCGACGAGATCGTCGACCCCGCCAAACTGCCGCTGAAGTTCGTCTGCCACACGCCCTGCTTCCGCTCGGAAGCAGGCTCCTACGGCCGCGACACGCGCGGCATGATCCGCCAGCACCAGTTCGACAAGGTCGAGATCGTGCAGATCGTGCATCCGGAAAAATCCTGGGAGGCGCTGGAACAGCTCACCGGCCATGCCGAGGCGATCCTGCAGAAGATCGAACTGCCCTACCGCAAGATGGCGCTATGCACCGGCGACATGGGCTTCTCCGCCGCCAAAACCTACGACCTCGAAGTCTGGCTGCCGGCGCAGAATACCTACCGCGAGATTTCGTCCTGCTCGAATTTCGAGGCTTTCCAGGCGCGGCGCATGCAGGCGCGCTTCCGCAACGAGAAGAACAAGCCGGAACTGGTGCATACGCTCAACGGTTCCGGCCTCGCCGTCGGCCGCACGCTGGTGGCGGTGCTGGAGAACTACCAGAACGCCGACGGCAGCATCACCGTGCCCGCCGCGCTGCGGCCCTGGATGGGCGGTCTGGAGACGATCAGCGCGGCTTGACTGCCGGCACGTAGGGCGCCTCGAAGCGGGTGAGGACGTTGTAGAAGTTGCGGATGTTCTCGACCAGGATCACCGCCTCGCCGCCGCGCGCCCGGCCGGACTTGAGCCGGCTGTAGTACTGCGGCCGCGCCAGCAGCGGCAGCACCTGCTTCATTTCATACCACGACGTGTCGTCGCGCTTGAGGCCCCGGGCGATGGCGCGCGCGCCGTTCATGTGGCCCATGCCGAGGTTGTAGGCCGCCAAGGCCATCCAGGTGCGATCCGGTTCGTCGATGTCGTCTGGCAGGTCGTCCGCGATGTCCGCCAGATAGCGCGCACCGGCGAGGATGCTCTGATGCGGATCGAGCCGGTTGGAAACCCGCAGCCGGTCGGCGGTGTCTTCCGTCAGCATCATCATGCCGCGCACGCCGGTGGGCGAGGTGGCGTGCGGGTCCCAGTTCGATTCCTGGTAGGCGAGCGCCGCCAGCAGCCGCCAGTCGATGCCGGTCAGCAACTGCGCTTGGTGAAACTCGGTGCGGAAATGCGGTAGCCGCGTCTGCATGAGCTGGAGGAACTGGGCCATGTTGTTGGGCCCGACGCGCTTGATGTGGCCGTAGTAGCGGTCGTGGATGCGCGACAGCGTGCCGTCGGCGCGGATGCGGGCGATGAAGGCGTCGGCTTTCTGGCGCAGCGCTTCGTCCTGCGTGCGGAACGCCCAGGCGTAGGAAACCGTCCCCGGCAATTCCTGGGCGACGGTGATGTCCGGATAGAAATTCACCGCCACGTCGAAATGCGCCGAATCGGTCGCCGCCAGTTCCGCGCGCCGTTCGGCAATGCGGCCCAGCAGGTCGATGTCGTTGCCTTCGTCGACCTCGGCGATGGCGACCGGCGGCTTCAGCGCGCGCAGCACGGCGTCGAGCGGGGAATCGGGAATCACCTCGATGACGTGTCCCGCCAGGTCCTCCGGGGTGTCGAGCGGAACGGCGTCCACATGCTGGACGATGACTTGGTTGCCTTCGTGCAGCGGATGGGAGAAGCGGAAGTCCGCGGCGGCTGCGACGGGCAGGGCGGCGGCAAAATGTATAGCGCCCTTGCGCAGCAGCTCGTGCATCTCGCGGGAACCGCGCACCGGCACGAAACGCACTTTGACCTTGAGATCGTCGGCGAAGGCCTGGACGACATCGTGCTCGAAACCGCTGGCTTCGCTGTCGGCGGTTTCGGGCTGATAGAAGACGGGATCGCCACGGAGCGCCACCACCAGCACGCCGCTTTCCTCGGGCGGATCGAGGCGCGAACAGGCCGTGAGCATCAAGCCGAACGCGACGGACAGGCAGGCAAGCCAGCGCATGGTGCGGATTCTCCGCAGCGGAGTAATTTCCCATTTTGCCACGGGTGGCATCTGTGCGCGCTTCCATGTAAAATCGCCGCCTTCGGAGAGGTGGCAGAGTGGTCGAATGTACCTGACTCGAAATCAGGCGTACTGAAAGGTACCGTGGGTTCGAATCCCACCCTCTCCGCCAGCAGACCAGCAAAAACGCGCCCTCGGGCGCGTTTTTGCTTTCCACTTCCAGCCAGCTTTCCCGTCGATCCAGAACACGTTTCCCGGCCCTCGGGAAACAAAGGCGGGCATTTCAGCGCAGCTTGGCCCCCCTTGCATGAGATTCTGCTGTCGTCCGGCGTTTACTTATCCGGCGCCCTTATAAGAATATTCCTCGCATTTTCCGGGATGGCCGCAGCGATCCAAGCCGCCTTTCTGCCATAGGGCTACTGGCTGGCGTCTGTCTAACGATAGGCGCGGTATGGCCTTCGTCATATTGATCTGCATCGCGCATTGCCTTATCGTGCGCACCGCTGCAGAAGTGCAGCGCGTTATTTTGCGTGCTTCCTGAGTGGCATCCTGCCTGTCGCGGCTCCCGATAGGCACCTGCGCGACTGCGCAGGCATCCAGGACGGGCCGGGTACCCGCTCCGGGCATCGCCGGTCACGAACGTGAAACGAGAGAATACGAAAAATGCTGCTGCTCTGTGGTTCCGGAGACGATTGCGAATTGGCCGAGACGATTCTTCGCCGGGATGATTTCGTCTCCCGCTTCCGGCTGGAACGAACCTCATCCCTGCCGGAACTGCTGGCTGCGCTGGCGCGCCCGGACGAGGTCGCCGTCGTGCTGCTGCTGTGGCATGAAGACGACGAGGAGGGCTTGACTTCCGCCGTGCGGGCCGTACGCAACGCCCTGCGCGATTCCCTGACGGCGATCGTCGTGCGGGCCATGCGTCCGTTGTCGCGCGAAACACGCGATCGCCTCTGGGACTTCAGCCTGGCGGACCGGCTCTATACACAGTCGGTCCGCTCCGCCGAACTCGCCGATTCGGTGGCCTCCGCCTTGCGCAACCACTTGCGTGTCGACATGTATGCCGGCGTATCGGAGTCCGCCAGCCGGTTGTTGGCGTGCCGGAACCTCAACGAACTGGCGTCGCTGGCGCTGGCGATGTGCGGTGAATTGGGGCGCAGCGAGGAGGGCGGCTGTTTCGGCTTTTTCCGGGATGCGGGTCGCGCGTCGTTGCTGCTGCTTCTTGGTACCGGGCGTTACGCCGCCGTCCATTGCCAGACGGTTGAGCAATTGCCGGACGTCCGGGCGCGGGAAATCATTCGCGTGACCTGCGATGCGGGCGCCAGCCGCTTCGACGACGAATCGGCCGCGCTGTGCATCGCGACGGCGAACGGGCATCGCGCCGTGATCTACCTGACGCTCCCTGCGCCGTTGACGCACTGGCGGCGCCACATGCTGGAAGCGCTGGCGAAACAGATCGCCAACGCCATCGACAATATCCAGCTCAACCAGCGCCTCAATCGCGTCCAGCGCGCCACGATCACGACGCTGGCAACCACCGCCGAACACCGCGACATGTCGACCGGCGACCACGTCCAGCGCGTCGCCCGCATGACGGCGGAAATCGCCCAGGTGATGTTCGACCGGGGACTCGCCGACGGGATGAGCGAAGCGGAACTCGACCGGATTCCCCTGGCCAGCGTGCTGCACGATGTCGGCAAGATCGGCGTCTCCGATACTGTGTTGTTCAAGCCCGGCCCGCTGGATGCCGATGAGCGCCGGGCCATCGAATTGCACGCGGTGTACGGCGCGGACATTCTCGACCGGGCGGCCGGGTTTTCCGTACAGGACGGCCACCTGTTCCGGATGGCGGCGGTGATCGCCCGGCATCATCACGAGCAGTTCGACGGCAACGGCTATCCGGACGCCCTGCGCGGCGCGGAAATCCCTCTGGCGGCGCGCATCGTCGCGGTTTCCGACGTCTATGACGCACTGACGACGAAGCGGCCCTACAAGGAAGCCTGGCCGTCGGAGAAGGCTGTCGCGCTGATCCGCGACAAGGCCGGAACCCAGTTCGACCCGGTCGTGGTCGAGGCCTTCCTGACCGTCGAGGAACTCACCCGCTCGGCCAACCGGATCGACTGGACGGAAGACCTGTCGGTGGCCGACGACGAGATGGACCAGGACCATCGGCAACTGATCGACATCATCAACCGGCTGTCGATGGCGGAGGCCCTAGGCAACCGGCAGGTCATCGAGTTTGTCCTCGAAGACCTTGTGCGCTACACCCAGTACCACTTCCAGCGCGAGGAACAGTTGATGGAAAAGTTGCTTTATCCCGGCCGCGAGCAGCACAGGAAGATCCATCACGGCATTCGCAGCCGGCTGGAGGAGATTCGCTGGGAGTATCTGCAAGGGATGCGCAGCACCATCCAGAAGGATCTGCTGGAGTTCCTCAGCGTCTGGCTGTCGAACCATATCCTCAAGGAAGACATGCGCTACGGCAACTCCCTGGCGCGCGCGTGAGGATGCCGGGCCGGGTGATGGCGCTGCCGGCCACCTGGTTCGATAATCCGTTCCGGGCCTGACGGCCGGTCAGACTTTTCCCCGGCTGCCGAGGCGCAGCGCGATGCCGGCCAGCAGGACGGCCACCATGATGCCCAGACCGACGTTG
>CAZWFC010000065.1:0-15700 GCA_964632965.1 uncultured Rhodocyclaceae bacterium
TCAACGACTTCGTGCGCCAGGGCCGCATCCTGCGCGTGCAGATGCAGGCCGAGGCCGGCCTGCGTTCGAGTCCCGAGGACATCCTGCGCCTGCCCATACGCAACACCCGCGGCGAGATGATTCCCTTGTCCGAAGTCGCCCAGCCGCGCTGGATCGTCGGCCTGCCCAAGCTGGACCGCTACAACGGCAATCCGGCCATGAAGCTCTCGGGCAGCCCCGCTCCCGGCCGCAGTACCGGCGACGCCATGACGGCCATGGAGGAGATCGCCGCCCAGTTGCCGCCCGGCTTCGGCTTCGAATGGTCGGGCACTTCCTACGAGGAGCGGCTGTCCGGTGCTCAGGCGCCCTTCCTCTATGCGCTGTCGCTGATCGTGGTCTTCCTGGCGCTGGCAGCGCTCTACGAGAGTTGGTCTATTCCTTTCGCCGTGATTCTCGTGGTGCCTCTGGGTATTCTCGGTGCAGTGCTGGCGGTGACTCTGCGCGGCCTGCCCAACGACGTCTTCTTCAAGGTCGGCCTGATCGCCACCATCGGCCTGTCGAGCAAGAACGCCATCCTGATCATCGAGTTCGCCCGCAAGCTGCACGAGGAAGGCATGGATCTGGTCGAGGCCACCCTGGAGGCCTGCCGCCTGCGCTTCCGCCCGATTCTGATGACCTCGCTGGCCTTCATCCTCGGCGTGCTGCCGCTGGCCATCTCCACGGGTGCCGGAGCGCAGAGCCGTCATGCCATCGGTACCGGCGTCATGGGCGGCATGATCGGCGCCACGGTGCTGGCGGTGTTCCTGGTGCCCGTATTCTTCGTCGTGGTGCGCAGAATCTTCCCCGCCAAGCAACAGCAGGAGAACCACCATGAATAAGCACCTCGCGCCAGCGCTGGCGATTCTTCTGGCCGGCTGCTCGATGATGCCGGACTATGAACGCGCGGCCGCGCCGGTCGCGGCGACATGGTCGGGTGCCGGCGATCCGGCCGCCGCGCGCAAGGCCACCGCCACTGACTGGCGCAGCTTTTTCCCCGATGCCCGCCTGCAAGCCCTGATCGCCGCGGCACTGGAACACAACCGCGACATGCGCATCGCCATCGGTCGCGTGGAAGAGGCCCGTGCCCAGTTCGGCCTCGTTCGCGCCGACCGCTTTCCGGGCGTCAATCTGGCCGCGAGCCGCTCCGCATCGCTAACGCCGGGCGACCTGTCGGCGACTGGGAAACCGCTCAACAGCCAGCGCTACGACGTCGGCCTCGCGGTGACGGCCTTCGAACTCGACTTCTGGGGCCGGGTGAAGGGTCTCAACGACGCCGCCTTGGCCGGCTATCTCGCCACCGAGGAGGCGCAGCGCGCTTTCCGCCTCGCCCTGATCGCCGATGTCGCCAATGCCTATCTGACGCTGCTGGAGATGAGCGAACGCACCGAACTGGCTGGCGCAACGCTGAAGAGCCGCACGGAAACCCGCAGCCTGATCGCCAAGCGCCGCGAGGTGGGTCTGGCTTCCGATCTCGACTTTCTCCAGGCCGACGGCGCCTATGAGTCGGCGCGGGCGGAAACCGCCAGTCTCGCGCGCCAGCGGGCGGCGGCGGAAAACGCGCTCGTCCTGCTGGTGGGGGCGATGCCGCAATCCCTGCCGTCCGGACGGAGTCTCGCCGGACAGGGCATCGTCGCCGACCTCGCCGTCGGCCTGCCGTCGGACGTGCTGCTGGCCCGGCCCGACGTCCTCGCCGCCGAGCAGAAATTGATCGCCGCCCATGCCAGCATCGGCGCGGCGCGCGCCGCCTTCCTGCCGAAGATTCTGCTCACCGCGACGCTGGGCACCGCCAGCCGTGCGTTGGCCGGTCTTTTCGATGCCGGCAGCGGCGCCTGGAGTTTTCAGCCGGCGCTCAGCCTGCCGCTCTTCGACGCCGGCCGCACGGCGGCCAATGTCGATCTCGCCGAAGCCCGCAAGACGATTGCCGTCGCCGAGTACGAGAAGACCATCCAGCAGGCATTCCGCGAAGTCGCCGACCTGCTTGCCGCGCGCGAATACTTCACCGAACAGCTCGCCGCCCTCGATGCGGCGGCGGCGACGCAGGCCGAACGCCTGAAGCTGGCCGATGCCCGGTATCAGGCCGGTGTGTCCAGCTACCTCGAAGTGCTCGACGCCCAGCGCGAATCCTTCGCCACGCGGCAAGCCGCGGTGCAGACGCGCCGCGTCCTGCTGGCGTCCGCCGCGCAATTCTACAAGGCGCTCGGCGGCGGGCAATAACCCGCGGAATGCCCGCCGGCCCCGCGGTTGCCATTAAACTGGCGACTGTCGGGGACGGAGACCATCGTGCGCTACACCAAGGAACAGCGGGAAAAAGCCATCCGGGAAATCAGGGAGAACGGCCGGCCCTTGCTGGAGCTGGCCTGGGAACTCGGCGTGTCGACGACGACGCTGCGCAACTGGATGCGCGCCGCCGACGCCAAGGCCAAGGTGCAGGGCAGCGTGCGCAAGGTCGCCGCCGCCCTGAGCCGGGAGAAGCACACCGAGACCAGCCAGCGCATGCGGCTGCTGGTCCATGCCCTGGAGCAGAGCCCGGCGACGATCATCGTCACCGATGCCGAAGGCCGCATCCTTTACGCCAATCCAAAGTTCGTCGAGACGACCGGCTATACCGTCGAGGAAGTCATCGGCCAGAACCCCCGCCTGCTGAAGTCCGGCCATACCTCGACGGAAGAATACAAAAGCCTCTGGCGCGCCATCAACGCCGGCAAGGAATGGCGCGGCGAGTTTCACAACCGGCGCAAGGACGGCACCTATTATTGGGAACGCGCCTCCATCTCGCCGGTTTTCGATGCCCAGGGCCGCATCGCCAATTTCATGGCGGTGAAGGAAAACATCACCGAATTCAAGGAGGCCGAGGAAGCGCGGCGGCGCTCGGAGGAACGCTTCCGCGCCGTCGTCACGGCGCTCGCCGAGGGTGTGCTGCTGCTGGATGCGGACGGCAGGATCATCCTCGCCAACGCGGCGGCCGAACGGATTCTCGGTCATCGCGGCGAAGCCTTGCCGGGGTGCCGGCTGGAGGACCTGAACCTGCGCTGGCTCTCCGAGCGCGGCGAGACGATCGCCAGGAGCGATCATCCGGTCCGGCGGGTTCTGGAGCGGGGTGAGACGGTACGCCAGCAGATCGTCGGCGTCATCACGTCCAGCAACCGGATGGTCTGGCTATCGCTGAGCGTCGTCGCGGCGCCCGCCGGCGTCGAAAGCGCCGCGGCGGTCGTTTCGTTCAGCGACATCACCGAACGTCGGGCGGGCGAGGAACGCCTCAAGCTGGTCGGCACCGTGTTCGACAACGCCATCGACGCGGTCATGATCACCGACAGCGACAACCGCATCAAGGCGGTCAACGACGCCTTTGCCGACATTACCGGCTATGCCCTGGACGAGGTGGTCGGCAAGACGCCGCGGCTGCTCTCCTCGGGCAAGCACAACGCCGCCTTTTTCCGCGACATGTGGCAGGCGCTGGCGGCGGCCGGACGCTGGCAGGGCCAGGTCTGGAACCGCCGCAAGAACGGCTGCCTCTACCTCGCCTGGCTGTCGATCTCGGCCGTGCGCGACGGCGACGGCAACGTGTCCGAGTATGTCGCCCTGTTCTTCGACATGGGCGACAACCGGACCTGACGGCTCAAATCAGAGCGGCCGCTTGAGCGTGATGGCGCCGCGGATTTCCGCCATGCCGTAGCCGACAGCCTTGTCGTCGGGATAGAGCGCGTCGAGCTTGGCCTTGACGGCCGGGGTGATGCGGTCGGACGTGCCGTGGCAGGAGAGGCAAAGGTCCTGCGTCGGCAAGGCCTTCATGTAACGGTAGATCTTCTTGTCGCCATCGGCGACCAGTTCGCCCTTTTCCAGGGAGGTCGGCTTCTCGCCGGCCGCGGTGCGCTTGTCGAAATCTTCGAGCGTGGCACGCTCCCAGGCATCCGGGACGGCCTTGGGGTTGCGATTCTTGAGACTCACGCGACGAATCGACCAGCCGGTTTCGGCCGAGGCTGCGGCCGCCATCTTCGGTGCCTTTTCGCGGCATACGTCGATGGCGCCTTCCGGGCCGCCTTTCTGGATCTCGTCGTTCAGGACGCTGAGCAGCTTGGGCGGAATGGATAGCGCCACCTTGCGTGCCTCGTCCATCAGGGTGGCTTCGTCGGCGGCGAAGGCGGGAGCGGTCAGGCCGGCGGCCAGCAACAGGGCGATCAGTCGTTTCATGGGGGTTCCTCGGTGGTTATGGTTTGTTCAGCAGGGCGGTGCGCTTTTCACTGCGCTCGATATCCGCGCGCAGGCGGGCGATGGCGCCGGAAAATTCCTTGAATTCGGCGTGGCCGACGACGAGGGCATCCTCCTCGGCGGCATACTCGGCGATGTTCTCGGCCAGGTTGCGGGTCGCCTGCTTCCGCCAGTCGGCAGCGGCGGCAAGCCCACCGACGATTCGGTGGGCGGCGATGTCGCCGATGGCGCGCGACAGGTCTTCCTCGAAATCCCAGCGCAGGTTCTTCAGCACGTAGGCGAGTTCGGTGGCGAACTCGGCGCTGCCCTCGACGCGGGCGGCCTGCATGACGCGCTCCTGTCCCTGCAAGGCGAGCAGGGGCGTGTCGGCGGGCAGAGTGATTTCGACGTCCGGCGCTTCGTCGGCGGCCGGTTCGAACAGGCCAGTAACCGAAACGACCAGACCCAGTTGCCACGGCGGCATAACCAGCCGGGCATGCCGTCCGGCAAAAGGCCCGAGCTTCGCCCGCGCCCAGGCCGACTGGCCGAGCACATGGTTGAGCCCGGCCAGGACAACGGTTTCTATCATTCGAACTGCTGAATGCCCGCGATGACCCAGCCGGTGGCGCCGTCGACAGGCTTGGTCAGATGCCAGACCTCGTCGAACGCTTCGGGGGCGGCATTGGCTTCCTCGCGGATCTGGCCGTGGAAGCGCACGCTGGCGATGTAGCGCTTGTCTTCCGTCGTCAGGTCGAGCAGTTGCGCATTCAATTGCATGACGTCGGTCTGCTGGGCGACCTTGCCGCGCTCGTCGAGTTGCAGCTTGATCTCGGCGAACATCTCGGGCGAGGTGAAGGCGCGGATGTCGTCGAGGTTGCCGGCGTCGTTGGCAGCCTGCAGGCGCACGTAATTGAGCTTGGCGTTGCGCAGGAAACCGTCGACGTCGAAATCGGCCGGCACGTTGACCGCGGCGGCGGCCGCAGCGGGCGCGGCACTGCCGCCGATGGAAACGGGTTCGAAGTGGGCGGGAGCCGGTGCGCCGGCGCCGGCATACTGCATACCGGCCTCAGGCTGGCGCTTGCGGGACAGCAGGCGGAAGAGGAAGAAGGCACCCGCCACCAGCGCCAGGATCATCAGCATGGAGCCCATGCCTTCGCCCATGCCGAGATGCGAAAACAGCGCGGCCAAGCCGACGCCGGCGGCGATGCCGGCCAGAGGGCCGAGCCAGCGGCTCATGCCGGAGGGTGCCGGTGCCGCCGCTTGCGGCGTGGCAGCCGGCTTGCCGGCCGTTGTCGGGGCGGTCGGAGCCGGCGTGGCGCTGCGGTTCATGACGCCAGAATCGCGCTTCATGCCGGACGACATGCCGCCGCCCAGGCGTTTTGCTTCGGCGTCGAAGCTCAGCATGCCGAGGCCGATGAAGGTGGCGCAGAGTGTTACGAACAATTTTTTCATGAGTGCGTCTCCTAGAGTTTGTAGCCGCGGTGCAGGGCTACTACCCCCGCGGTGAGGTTGAAGTATTCGACCCGTTCCAGCCCGGCCTGTTCCATCATGGTTTTCAATGTTTCCTGGTCGGGATGCATGCGGATCGACTCGGCCAGATAGCGGTAGCTGTCGGCATCGTTGGCGATCTTCTGGCCCAGCCAGGGCAGCAGCTTGAACGAATACATGTCGTAGGCCGGCGCCAGCGGTTCCCATATCTTGGAGAATTCGAGCACCAGCAGCCGTCCGCCGGGGCGCAGGACGCGGCGCATTTCGGCCAGCGCCGCATCCTTGTGCGTCATGTTGCGCAGGCCGAAGGCGACGGTGACGATATCGAAATGATTGTCGGGGAAGGGCAGCTTCTCGGCGTCGCACTGCGCGGCCGGCGCCAGTACACCTTCGTCGAGCAGGCGGTCGCGGCCAACCGTGAGCATGGCGTTGTTGATGTCGGTGAGCCAGACTTCGCCCGTCGGGCCGACGCGCTTGGCGAAGGCCGAGGAGAGGTCGGCGGTGCCGCCGGCGACGTCGAGGATGCGATCGCCGCTGCGCACGCCGGAAACCTGGATGGTGAAAGCCTTCCACAGGCGGTGCAGACCCATCGACATGAGGTCGTTCATCACGTCGTACTTGCTGGCGACGGACGAGAAGACGCCGCGCACGCGTTGGGCCTTCTCATGCTCGGGGACGGTTTCGAAGCCGAAATGGGTTTCGCTCATGGCAGGTCCAGATATGGGGACGATCAGTGCTTTCCGCAACCCCCGCCGGACTTGGGCGGCAGCGTGGTCGAGTCGATGTCGCGGCTGGCGCCGGCTGCCGCAATGCGGTCGAGGTAGGCCTGCCAGTATTCGTCGTGATGCTTGCCCAGGTCGTAGAGCGTGTCCCAGGAATAGATGCCCGAGTCGTGGCCGTCCGAGAAGGTGGGCTTGACGGCGTAATTGCCGACGGCTTCCAGCGTCTGGATGACGACGTCGCGCTTGCCGGTCTGGAGCGTCTCCTGTCCGGGGCCGTGGCCGCGCACTTCGGCGGACGGGCTGTAGACGCGCAGATACTCGTAAGGCAGCTTGAAATGGCTGCCGTCGGCGAAACTGATTTCCATCAGATGCGACTGCTGGTGCAGCTTGATTTCGGTGGGGACGGGGACATCGCGGTTGAGACCGGCCATGAGAGTAATGCCTTGTTGCGTCGGGCCGACTATCATAGCGCAGTCGACGCACCATGAGTCCTGTCACAAAAGCGTCACCGCGGCGCAATAGACTGGCGCAATCGCCTTAACGTACGGATACCATGTCTGCCAAAATCCTTGTCGTCGAAGACGAACCGGCCATCCAGGCGCTGATAGCGGTCAATCTCAAGCGTGCCGGCCACGAGGTCATCGCCGCGCTCGATGCCGAGACCGCCCGCCGTCATGTCGATGAAGTCCTGCCCGACCTGGTCCTGCTCGACTGGATGCTGCCCGGCATCAGCGGCCTCGAATTCGCGCGCCGCCTGCGGGCGGATGCCCGCACCCGCAGCGTGCCCATCATCATGCTGACGGCGCGCGGCGAGGAGGGCGACAAGGTGCAGGGGCTCACCAGCGGCGCCGACGACTACGTCACCAAACCCTTCAGTCCCAAGGAATTGCTGGCGCGCATCCAGGCGGTGCTGCGGCGCCAGCGTCCGCAGGCCGCCGAAGATGCCCTGGAAGTGCGCGACCTGCGCCTCGATCCGGTCACTCACCGCGTCACGGCGGCCGGGCGGGCGGTGAATCTGGGGCCCACCGAATTCCGCCTGCTGCATTTCCTCATGGCGCATGCCGAGCGTGTGCATAGCCGCGTCCAGCTGCTCGACCAGGTCTGGGGCGACCACGTCTATGTCGAGGAACGCACCGTCGATGTCCATATCCGCCGTCTGCGCGCCGCCCTGGAGGCGACCGGCCACGATGCCCTGATCCAGACGGTGCGCGGCAGCGGCTACCGCTTGTCCGCGGAGCCCGTCGGCGCGTGAGTTCCGCCCTCGCCGACCTGCTGCGCGCCGGCCTGTGGCTGGCACTTGCCACGGCGCTGGGCTGGCAGTTCGACGGCGCGTTCGGCGCGCTGCTCGCTGTGCTCATCGCTGCCGCCTACCTGGTCATGCGTCACCTCTGGCGGCTCACGCAGCTTATCCGCTGGGCGCAGCAGCCGCTGGGAACGGAAACCCCCTCGGCTTCGGGCATCTGGGACGAAGCCTATGCGACACTGCGCCGCCGTGCCCGACTCGGCGCCGAACAGCGCGAGGAACTCGGCGTTCTGCTCGACCGCTTCCGCCAAGCAGCGGAAGTCATGCCCGACGGAGTCGTCATTCTCGACGGCCACCGCAACATCGAGTGGATGAACGCACGCGCCGAATTGAGTCTCAACCTGAATTCATCGCGCGACCTCGGCTCACCGATCACTTATCTGCTGCGCGAGCCGGAATTCTTGGATTACCTCGGCCAGAGCTATCCGAGCGGCTCGCTGATATTGCGCTCCGCGCGCAGCCCGGGGCAGATGCTGCAAATCCAGTCGGCGCCGTTCGCTGCCGGCCGCAGCCTGCTGCTGGTGCGCGACGTCACGCAAATCCAGAAACTCGAAACCATGCGCCGCGACTTCGTCGCCAACGTTTCGCACGAGCTGCGCACGCCGCTGACCGTGGTGGCCGGTTTTCTCGAAACGGCGGCCGACGGCCTGGCCGATCTGCCGCCCGAGGACATCCACCAGTTTCTCGACATGGCCGGAGACCAGGCGAAACGCATGCAGCGCCTGATCGAAGACCTGCTCACCCTGGCGACGCTGGAAACCGACGCGCCGCCCCAGGAGGAAGCCATCGACATGGCGGCGCTGCTGGCCGAAGTGCGCGACGACACGGTGGCCCTGTCGGGTGGACGGCATGCGATAGAACTGGAGAATTCCGGTCCGCCCACCCTGTTGGGCAGCTACAAGGAAGTGCGCAGTGCGCTCGGCAATCTGGCCAGCAATGCTGTGCGCTACACGCCGACCAATGGGCGTATTGCTTTGTCATGGCGCAGCAACGCCGTCGGCGCCGTGTATACCGTCGCCGATACCGGCATCGGCATCGACGCGCAGCACCTGCCGCGGTTGACCGAGCGTTTCTATCGCGTCGACCGCGGCCGTTCGCGCGAGACCGGCGGCACCGGATTGGGCCTGGCCATCGTCAAGCATGTGCTCGAACGCCATCAGGCGCGGCTGGAGATCAACAGCGAACCGGGGCGCGGCAGTACGTTCGCCGTGACGTTTCCCGGGCGCCGCATCCAGAATGCGCTTCCAGAGGAAACGGGCTCTCAGGCGGCCTCGTAAGTCGCGCGCTCGTAGTCGGCGCCGCGTTCGACGAGGCGGTTCAGGCGCAACTGCCGCGTCTGACCGGTATAGATCTCCACCGTCTTGCCGAGCTTGAAGGTGCCGACGGGCATTATCACGCTGGCATCCTGGCGTATCGCCGCCACCGCCGGCAGCAGGAAAGCCTGGCGGTATTTTTCACCGGCCGCCGCCGGTCCGCTGCCGCGCAGCGCAACGGCTTCGGGTTTTCCCGGGAACAGGTAGACGCCCGCTTGCAGTTCATTGCCGATCAGGGCCCAGCGTACGCTGCCGAGCAGGAAAGACTGCGCATCGGCCGGACAGGCCGCGATCAGCTGGCCATGGCCGATGCGCATGCCGCCCTGCTGCGCGGGCCGCGCGATGCGCAGTCCGGTGGCCGACGCGTCGACCATGTGCCAGTTTTCCTGAACCTGCCAGTCTTCGATGGCATAGCCCTGCTGCTCGCTGTGGTGTTCGTCGCGATGGCTGGCGACGCGGCCGAAGGTGGCGATCTCGTCGCGTTCGCGACGCAGCATGTCGCTGTCCGTCGAGCCGGGCGGCTTGAACGGCTTGCGGTCGGAAAGGTAGTAATGGATCGCCTCGGTGCCGGCAATGACGCGGCAGGTTCCGCTCGCCGGGCGGCGCTCGAAGCCGCGGACGGCCCCGCCCTTGCACCAGCGCTGGTAGACATGCTTCAGCATCTGTCCGCAGGCCGGCTGGTTGCAGTCCTCGCCGAGATTGAGCCGGGCGGGAGGTTCGCCCTGCTCCAGCAGGACCAGCCGCTTCTTGAGGCTGCGCCGCAGTTCTGCGGTTTCCAGCCAGCGCGCGTCCGCGCTGTTTATGGGGCGGTAGCCGGCGGGCCGGTCGGCCGCCAGATCGACGCAAAGCGGGATTGCCTGCGTCGACAGCGTGGGCGGCGCAGCCAGCACGCGCACCTTGGCGGCCCAGCGCCTGGCCCAGCGCGCGATCCAGGCGATATGGCGCTGGTTCTGCTCGTGCAGGCTGGCGGCCTGCAGCAGCAGGGCTTCGACATAGGCTGCGGCGGCGCTGCCGGGCGTCTTGCCCAGGCGCGGGGCGTCCATCACGGCCAGCTCCGTGGCGTTGAGCTGCTCGGCGGCGGCATAGAGCTGGTGCAGCGTGCGCCAGTGCTCGGCGGACGGGATCTGGTTGGCGCGATGGGTTTCGAACTGCTCGGCGGCCAGGGCGGCGATGGCGCGCTGGAGAATCAGCGCCGCCTGGGGCTTCAGGCCGGCATCGCCGCCGAAGCAGGCTTCGGCGCAGCGCATGTAGCCTGTCGCCAGTCCGTGCCAGAGCGCGCGGCTGGCGTCGAACGTCGCCTGCTCCGCCGGCGCCATCGGCAGCGCCTTGCCGGCGAACTTGCGGCTGATCTCCTCTTGCGTTTCGTGGATCGGGCCGCGCAGGATTTCCAGGATGTCGAGCCGTTCGATGTCCGGCAGGACGAAGCGGTTGAGCAGATTGACCTGGCGCAGAAACATCGCGTGCATTTGCGCGACATCGGTCAGCGGCGCCTTGTCCAGCCATGCGCGGCATTCCGCCGTGTTGCTGAAGGCCGGCGGCTGGTCGGAGCCCGTGGGCGACAGCGTATTCATGCTCCCGCTACCTCTTCGGACAGGAGTTCGGCAATGGCGGCGGCAAGTTCCGTGTTGTCGGGCGACCGCCGGGTCGGCGGGGAGCGCCTGGCATCGACCCAGATGGACGACGGAAAATGACTGTCGTCGCGCCAGCGCGGGATCACGTGCCAATGAACATGCGGCACCATGTTGCCCAGGCTGGCGAGGTTGATCTTGTCGGGGGCCAGCAGCGAACGCAGCGCGGCTTCGGTGGCGAAGACCACGTTCATCAGGTGGCGCCGGTCGGCGGACGGCAGGCCTGTCATCTCGGCGACATGGGCGTTCCAGACGACGCGGCAGAAACCGGGGAAAGCCCGGCCCTCGCCGCCGTCGACGCGCACGACGCGGCAGAGGCTGTCCTGCCAGAGAACTTCACCGCCGCGGGTTTCGCAAAGTTCGCAAGTACTCATGGATGCAAGCATAACCCGAGCGGGGGCGCCGTGGATCACCGCATTCTCGGCGCCGCGTCGCGCAGGATCAGCGAGGGCGAGGAAAACGGCGCCAGACGTTCGAGAAAATCGAGCAGCTCCAGCACCGGAGAGTTGGCGAAGAACTTGGCTTTCGGAATTTCCATCCAGAGGCGGTCGGCATAGGCATAGAGTTCGTGCGCGCTATCGCCGACGCCGTCGCCGTTGCGGTCGAAACCTTGATAGTCGCTCCAGTAGTTGCCCTGCCAGATATTTGCTTCGCCGACGCCGGGCGCGCTGGCGACGACCTGGGTCAGGTTGCTCTCGAAACGGTTGTCGGTGATGCGGTGGCCGCCTTTCTCGCCGTAGAAGGACATGCCGACGATGTTGTGGGCGAAGCGGTTGTTGCGGATCGTCAGCACGCGTTCGGCATTGAGCGGCGCATTCGCCTGCAGGCCCGCCGCGCAGTGGATGATGTCGTTGCCTTCGACCAGGCCCTCGCCGCTGTCCTTGAACGCGACGCCGGCGCCGCCGCCTTCGAGCGCATGGGCGATCGAATTGCCGCGTATCGTCACTTCGCCCGAATACATCACCACGATGCCCGTGCCAGTATGGGCGATGCGGTTGTTTTCGGCCAGCGTGCGCGGCGAGAACACCAGGTGCATGCCGTAGCGCGCGTCGTCGAGGTGGTTGCCGGCGATGCGGTTGTCCGGCGAGTTGGCGAGCGTCAGGTCGCGCACGCGCCGAAAGCGGTTGTCCTCGACGCGGTTGTGGCGGCTGTTCCACAGGCGCAGGCCGTCGCCGCGCAGCCAGAGCGGCAAGTCCTTGCCGGTGACGCGGTTGCCGCGCACCCGGTTGCGGTTGCCCTGGCGGATATGGATGCCGAAGAGCGCATCCTCGATGACGTTGTCTTCGACCAGATTATCGTCGCTTTCGATCTGGATGCCCGAATCCAGACCGTCGTGCGTTTCGCCGCTGCCGGCGAGGGTGAGTCCGCGCACCGTCGATCCGGAAGCGCGCATTGTCAGGACCGTGCCCTTGCCGCCGCCATGGATGGTCGCCCTGCCATGGCCGTCCAGCGTCAGCGGCCTGTCGATGACGATGGGGCCGGCGTGGCGGCCCGGCGGCACATCGAGCACGCCGCCG
The DNA here is from genome assembly GCA_964632965.1 of uncultured Rhodocyclaceae bacterium. Lineage (GTDB taxonomy): Bacteria > Pseudomonadota > Gammaproteobacteria > Burkholderiales > Rhodocyclaceae > Nitricoxidireducens. The sequence goes on from CAZWFC010000065.1 coordinate 12,175, forward strand.
GCAGGCGTGGCGTCGATCAGTGCTTGCAAGGGCGACGCCGCCAGGGCCGGCAGCGCGCAAAAGGCCATGAGCCATGGGAATCTCATGGGCACGATTGTGCCGCCACGGCGGATGCCGCGCTTTGGCCTGGGTCAAGAACCGGGTGTGCGGCTGCCGCAGGCCATGTCGCCTACGGCAGGCTGGCCTTGCGCAGTTTCCCGTAGCGCGCCAGCGTGCGTTCGCGCGCGCTGGCGTGGTCCACCACCGGTGCCGGGTAGTCGCGGCCGATGCGCGTGCCGCAGGCGGACTGCTCGGCGGCGCTCATGCGCCAGGGGGCATGGATGTGCTTTGCCGGCACCCGTGCCAGTTCCGGCAGGTAGCGACGGATGAATTTCCCTTCGGCATCGAATTTCTCCGACTGCGTCACCGGATTGAAGATGCGGAACCACGGTTGCGCGTCGCAGCCGGTCGAGGCGGCCCACTGCCAGCCGCCGTTGTTGGCGGCGAGGTCGAAGTCGAGCAGGTGGTCGGCGAAGTACTGCTCGCCCTGCCGCCAGTCCAGTCCGAGGTCCTTGACCAGGAAGGAGGCGACCACCATGCGCAGGCGGTTGTGCATGGTGCCGGTTCGGTCGATCTGGCGCATGGCGGCGTCGACCAGCGGGTAGCCCGTGCGTCCTTCGCGCCAGGCGGCGAACAGTCCGGGCGCGTCGTCCCACTGTAGCGCGTCGCAGTCGGGCTTGAAGGCGTGGCCCACCACGCGCGGATGGTGCCAGAGGATCATCTGGTAGAACTCGCGCCAGATCAGTTCGTTGAGCCAGGTTGCGGCGCCCTTGCCGGCGTGGAGGGCGAGCCGGTAGGCGTGGTCCGCCAGCGTGCGGATCGAAATCGTGCCGAAGCGCAGGTGCGGCGACAGGGCCGAGGAGCCTTCGAGTGCCGGGAAATCGCGGGTGGCGGCATAGTCGTCGATGCGGTCGAGGAAGGCGTCGAACAGCGCCTGCGCTCCCGTCATGCCGGCGGGCAGCCGGAGTTCGGTCAGGTTGCTCGGGACGAAGCCCAGTGCGGCGAGGGTCGGCAGGCTGTCGCCGGCCGGCGGTGGCATCAGGCAGCCGGCCTGTCCCTGCGTGGTTTGCGACTGGAGGTCGGCCGGCGTCAGACGCTTCAGCCAGGCGTTGCGGTAGGGTGTGAACACCGCATACGGCCTGCCGGCGCCGGTGAGGATGTCGTCGCGCTCGAAGACGACCTGGTCCTTGAAGTCGCGGAAGTTCTGCCCGTTCGCCGCCAACTGCTGCGCCACGGCGTCGTCGCGGCGTCGGGCGTCTGGTTCGTAGTCGCGGTTGGCGAAGACCGCATCGACGCCGAGATCGCGGGCGAGCCGCGGGATCTCGTCGCGGGCGCGGCCGTGGCGCACGATGAGGCCGCCGCCGCGCGCGCGCAGCGCGGCGTCGAGTTCCGTCACCGACCGCAGGATGAACTCGACCCGGCGGTCGGCGCGCAAGCCGCGGGCAAGCAACGGATCGAGAATATCCTTGTCGAACACGAAGGCGCACCAGACGCGGTCGTGCGTCGCCAGCGCCCGGGAAAGAGCGGTGTGGTCGTCCTGCCGCAGGTCGCGGCGGAACCAGACGAGGACGGTCATGGCGGCGCTCTGTTCCAAGGGTGTGCCGACAGATTACAATGACGCCACAACTATGGATACCGTCAGCCTCGTCAATCACTTCCTGATCGCCATGCCCGCCATGGCCGATCCGAATTTTGCCCGCACCCTCACCTACGTCTGCGAACACAATGCCGAAGGGGCGCTCGGCATCATCGTCAATCGTCCGATCGACATGAATGTCGGCAGCCTGTTCGAGCGCGTGAATATTCCGCTCGAAGCCGAGGCGGCGAAGATCGAGCTGGCCGACCAGCCGGTCTATTTCGGCGGCCCGGTGCAGACGGATCGCGGCTTCGTGCTGCATCGCCCGAAGGGGCAGTGGCACTCGACGCTGAATGTCACCAGCGAGATCGGCCTCACCAGTTCGCGCGACATCCTGCAGGCGATGAGCGAGAGCGGCGCGCCGAACGAGGTCGTCATCACGCTCGGCTACGCCGGCTGGTCGGCCGGACAGATCGAATGGGAGCTGGCGCAGAACGCCTGGCTGACCGTCGCCGCCGATCCGCGCATCATTTTCGACCTGCCGCCCGAGGAACGCCTGCCGGCGGCGATGCAACTGCTCGGCGTCGATTTCGCCAACCTGTCCGAAGTCGCCGGGCATGCCTGATGGCACGGTCCTGGCGTTCGACTTCGGCACCCGGCGCATCGGCGTTGCCGTCGGCGAAACGATGCTGAAGAGCGCGCGGCCCCTCACCACCATCACCGCCGAGGCCAATGCGCCGCGTTTCGAGGCCATCGGCCGCCTCATCGCCGAATGGCAGCCGGCGTGCCTGGTCGTCGGCCTGCCGCTGGCGCTCGACGGCAGCGAGCACGACATGACCGCGCGCAGCCGCCGCTTCGCCAATCAGCTGCACGGCCGCTTCGGCCTGCCGGTGGAGCTGGCGGACGAGCGGCTGTCCTCGGCTGCCGCGGAAAGCCATTTGCGCGCGCGCGGCCACGATCCGCGCCGCGACAAGGCGGCGATCGATGCCGCCGCCGCCGCCGTCATCCTGCAATCCTATTTCGATCGGACTCCCCATGCCGAACCTGCCCCCCGCTCCTGAACTCTGCCGGCGGCTCGCCGAACTGATGCGACCTCACGTCACGCCGGCGACGGCGCTGGTGGGCATCCATACCGGCGGCGCCTGGGTGGCCGAGTGGCTGCATCGCGAACTGGGCATTGCGCAGCCGCTGGGCACCATGAACGTCTCGTTCTACCGCGACGACTACAGCCAGCGCGGGCTGCACGCCGGCCGCAAGCCCTCGTCGATTCCCTTCGACGTCGCCGCCTCCCATGTCGTCATCGTCGACGACGTGCTCTACACCGGCCGCACCATCCGCGCCGCGCTCAACGAGCTGTTCGACTACGGCCGTCCGGCCAAGGTCGACCTGGCGGTGCTGGTGGACCGCGGCGGCCGCGAACTGCCGATCGCCGCCACCTACTGCGCCCACACCCTGGCGTCGCCCATGCCGGCCGGCGAAAGCCTGGATCTGGAACGCGCCGGCGACGGCAGCCTTGCCTTCAGGACGATCGGAAAATGAGCCGCAATCCGCAACTCAACCGCCACGGCGAACTCCAGCACCTGCTGACCATCGAAGGCCTGCCGCGCGAGATCATCACCGCCATCCTCGACATCGCCGCGCCCTTCACCGAGGTGGCCGAGCGCGAAGTGAAGAAGGTGCCGCTGCTGCGCGGCAAGAGCGTGTTCAACCTGTTCTTCGAGAACTCGACGCGCACCCGCACCACCTTCGAGATCGCCGCCAAGCGGCTGTCCGCCGACGTCATCAACCTGAACATCAACACCTCCAGCACGGCCAAGGGCGAAACCCTGATCGACACCGTCGACAACCTCGCCGCCATGCAGGCCGACATGTTCGTCGTGCGCCACGCGTCGAGCGGCGCGCCGCACCTGA
>CAZWFC010000066.1:0-15693 GCA_964632965.1 uncultured Rhodocyclaceae bacterium
CCCGCACCTGCTACGCCTACATCACGGCCTTCAGCGGCGGCATTCCCGGCCGGCGGTAGTCCGTCGACTTCAGGCCGCGCGAACTTTCGCGTGGCGGGGACAGGAAACGAGGTGGTCGTTGACCAGCCCGACCGCCTGCATGTGGGAATAGCAGATGGTCGAGCCGACGAACTTGAAGCCGCGCCGCTTGAGGTCTTTCGACAGCGCGTCGGAGAGCGGCGTCGAGGCGGGAATCTCAGCCAGCGAGCGCCAGGTATTGCGGATCGGCTTGCCGCCGACGAAGCGCCACTGGTAGGCGTCGAAGGAGCCGAACTCGCGCTGAACGTCGAGGAAGGCCTTGGCGTTGCCGATCGCGGCGGCGATCTTGAGGCGATTCCGGACGATGCCGGGATCGGCGAGCAGCCTGGCGACGTCGTCCGGGCCGTAGCGGGCCACCCTTTCGGCGTCGAAGCCATCGAAGGCGCGGCGGTAGTTCTCGCGCTTTCTCAGAATGGTGAGCCACGACAGGCCGGCCTGGGCGCCTTCGAGTATCAGGAATTCGAACAGCACGCGGTCGTCGTGCTGCGGCACGCCCCATTCGTCGTCGTGGTAGGCGACGTAGAGCGGATCGTCGCCACACCAGGGGCAACGCGTCTTCACGATGGCGTCAGCCCAGCGTCAGCACGCCGCGCTTCAGGCCCGGGTCGTCGGGGTGCGCCGAGAGCACGAAGCCGAGGCTGGCGACGAAGGCGATCATGCGCGAGTTCTCGCCGAGGAAATCGCCGTTCATGTACTTGAGGCCGCGGCTGGCCGCGGTTTCGATCAGCACGCCCATCAGGCGCCGCGCCAGGCCCTTGCCCTGCCAGTCGTCGGCGACGACGATGGCGAATTCGCACGATTCGCCGTCGGGATTGGTGGCGTAGCGGGCGACGCCGACTTCCAGCGGTTCGCCGCCGACGGACTCCTCGGAACCGATGGTGGCGACGAAGGCCATCTCGCGGTCGTAGTCGATCTGGGTCAGGCGCGTCAGCTGCGCCTGCGAGAGTTCGCGGATGGTGTTCATGAAGCGGTAATACTTGGTTTCCGGCGTCAGGCGCTTGACGAATTCCTGCTCCATGTCGGCGTCTTCGGGACGGATCGGGCGGATCGACACCGTCTTGCCGTCCGAGGTCTGGTATTTGGTCGCCAGGTGGGACGGGTAGGGGTGGATCGCCATGTGATCGTAACGGCCGGCGGTCAACGCCAGGTTGCCGATGGCGATGCGCGCATCGACGGCGACGGCGCCGTTCTCGTCCACGATCAGCGGATTGATGTCCATCTCGCGGATCCACGGCAGTTCGCAGACCATTTCCGAGACGCGCAGCAGCACGGCTTCGAGGGCTTCCATGCTGACGGCCGGCATGTTGCGGAATTCGCCGAGTTTGGCCGAGGTGTGGGTCGAGGCCAGCATGTCGGCGACGAGGTATTTGTTGAGCGGCGGCAGGGCGACGGCGCGGTCCTTGCCGGTGGCCTCGATGCCGACGCCGCCGGGGCCGAAGATGATGGTCGGGCCGAAGATTTCGTCGCGGATCATGCCGACGATGAGCTCGCGGCCGTTGGCCTTCTGGATCATCGGCTCGATGGCGACGCCGTGGATGATGGCATCCGGGCGGTTCTTCTTCACCTCGTCGATGATCTCGTTGTACGAGTCGCGGATGGCGGCAAGAGAGTTGAGGTTGAGGCGCACCCCGCCCGAGTCGGTCTTGTGCGTGATGTTGGGCGAGTCGATCTTCATCACCACCGGCAGGCCGATCTCCTCGGCCAGCACCATCGCTTCGGACGGCGAACGCGCGACAACCGTCTGCGCGATGGGAATGCGGAAGGCGGCGAGCAGGGCCTTCGATTCCATTTCGTTGAGGGCTTTGCGGCCTTCGGCGAGCGCGGTTTCGATGACCAGCTTGGCCGATTCCAGGCGCGGCGGCACGTGGTCCGAAATCGCCGCCGGCGTCTGCATCAGCAGCTTCTGGTTGCGGTAGTAGGCGGAGATGTGCGAGAACAGTTCGACCGCCGGCTCCGGGGTGCGGAAGGTGGGGATGCCGGCGCCCTTGAACAGCAGGCGGGCTTCGCGCACCTGCTCCTCGCCCATCCAGCAGGTGACGATGGGTTTTTCGGACTTGCTGCCGATCTCGATGACCGTGCGCGCCGCCTGGGTCGGGTCGGTCATGGCCTGGGGCGTGAGGATGACCAGGATGCCGTCGACCTGCTCGTCGTCGAGGCAGGCGCGCAGCGCCGCGCCGTAGCGCGAGGGATCGGCGTCGCCGACGATGTCGATGGGATTGGTCTTGGACCAGGTGGCCGGCAACACTTCGGTGAGCTTGACGACGGTCGCCGCCGAGAGCTTGGCGAGCGGGATGCCGATGTCCGAGGCGTGGTCGGCGGCCATGACGCCGGGGCCGCCGCCGTTGGTGATGATGGCGAGGTTGTTGCCGCGCGGGTGAAAATGCGAGAACAGCGCCTGGGCGGCGGCATACATCTGGCCGACGGTGCCGAGGCGCACCACGCCGGCGCGGCGCAGTGCGGCGTCGAAGACGTCGTCGGCGCCGACCAGCGCGCCGGTATGCGACAGCGCCGCCTGTCCGCCGGCCGGATGGCGGCCGACCTTGATCAGCAGCACCGGTTTGCAGCGCGCCGCAGCGCGCAGCGCGCTCATGAAGCGGCGCGAATTCTTGATGCCCTCGATATAGAGGAAGATGTTTTCGGTGCGCGGGTCGGCAACCATGTATTCGAGGACTTCGCCGAAATCGACGTCGCTCTCGGCGCCCAGCGATACCACCGTGGAAAAGCCGACGTTGTTGGGCAGAGCCCAGTCGAGGATGGCGGTGCACAGCGCGCCGGACTGGGAAATCAGGCCGATGGTGCCGGCGCTGGCGTTGCCGTGGGCGAAGGTCAGGTTGATACCGTGGGACGGGCGCATGATGCCCAGGCAGTTGGGGCCGAGCAGGCGCATGCGGTGGCGCCGGGCGCTCTCCAGCGCCGAGCGCTCCAGCGAGGCGCCGCGCGGCCCGGCTTCCGAGAAGCCGCCCGAAATCACGATGGCGTTGCGGCAGCCGGCGCGGCCGCAGGCATCGACGATGGCGGGCACCGTCGCCGCCTTGGTGCAGATCACGGCGAGGTCGAGCCGCTGCGGAATGCTCTCGACCGAGTCGTAGCTCGGCTGGCCGAAGACTGTGGCATGTTTCGGATTGACGAAGAACACCTTGCCCTTGAAGCCGGCATCGAGGTTGTCCAGCATGTTGCGTGCGAGCGTATCGCCGATCGAGCCGGGGGTTTCGGAGGCGCCGATGATGGCGATGGACTTCGGCTCGAAGAGAGGAGTCAGGTAGTGCTGTTCGTAGTGCATCAACTGCCTCTTGGGTGATGCTGCAATGCAACAAGAATACCACCAAACCGGCATGCAAGCCAGCCGTAAGCCGGCCAGTCAATGGGCGAAAATCCGGCCTTTTCAGGCCTCGGTGCGGCCCTGTTGCAGGAAGACTCCGAGTGCGCGATCGGCCTTGAGGGCGTGGTCGATCAGCCAGTCCACCACGATGCGCTGACAGGTGAAGGCCAGGTAGCGGAAGTCGTCCATGCCGCCGGCGACCGAAGCCGTGAACTGCTGGTAGGACTGGCGCAGGCGGCGGTGTTCGCGCGCGTGTTCGAGCATGGAGGGATAGCCGGCCTCGTCCATGAGGCCTTCTTCGAGCTCGAAATGGGTGTCGAGCTCGGTTCGGAGGGTGTCGATGGCGGCGGCGAGACCTTCGTCGCGGTTCGCCAGAAGGGTTCCGACCAGCGTGTTGGCCGCCGCCAGCAGCCGGCGGTGATCGTGGTCGATGCGTTCTATGCCGACGCTGTAGTCGTCGCTCCACGGCCGCAGGATGTCGACCGGTCCCGGCTGCTGGGACCGGCAGCGTTCGAAGTAGAGCCGCGCCGGGCGGTCTTCCGGGGTGAGGTCGACGCATTGCTGGAGCAGTATTGCCGCGTCCTCGGGGTAGCCGAGGTGAAAGCAGGCTAGGGCCGTTTCGAACTGCTTGCGCGAGTTGCGCTTGGCGGCGCGCAAGGCCGGCGGATCGGCGTCGAAGACTTCGTAGATCGACTGGATCTCCTGCTTGCCGCGGACCTGCAGGCGGTCGATGAAGCGGATGCCGAACGGGGCGGGATCGTTGAGGCTGAGCAGCGTGTGCTCGCTGATGAGCAGCGATACGTCCCATTCGCGCGTGATGCGTTCGAGCCGCGCGGCGAGGTTGACGGCATCGCCGATGACCGTGACGTCCATGCGCGACGCCGAACCGACGGTGCCGAGCATGACGGTGCCGGTATTGACGCCGATGCCGATGCGGATCGGCACGTAGCCGGCGCGGTGGCGGCCGGCGTTGTAGATGTCGAGCTGGCCCAGGATCGAAATGGCGCCACGCAGCGCATCGTCGGCCGAGGCCGGGAACAGTGCCAGGATGCCGTCGCCGACGTACTTGTCGATGACTCCGCCGTTGGCGGCGATGGCCGGCTGCATCTGGCTGAGATAGGAATTGAGGAAGTTGAAGTTTTCCTGCGGCGTGATCGATTCGGACAGGCCGGTGAAGTCGCAGATGTCGGCGAACAGGATGGTCATCGGCTGTTCGACCTGGTCGCCGAGGCGGACGTCGCGGATGTCGTCGAAACCCATCAGTTGCAGGAACTGGCGCGGAACGAAACGCTCGTAGGCGTCTTCCACGCTCTTGAGCCGCTCCATCGTCGCCTCGTGGGCCGTGACCTCGTCGAGCAGGGTGCGCCGCGCCACGGGAGAAGCCCCCACGGCCGTTCCATGAGGAGTTCCTACGGTCGTTCCGGAAGAACTTCCTTTGGCCACCCCGAGGGGACTCCCGATGGTCGTCGGTATTCCGGAGTTGTCATGCCGTGGATTCATCGAGTTGTCTTGGACTTTTCCCAAGTAAAATCATACAGCAATGGACCCACTATCGCAGCAGTTGCTCAGTCAGGACGAGGTTTCCGGCTGGGTCAGGCGTTTTTCCTCGCTCATTCCGTCCAGCGGTACGGTGCTCGATCTGGCCTGCGGCCATGGTCGCCACGCCCGCTTTCTGGCCGGGCTCGGCCATGCCGTCGAAGCGGTGGACCGGGATGCCGCCGCGCTCGACGGGCTGGCCGGCATCGCCGGCATCGCCGTACGCCAGGCCGATCTCGAAGGCGGCCCCTGGCCTTATTTCGGACACGGTTTCGACGGCATCGTCGTCACGAACTACCTGCATCGTCCGCTGATGCCGAATCTGCTGGCGGCGCTGGGCGAGGGTGGCGTGCTGATCTACGAAACCTTCATGGTCGGCAACGAGCGCTTCGGCAAGCCGGAAAATCCGGCCTACCTGCTGCGCTCCGGAGAGTTGCTCGAACTGGTGCGCAAGCGCTTTACCGTGGTGGCCTTCGAGCAGGGCGAAGTGACGGGGCCGCGTCCCGCCGTCGTCCAGCGCATTTGCGTGCACCGCGGCGGCGGCTTCAGGTTGCCAGTATCTCCCTAGCCAACTGCGCGATGCCGTCGGGCGACAGGTCGTCCGTGGCGTAGCTCTGCGCGGCGCCGTAATCGGCATAGTTCTTCGCCTGCGAACGTTGGTAGAGCGGATCGTAGTGCTTTTCCAGCAGTTCGGCGACGAGGGCGGCGAACTCCCCGCTTTGCACCAGGGCGAGCCAGTGGTCCACGGTTTCGCGGCTCTGCAGGCTGCGCAGGTGTTCGAGTTTGTCGGACAGCCACGCCGGGTCGGTGACGAAGTAGGCGTAGTCGCGCAGCAGGAAGGCGACGCGGGCCGCCTGCGCGGCTTCGATGCGCACGCAGGGCGCGGCGCGGATGGCGGCGATCATCGCCTCGGGCAGGTGCACCATGCCGATGCGGCGGCTCTCGGCCTCGGTGAACACCGGGCGTTGCGGATCGAAGCCGGCGAGTGCGGCGTGCAGGCGCGACTCGAATTTCTTCTGCGAGGGCTGGGGTTCGTCCGGCAGGTTGCCCAGCACCGAGCCCTTGTGGGCGGCGAGTTCCTCCAGGTGCAGGACTTGCGCGCCCTGCGCCGCCATGGCTTCGAGCACGCGGCTCTTGGCGCTGCCGGTCGCCCCCGAGACCACCGTGAAGCGGAAACGGCTCGGCAGCACTTCAAGTTCGTCGAGCACCATCCGCCGCCACGCCTTGTAGCCGCCGTCGAGGCGGTGGGCGTTCCAGCCGATTTCGTGAAGGATGTGCGTGAAGGCGCCGCTGCGCTTGCCGCCGCGCCAGCAATAGATCAGGGGGCGCCATTCCTTGGGCTTGGCGAGGAAGCGTTCCTCGATGTGGCGGGCGATGTTGCGCGCCACCAGCACGGCGCCGACCTTCTTCGCTTCGAAGGGCGAAACCTGCTTGTAGATCGTGCCGACGCGCGCCCGTTCGGCGTCGGAAAGCACCGGGCAGGAAATCGCGCCGGGCAGGTGGTCTTCGGCATATTCGGCGGGCGACCGGGCGTCGATGATGTCGTCGAACTCGCCGAGTTGTGCTACCGTTGCCAGCCCTTTGGGCAGCCTTTCCGACATGGGTTTTCCGATGGATAAAATTCGATTGGCGCAATTCTAGCTCCGACGTAACCCGCTCCGCGGGTAAGTCTGCACTGAACACTCATCAGAACCATGACTGAAAAAATCTACCTGACCCGTTTTTCCCACGGCGGCGGCTGCGGCTGCAAAATCGCGCCGGCGGTGCTCTCTCGCATCATCTCCGAATCGGCGCTGAAAACGATACCGAAAGACCTGCTCGTCGGTATCGAGACTTCCGACGATGCCGCCGTCTATCGCCTCAACGACGAGCAGGCCATCGTCGCCACGACCGATTTCTTCACCCCCATCGTCGACGATCCGTGGGATTTCGGCCGCATCGCCGCAACCAACGCGTTGTCCGACGTCTATGCCATGGGCGGCAAGCCGATCTTCGCGCTGGCCATCGTCGGCATGCCGCTCGACAAGCTGCCCGAAGACACCATCCGCCAGATCCTCGCCGGCGGCGAGTCGATCTGCGCCGAAGCCGGCATTCCGATCGCCGGCGGCCATTCCATCGACGTGCTGGAGCCAATCTACGGCCTCGTCGGCCTCGGCGTCGTCCACCCGCAGCGTATCAAGCGCAACAGCGGCGCACTGGCCGGCGACGTGCTGATCCTCGGCAAGCCGCTGGGCATCGGCATCTTCTCGGCGGCGCTGAAGAAGGGCCTGCTCTCGCCCGCCGGTTACGACGAGATGATGCGCTGGACCACCAAGCTCAATGTCACCGGTGCCCAACTGACGCAGATGGACGGTGTGCATGCGGTCACCGACGTCACCGGCTTCGGTCTGGCCGGGCACCTGCTCGAAATCTGCCGCGGTTCCAAGCTCGCCGCGACGGTCGAGTTCGACCGTTTGCCCATGCTGGCGGAAGCCGTGCGGCATGTCCAGGCCGGCATCGCCACCGGCGCATCGACGCGCAACTGGAGCGGCTACGGCGAATCGGTCGCCATCGGCGGCGCGGAGTGGCGACAAAAAATGATTACCGATCCGCAGACCAGCGGCGGCCTGCTGGTCGCCTGCGCGCCCGAGTGCGCCGATGAAGTGCTGGCGGCTTTCCGTGCCGACGGTTTCGACCAGGCGGCCGTGATCGGCCGCATGGCGGCCGGCGAACCGAAACTGACGGTTATTTGAGCAGCGGCTTGAGCGCCTGCCAGACGTGGTCGAGTATCTTCGGCTGCGCGGCGGCGACCGGGTGCAGGCCGTCGGGCTGGTAGGCAGTGGCATCCAGGGCGATGGGTTCGAGCAGGAAGGGCAGCAGCGCGGCCTTCTCGTGCTTCGCCACGCTGCGGAAGGTTTCCTCGAAGCCGGCGGTATAGTCGGGTCCGTAGTTCGGCGGCAGCTTGATGCCGACCAGCAGTACGCGGACCTTGCGCGCGTGCGCGGCGCGGACCATCGCCGCCAGGTTGTCGCGCATCTGCGGCAGCGGCAGGCCGCGCAGGCCGTCGTTGGCGCCGAGGGCGACGACGACGACCGCCGGCTGGAAGCGGTCGAGCGCGGCCGGCAGCCGGCTGCGGCCGCCGGCCGTGGTTTCGCCGCTGATGCTGGCATTGGCGACGGTGTAGGGACGCTTTTCGGCATTCAGCCTCAGGGCGAGCAGCGCCGGCCAGCTTTGGCCGGCGGCGAGGCCGAAGCCGGCGGACAGGCTGTCGCCGAAGACGAGCACGGTCTGTGCCGCGCCGGCGAGGGCGACATGGAACAGCAGGGCAGGAACAATCAGGAAACGGAACATGGCGGCGGCAATCGAAGTCGAGAATCTGGGCAAGGCGGTGAAGAGCGGCGACGGCATGCTGACGATTCTGCACGAGATTTCGTTCGCGGTCGCGGACGGCGAAGCGGTGGCCATCGTCGGCGCCTCGGGATCGGGCAAGTCGACGCTGCTGGGACTGCTGGCCGGCCTCGACTTGCCGACTTCCGGGCTGGTGCGGCTGGCCGGTCATGAGCTTTCGACGCTCGACGAGGATGCGCGCGCCGCCCTGCGCGGCCGGGTGCTGGGCTTCGTCTTCCAGTCGTTTCACCTGCTGGCGGCACTGACGGCGCTGGAGAACGCGATGCTGCCGCTGGAACTGCTCGGCTTGCCGGATGCGCGCGAAACGGCCGAGGCGATGCTCGCCCGCGTCGGACTTTCGCACCGGCTCGGCCACTATCCGAAACATCTTTCCGGCGGCGAGCAGCAGCGCGTCGCACTGGCGCGCGCCTTTGCCGTCAAGCCCCGACTGCTGCTGGCCGACGAGCCGACCGGCAATCTCGATGCCGCCACCGGCGAGCAGATCATCGACCTGATGTTCGAGATGAACCGCGAGGCAGGCACCACGCTGATGCTCGTCACCCACGACGAGTCGCTGGCGCGCCGCTGCGGACGGGTGCTGCGGCTGGCGGGAGGGCGGCTGGTCTAGCGGCGGGGGGACTACGCCATCGAAGCCAGGGCGGCGGCGAGATCGGCGTTGTCGTTCTTCGGCGGGCGCGGCTGGCCGGAAGCTCCGCCGCCGGTGCCGTCCATTTGCAGGGCAAGCTCCTGTCGTTTTTGCGCCGACCATTTGCACAATGGTTGCGTGGCAAGAAAGGCCTTGAACCCGTCCCAGTCTTCGATTACCGCAGTCGGCATTTCCTGCTCCTTGTTTTTCCGCCGCGCTATTTTGCCCTCATCTGCATGCCAATGGGAAGGCAAATGTTGCACCGGGGGAATGCCGCATCTACCCGAGTATTTTTCGCGCCGCCGCAACGCCGCTCCTGACCGCGCCTTCGATGGTGGCCGGGTAGTCGCCGGCGACATAGTCCCCCGCCAGCCACAGGCCCGGCAGGGCCGTCGCGGTCGGCGGACGGTACATGCCCGGCGTGCAGGCGAAGGTGGCGCGCTTCTCGACGATGACGCGCGTCCATAACGGTGGCGGCAGTTGCGGCACGACGCGGCCGATTTCGCCGTGGATGCGCGCGGCGAGCGCCTCGTGGCCCAGGTCTTCGTGCTTGCCGTGGGCGCTGATGACGGCGGCGATCAGGCCCGGCTGGCCGCACAGGCTGCCGCGGTCGAACAGCCATTGCGCATGGCCGCGGGCGACGCCGATCATCGGGAACGACAGCCGTACCTCGGGCGGATAGGCGAGGTAGGCGGTGACGATGGGCTCCCAGACGAAGCCGTGTACCGCCTCGTTCAGCGCCGCCAGTTCGGGCAGCGCGGCAATCAGCTTCGGCAGGTGGTAGGGCGCGACGGCGAGGACGATGTCAGAGTAGGGGCCGTGCTCGCCGTCGGCAGCCAGCGTGTAGCCGTCGGCGCTGCGGCGGATGGCTTCGACACGCCGGCCCTGGTGGATGGTGCTGCCGTGCCGGACCAGCCAGGCGGCGGCCGGGTCGGGAAACAGGCGCGAGAAATCGACGGCCGGCAGCAGCAGGTCGCTGGCGGCGCGGTCGGCGGCGAGGCTGTCGCGCAGGACGTTGAGGAATATCTGCGCCGAAGCGTGCTCGATTTCGGTGTTCAGGGCGGCGACGCAGAGCGGTTCCCAGAGGTAACGGCACAGCCGCTCGCTCTGGCGGTGGGCGGCGAGCAGCTGCGCGGCGGGAATATCCTGCGGCAACACGAAGCCCTGCGCCTCGACGGCACGCATGAAACGGATGGCGGCAAACTTTTCGGCGAACGAAAGTCCGCGCGCCGCGAGCAGCGCCCAGGCCAGGTGCAGCGGGGCGGGCAAGCGTGGGGCCGAGATCGTGAGTTCGCCCGGATAGTCTAGCCGCAGCGGATGCCGGCGCAGGGCGCGTTCCGGTTCGGCGCCGACCCGCTGCATCAGGCGCAGGGTTTCGCGGTAGGCGCCGACGAGGATGTGGGCGCCGTTGTCGAGCGTGAGGCCTTCGGCTTCGATGCTGCGCGCCCGCCCGCCGAGCGTGCGCGAGGCTTCGAATACCTCGACCCGGCAGCCGGCGGCGCTCAGTTCGACGGCGGCGGCCAGCCCGGCATAGCCGGCGCCGATTACCGCTACCTTCCCCACCCCCCGGCCCCCGCCCAGGCGGGGGTGACGGTGGTTCGCCGCCGGCGGCGGCTCCGGTTGGTTGTCGATGCCCGGCTCGGGGCGGCCCGTCGCCCGGCTGGCTATACGACCAGCCATGTCTTCCCGGCGAGCCATATCTTGCGTGCCGGCGGCAGCGAGACGCGGTGCGTCAGCACGCGGCAGCCGTCCTTGACGATTTCTTCGAGCGTGGTGCGGTAGATGGCCGCCATGATGAGGCCGGCGATCTGCTTGCGGCGGTCGCAGGCCGGCAGTTGCGCCAGCGCGCGCTCGTAGTGCTCGCGGGCGCGGGCGACCTGGAATTCCATCAGGGCGCGGAAGCCTTCCGTGTGGCGGCTGTGCAGGATGTCGTCCTCGGTCACGCCGAAGCGCGCCAGTTCGTCCTGCGGCAGGTAGATGCGTCCGCGCCGGGCGTCCTCGCCGACATCGCGGATGATATTGGTCAGTTGGAATGCCAGTCCGAGATCGTGGGCGTACTTCTGCGTGCGGCGGTCTTCGTAACCGAAGATTTCGGCGGCGAGCAGGCCGACGACGCTGGCGACGCGGTAGCAGTAAAGATGCAGCGCCTTGAAGTCCGCATAGCGCAGCGTGTCGAGGTCCATCTCCATGCCGTCGATGATCTCGCCCAGTTGCTCCTGCGGCAGGGCGAAGTGCTTGAGCGACTCGGCCAGCGCCTGCGTCACCGGATGGCTGGGGCGGCCGGCGTAGAGTGCGTCGAGTTCGCTGCGCCACCAGGCCAGCTTCATGCGTGCAATGCCGGCGTCGCTGCATTCGTCGACGGCGTCATCCACCTCGCGGCAGAAGGCGTAGAGGGCAGTGATGGCCTGGCGGCGCCGGCGCGGCAGGAACAGGAAGCTGTAGTAGAAGCTCGATCCGCTCGCGGAAGCCTTCTGCTGGCAGTAGTCGTCGGGAGTCATTTCATCAGTGCGCGCCAGAGGATGCGTACCCAGTCGGGTTTTTCGAGTACGGGCCGGCGGCGGAAGATATCGTAGTCAACGGCTTCGATTTTATCGAGTATGCGCAGCCCGCCGGCGACTATCGCACGGATTTCGAGGCCCATGCGGCCGGGCAGGTCGCGGCCGAGCGACGCGCCGGCGAGCATCAGCGCCCGCGCCCGGTCCACTTCGAAGCGCATCAGCGCGCGCCAGTTGTCGTCGCACCGGCCGGCGCCGATCTGTTCCGCGCCGACGGCGTAGCGGTCCAGGTCTTCCTGCGGCAGGTAGATGCGCGGCTTGCGCCAATCGATGGCGACGTCCTGCCAGTGGTTGATGAGCTGTAGCGCCGAGCAGATGCAGTCCGAGCGGCGCAGGTTGTCCGGCGTGGCGGCGCGGAACAGGTGCAGCATCAGGCGCCCGACCGGGTCGGCCGAGCGGCGGCAGTAGTCGAGGAGTTCCGTGTAAGTGGCGTAGCGCGTCTTGGCCACGTCCTGCGAAAAGGCGTCGAGCAGGTCGCGGAACAGTTGCAGCGGCAGGTCGTAGGCGGCGATGACGGGGCGCAGGCGCAGGAAGACCGGGTGTGCGGTCGGCCGGTCGGCGGCGATGGCGTCGAGCTCGGCCTTGTAGGCGTCGAGCAGGCGCAGGCGTTCCTCGGCCGTCAGCTGGCCCTCGTCGGCGAAGTCGTCGGCGCTGCGCGCGAAGACGTAGATCGCCGCCACCGGTTCCCGCAGTGGGGCCGGCAGCAATATGGAAGCGACGGGGAAGTTTTCGTAATGATCGACAGGCATCGGGTGCCGGGTCCGGAAGACGGTGCCGTGGCGGGCGCGGGAGCGCGCACTATAGCGTCATGGGCGACTATGCTCAACCGCGCCGCGCATCCGCCGATGCTGGCCGAAAATGACGGGTGCAAGAGAAGGGAAAAGGATTTATCCTTTCTCTATCGACCGTGGTGGCCGGCTGGAGTGCGTGGATGATGTTTTCAGGTCTGGATGGCAAGGCAGTGTCGGGAGCGGGGAGGCTGCGCCGCCTCGGGGCAGCGGCGGTCGCGCCGATTCTGGCGCTATGGTTCGCCGGCTGCACCACCACCCAGCCGTATCCCCGCGAGCACGCCGCCTGCTACGAACGCATGCAGCAGCAGGCGGCGCAACTGCTGCCGGCATTCGAAGCCCTCGGTCACCGGCCCGAAATCCAACTGCATCTGGACGAGGAGATGCGCGACGGACGTGGCTTCCGCCAGTCGCCGGACATCATGGGCGATGCGCTTGCCGGCGGCCGCGTCCGCCTGCGACCTTCCCGGGTCTGCGACAACGTCGCCATCGGGCGCGCCGTCGTGGCGCACGAGATGGCGCATGTGGCCCTCCAGCATCGGGGCGCACCGGGTAACGGGATCGTTCTTCAGTGGGAAAGACCGCCCCAACAGGAGATGGAGGCGGACGAACTGGCGCTGGCGGTGTTGCTCAAGGCCGGCGGGAGCCCGCTGGCGGTGCGTTTCATAGAATGCCGTTTGCGCGGCTGCGGCGGCTCGGCCGGCGGCTCGGGGACGAATCCGGCCTTTCGCCGCTGATTTTCGCGCCCGGGCGGCGGCGCTCTGACAGGCGGTCGGCGAATCGGTTAGAATTATGGGTCGCGCGGAGGTGGCGGAATTGGTAGACGCACTGGATTTAGGTTCCAGCGCCGCGAGGTGTAAGGGTTCGAGTCCCTTCCTCCGCACCAGTGTCGGGAACGCCTCCCCTGCAGCCGGAACCCCATAGGAATTTCAAGGACTTTTCATGCAAACGGAACCCCAAGTGAGCAATGCTGCCGCGAGTTCGCTCGAACGTCGCATCGATATGAGCGTGCCGATGGCCGAGGTCGACAAGGAAGTCGAACAACGTCTGCGGCACATGTCGAAGACCGTGAAGATGCCCGGCTTCCGTCCCGGCAAGGTGCCGATGAAGATGGTCGCCCAGCAGTACGGCGGCCAGGCCCGTTCCGAGGCGATCGGCGCCGCGGTCGAGAAGGTGTTCGGCGCCACGGTGCGCGAGCAGAACCTGCGCGTGGCCGGCTATCCGCGCATCGAGCCGAAGGCGAACGGCAACGAGTCGGTATTCGAATTCACGGCCGTGTTCGAGGTCTATCCCGATATCGTCATCGGCGACGTTTCCGGCCAGTCGGTCGAGAAGCCGATGCTCGAAGTGACCGACGCCGACGTCGACAAGACGCTCGACGTCCTGCGCCAGCAGCGCACGACCTTCGTGCCGGCGGGGCGCCCGTCCGAAGACGGCGACCGCATGGTCATCGACTTCACCGGCCGCAAGGACGGCGTCGAATTCCCGGGTGGCAAGGCCACCGATTTCGCCGTGTCCGTCGGCGGCGGCGCGATGCTGCCCGATTTCGACGCGGCCATCAAGGGCTTGGGCGCAGGCGCGACCAAGACCTTCGACGTGGCCTTCCCCGCCGATTACCAGGCGACGGAACTGGCCGGCCATACCGTCCAGTTCGACGTCGTGGTGAAGGCCGTCGATGCGCCCAAGCTGCCGGAACTCGATGCGGAATTCGCCAAGAGCCTGGGCATCAAGGACGGCGACCTCGTCAAGATGCGCGAGGAAGTGCGCGCCAACCTGGAGCGCGAGGTGAAGAAGCGCCTCCAGGCGAAGATCAAGAACCAGGTCATGGACGCCCTGCTGGCGGCCACGCCGACCGAGGCGCCCGCGGCGCTGGTCGAAGCCGAGGCGCGCCAGATGGCCGAGGGGGCGATGAAGGACTTCCAGCAGCGCGGCATGGATGCGAAGAACATCCCGATCGAGCCGTCCTGGTTCAGCGATGCCGCGACGCGCCGCGTCAAGCTCGGCCTGATCCTGGCCGAACTGGTGAAGGCACAGGACTTGCATGCCAAGCCCGAGCAGGTGCGCAGCATGGTCGACGAGTTTGCCGAGACCTTCGAGGACCCGACCGAAGTGGTGCGCTGGTACTACTCGCAGCCGCAGCGCCTGGCCGATGCCGAGGCCCTGGTGATGGAGAACAACGTGGTCGACTGGGTTCTGGCCCGCGCCAAGGTCACCGAGAAGGCCGTCGCTTTTGACGAGTTGATGGGGAATGCGGCATGATGAGCCGCAACAACTGGACCATGACGGGAAACGACATGCAGTGTAAGGATAACGACATCCAGGCCATCGGCCTCGTGCCGATGGTCGTCGAGACCAGCGGGCGCGGCGAACGGGCCTACGATATCTATTCGCGCCTGCTGAAGGAGCGCGTGGTGTTCCTCGTCGGGCCGGTGAACGACATGTCGGCCAACCTCATCGTGGCGCAGTTGCTGTTCCTTGAGTCGGAAAACCCCGACAAGGACATCTACCTCTACATCAATTCTCCCGGCGGTTCGGTCACGGCCGGTCTGGCGATCTACGACACCATGCAGTTCATCAAGCCCGACGTGTCGACCTTGTGCGTCGGCCAGGCGGCCAGCATGGGCGCCTTCCTGCTGGCGGCGGGCGCGAAGGACAAGCGCTTCTGCCTGCCGAACTCGCGCGTGATGATCCATCAGCCGTCTGCCGGTTTCCAGGGCCAGGCCTCGGATATCGAGATTCACGCCAAGGAAATTCTCTACTTGAAGCAGAAGCTCAACGAGATGCTGGCCAAGCACACCGGGCAGGCCGTGGAACGTGTCGAGCAGGATACCGACCGCGACAATTTCCTTTCCTCCGCTGCCGCAGTCGAATACGGCATCGTGGACAAGGTGATCAACAGCCGCGCCGACGCGGCCTGAGCGGCAACGCAAGACGACGGAGAAGGTCATGACGGACAAGAAAACAGGCGACAAGCTGCTCTACTGCTCCTTCTGCGGCAAGAGCCAGCACGAGGTGAAGAAGCTCATCGCCGGGCCGTCTGTCTTCATCTGCGACGAGTGCATCGATCTCTGCAACGACATCATCCGCGACGAGATTTCGGCGGAGCCCGGCGGCAAGAGCGCGGGCGACCTGCCGTCGCCGCCCGAGATCCGCAGCATTCTCGACCAGTTCGTCATCGGCCAGGACCAGGCCAAGAAGATTCTTGCCGTGGCGGTCTACAACCACTACAAGCGCCTGCGCCACAAGGAAAAGGGCAACGAGGACATCGAGCTCGCCAAGAGCAACATCCTGCTGATCGGGCCGACCGGCTCGGGCAAGACGCTGCTGGCCCAGACGCTGGCACGCCAGCTCAACGTACCCCTCGGCATGGCCGACGCGACGACGCTGACCGAAGCCGGCGATGTC
>CAZWFC010000067.1:0-15544 GCA_964632965.1 uncultured Rhodocyclaceae bacterium
TCTCGTTCGTGCTGTACTACTTCGTGAACTGGAAATACCTGTCCGAAGTCTGGGGCTTGAGCTAAGATACCCGGCCCATCCGGGGACGATAACCCGGCCGGAACATCGGCCGGGCGACCCGAAACCCCGGGCCTGCCTCAATCGGGCTTGTTACCATCAGGCCCGATTCAAGCAGGATCCGACGAACAGAACAACGAACGCGAGACGATGGAATCCACACTGCCTCACGAAACCCCTGCCGCCTGGTCTATCCGCAGCATTCTCGGCGTCTTCAAGCTGCGCATCGGCGTTGTCATCACCTTCACGGCGCTGGCCGGCCTTGCGGTTACCTCCGGCCCCAACCTCAGCGCCTGGCAGTTCACGGCGCTGTGCTTCGCCGTGCTGGTTTCCTCGGCCTGCGCCGGGGCCTTCAACCAGTACTACGAATACGACATCGACCCGCTGATGAGCCGCACCCGGAAGCGCGCCTTCGCCACCGGCGCCTTCCAGCGCAGCCCGATGTGGCTGGTGGTCATCGGCGCGCTGCTGGTCGCCTCGGTCGCCGCCGCCTGGTTCGCCCTCAACGCCTGGGCCGCGCTCTACGTCTTCCTCGGCGCCTTCTTCTACGCCATCGTCTATACGGTCTGGCTCAAGCGCCGCACCTGGCTCAACATCGTCATCGGCGGCCTGGCCGGCAGCTGGGCAGTGCTCGCCGGTTCCGCCGCCTCCGACCCGCAGATCGGCGCCGTGCCGCTGTCGCTGGCCTTCGTCCTGTTCCTCTGGACGCCGCCGCACTTCTGGAGCCTGGCCGTCGCCTTCCGCGACGACTACGCCGCCGCCGGCGTGCCCATGCTGCCGGTCGTCGTCGGCGACGCGCGTGCCGCCAAGGTGATTTTCGCCTCCACGCTGATGCTGGTTGCCGCCTCCTTCCTGCCGGCCTATTTCGGCCTCGGCACGATCTACTTCGTCGGCGCGGCGGCCGGCGGCGCCTACTTCATCCTCAAGGCCTGGCAGCTGGCGCAAAATCCCGGCCGGCAGACCGCCATGTCCTGCTTCCACGCCTCCCTCCTCCAGCTCACCCTGCTGCTGATCGCCGCGATTGTCGACGCGCGGTTCTAGTGCCCGCCTTTGCCACTAGGGTACTGAGGGTGTTCCCCCGCTTGATTCCCGGCCTGCTGGCGGCGACCCTGTTCGCCGCCACAGCCTGGGCGAGCACGGGTCCGGTCGAAGCCCCCAAGCTCACCTCGCGGCCGCTGAATCCCACCTCGGCGCAGACCATCACCACGCTCGACGAGAAGGCCGCGCTGGAAAAATCCCAGGCCGCCATCGGCAACGTCGTCAGCGACTACGCCATGCTGAACCGCAAGGAGCAGCCGGTGCGCCTCGCCGACTACCGCGGCAAGCCGCTGCTGGTCAGCTTCATGTACACCGGCTGCTTCCAGGTCTGCCCGACCACCACCAAGAACCTGCAAAAGGCCGTCGAGAGCCTCGTCAACAAGGTCGGCGCCGACCGTTTCCACGTCATCAGCATCGGCTTCAACCAGCCCTTCGACGGGCCGATGGCGATGAAGTCCTTCGCGCTGCAAAACGGCATCCGCCTGCCGAACTGGGATTTCCTCAGCCCGGCCCAGGCGCTGGTGCCGGAACTGACGCGCGACTTCGGCTTCAGCTACGTGCAGACCTCCGCCGGCTTCGACCACATGAACCAGGTGACGCTGGTCGACGCCCAGGGCCGCATCGTGCGCCAGATCTACGGCGAGGTCTTCACCGCCGAGATGCTGGCCGAGCCTCTGAAGACCTTGCTCGGCGGCGACACCCTGCCGCCGCAGACCGTCTCGATCCAGGAAATCATCGACCGCGTGCGCATTCTCTGCTCCATCTACGATCCCACCACCGGCAAGTACCGCGTCAGCTACGGCATCTTCATGGAGATCGCCGGCGCCGTCACCTTCGTTCTCTGGCTCGCCATCTTCTACTGGCGCGAGCGCCGCGCCAGGAGGCAGCAAAACACTCCCAGCGCTTGATTGCCGTCAAGTCGCTTAAAAACCGGGTGCATATAATCGAACGCTAATAATAAAAATAACAAGAACGGCACCCAGGAACCCCCAGCATGAGTCCGCACGCTGTACTACGCGACGGTACGCGGGCCGTATTCGGGCGCATCGAGAACGCCTTCGATGTGCCTTTCGGTCCGACGGACAACCCGCTGCGCCATCTCGGCGCGATGGGGTTTTATTTCCTCTGGATCATCTCGGTCACCGGCATCTATCTCTACACGGTGCTCGACACCAGCATCGACGGCGTCTACCACTCGATCCAGCATTTCACGCACGACCAGTGGTTCCTCGGCGGCATCCTGCGCAGCCTGCACCGCTACGCCTCCGACGGCTTCGTCATCGTCATGTTCCTGCACCTCGTGCGCGAATGGGCCTTCGACCGCTATGCCGGCTTCCGCTGGTATTCCTGGATCACCGGCGTGCCGCTGATCTGGCTGGTGTACATGAGCGGCATCGGCGGCTACTGGATCGTCTGGGACCGCCTGGCGCAGTTCTCCGCCGTCGCCTCGACCGAACTGCTCGACTGGCTGCCGATCTTCAGCGACCCGGCGGCGCGCAACTTCCTCGCGCCGGACTCGATGACCGACCGCTTCTTCACGCTGCTGATCTACATCCACATCGGCATCCCGGTGATCCTGGTGCTGGCGCTGTGGTTCCACGTCCAGCGCATCAGCACCATCGACCACATGCCGGCGCGCAAACTCGCGCTCGGCACGCTCGCCGCCCTGGTGCTGCTCGGCCTCATCAACCCCGCCGTCAGCGACGCCCAGGCCAACCTCGCCCTGGTGCCCGACACGGTGCGCCTCGACTGGATGATCCTGTTCATCCACCCGCTGACCTACGCCACCTCGCCGGCCGTGGTGTGGACGCTGGCCTTCGGCCTCACCCTGCTGCTGCTGGCCCTGCCGCTGCTGCCGCACGCCCGGCAGGCGTCCATCGCCGTCGTCGATGCGCCCAACTGCAACGGCTGCCGCCGCTGCCTCGCCGACTGCCCCTATTCGGCCATCACCATGGCCCCCCACCCCGACAAGCGCGGCCACGAGATCGCCATCGTCAACGCCGATAACTGCGCCAGCTGCGGCATCTGCGTCGGCGCCTGCCCGTCCTCGACGCCCTTCCGCAGCAGCGAAACCCTCGTCACCGGCATCGACATGCCGCAGCAGCCGATAGACGCGCAGCGCGCCGCGCTCGAACGCCAGCTCGCCGCCCTCAGCGGGCGCGGCAAGATCGTCGTCTTCGGCTGCGCCCACGGCGCCGACATCGAGTCGCTGGCGGCGCCCGACACCGCCGTCTTCAGCCTGATCTGCACCGGCATGCTGCCGCCCTCCTTCGTCGAATACGCACTGCGCAGCGGCGCCGACGGCGTGCTGGTCACCGGCTGCCACGAAGACGGCTGCCCCTACCGCCTCGGCAACCGCTGGACGCACGACCGCCTCGCCCATCGCCGCGAGCCGCAGCTGCGCGCGCAGGTGCCGCAGGAGCGCGTACGCGAATGCTGGGCCGCGCCCGAAAACTTCGCGCGCATCAAGGCGGCCCTCGACGAATTCCGCAACGATCTCGAAACCCTCTCCGACGGCACCAGCCGTCCGACACCCTATACCCGGAGGACCTCGCACCATGAAGGTTAAACCCGCCGCCATCGTCGGCCAGGTAATTCTCTACGGCGCCTTTGCCGCCTTCATCGGCTATTTCGCCACCAACCCGCGCTACCAGCACATCGCCCCCGACAAGGCGCTGCTCAAGCTCTCGCTGGCGCACTTCGGCGACCGCGACTGCCGCAAGCGCACGCCCGAGGAACTGCAAAAGCTGCCGCCGAACATGCGCGCGCCGATGGACTGCCCGCGCGAACGCGCCGACATCCTGCTGCATGTCGACCTCGACGGCCAGCCGCTCTATCACGGCACGCTCCATCCCACGGGCATCGCCAAGGACGGCATCTCCACCATCTACCGCCGCTTCGAGCTGCCCGCCGGCAAGCACCAGCTGGCGGTCAGGATGAGCGACAACGCCCGTCTCGAAGGCTTCAAATTCGTCAAGGAAGCCGAAGTCGAACTCAAGCCGGCGCAGGTGCTGGTCATCGACTTCAACCCCGACAAGGGCGGCCTCTTCTTCCAGTAAGCGCAGACCACGTCGCAGCGAACCGATCGGACACGAACATGCTCAAACTTCTCCAAAGAACCTTCCGCTGGTTCTTCATGCACGCCGAGAACACCTTCAACCACGCCTTCGGCGACAAGCTGAATCCGTTCTACCACCTCGGCACCATCACCTTCTGGCAGTTCTGGCTGCTGGCCGTCAGCGGCCTCTACCTCTACATCTTCGCCGAGACCGGGGTGCACGACGCCTACAACTCCATCGAGGCCATCACCCACAAGCAGTGGTGGGCCGGCGGCATCCTGCGCAGCATCCACCGCTACGCCACCGACGGCATGATCCTGACCATGCTGCTGCACATGCTGCGCCACTTCGCCTACGACCGCTATCGCGGCTTCCGCTGGTTCTCGTGGGCCACCGGCGTCGCGCTGATCTGGATGGTGTATGTCGCCGGCATCAACGGCTTCATGCTGGTGTGGGACCAGCTCGCCCAGTTCATCGTCATCGCCGTCGCCGAATGGTTCGACGTGCTGCCGCTGTTCAACGGCACGCTGATCCGCAACTTCCTCTACGAAGGCTCGGTCAACAGCCGCCTGTTCACCCTGCTCGCCTTCATCCACATCGGCGCCCCGCTGATCGTCGTCTTCGTCATGTGGATCCACGTCCAGCGCGTGCCCAAGGCCCACATCAACCCGCCCAAGGCCATCGCCGTCGCCGTGACGCTGATGTTCCTCGTGCTGTCGCTGGCCAAGCCGGTGCTCAGCCAGGGCGGCGAAGCCAACTTCTCCGTCGTGCCGCACGACCTCGAATTCGACTGGTTCGAATTGCCGGTGCTGGCGCTGGTCTATTCCTGGGGACCGTGGCAAGCCTGGTTCACCATCCTCGGCCTGTCGACCCTGATCTTCCTCGCCCCGTGGCTGCCGCCGCTGCGCCGCGGCACCAGCAAGGCCGAGACCCCCGTCGTCTTCCACCCCGACAACAAGGTCGTCAACGTGCGCTTCGGCGAAACCCTGCTCGACGCCGGCCTGCGCCAGGGCCTGCCCCTGCCCTACGAGTGCCGCAACGGCGGCTGCGGCGTCTGCAAGTGCGCCGTCGTCGCCGGCAAGGTCGATCCCGGCGTCTACCAGCCCAACGCCCTCTCCGCCGAGGAACTGGCGGCGGGCAAGGTGCTGCTGTGCTGCGCCACCGCGCTCGACGACGCCGAGGTCGAATACACCTTCGACGCCAGCCGCCAGGTCGTCATGGAGTACTACGGCCGCGTCGCCGACATGGAAAAGCTGACCCACGACGTCATGCGCGTGCGCCTCGCCCTGTCCGCCGGCCAGAAGATCAGCTTCAAGGCCGGCCAGTACATCAACATCATCCTCAACGACGGCCAGCGCCGCGCCTTCTCCTTCGCCACGCCGCCGCAGGAGAACGACTTCATCGAACTGCACATCCGCCTCGTCCCCGGCGGCCTGTTCACCACTCAAGTGTTCGAGCAGATGAAGGTCGGCGACGCCATCCGCTTCGAGGCCCCGCTCGGCGACTTCGTGCTGCGCGAGTCCGACCGCCCCATCGTCTTCGTCGCCGGCGCCACCGGCTTCGCCCCGGTGAAGAGCATGGTCGAGGATGCCTTCAAGCGCGGCCTCAAGCGCCCGATCTACCTCTACTGGGGCGTGCGCCAGCTGAAGGACCTCTACCTGCCGGACCTGCCCGCGCAGTGGGCGCGCGAGCACGACAACTTCAAGTTCGTCCCGGTGATCTCCGACGCCGCGCCCGAAGACCACTGGACCGGCCGTACCGGCCTGGTGCACGAAGCCATCCTGCACGACTTCCCCACGCTGCAAGGCCACGAGCTCTATGCCTGCGGCTCGGTGAAGATGGTCGAGGCCGTGTTCCCGCACTTCAAGGCCCAGGGCGCCGAGGAAGGCATGTGCTTCTCCGACGCCTTCACCCTCTCGGCCCGCTCCATGGCCTTGCAGCCGCCGCGGGAATAAGCGGCCGATTAGCCCACGTCAAGGTGCGCAGCGATTCATTTGCTATCCTGCGCACCTTGCCGCCAACCGGTACTTCCCGATGTACAACCTGATCATCAAGATCGCCATTGCCAGCTTCGTCGTCCTCATGGGGGCCGTCTTCTTCTGGCAGCCCATCAAGATGACCTTCTCCAACGTCCGCGTCACCAACGACTTCGTCCTCCAGACGACGACCGGCACGCTCGATTCCAAGGCCCTGCGCGGCAAGGTGCTGCTGGTGCTGTTCGGCTACGCCAGTTGCGGCGAACCCTGCGCCGCCCGGCTCGCCAGGCTCGGCGGCGGCCTTGACCAGCTCAGCGCCCGCGAGCGCGAGCAGGTCAAGGTCATCGTCGTCTCCGTCGACACGGAGCGCGACACCCCGGCGCGCATCGCCGACTACGCGAAGAAAGCCCACCCGGAATTCATCGGCGCCACCGGCAAGGCCGACGAGGTCAAGGCCCTGACCGAAGCCTTCGGCGCCGACAACCAGAAGTTCTCGCCCAAGGACGGCAGCACCGTCGTCGAGGTCAGCCAGTTCACCTACCTCGTCGCCCCGGACGGCCGCTTCGTCTCCGTCCTCAACGAAGCCACCGCCCCCGAGAAAGTCGCCGCCGCCCTGCGCGCCCGGATACCGGGCCTGCTGCCGCCGGGGAATTGACCCACCCGGCAAAACCCGCGGATCGTTCGACGCAGAGCAGGGCCTGGGTCATGGACTCGCATCGTCCTTCAATGAGAAGTCCTCTCGCGCCTGTACGAATCCTGCCTCCCATGTCGGAAAATATGGACTTGAATACATATGCCGTTAAGGCCATAATCCGTTCATGAATTGGGCGGTTCTATTTCACGATGCCTTCGCGGCCGAGTTCGAGGCTTTCGATGCGGGCTTGCAGGACGAACTGCTTGCCCATGCCTTGCTGCTCGGCCAGTTTGGCCCGACTCTCGGCCGCCCCACGGTTGATGGACTGAAGGGCTCGAAGCACGCCAACATGAAGGAATTGCGCTTCGGCTGGGAAGCCGGTGTCTGGCGCATTGCATTTGCCTTCGACCCGCAGCGGCAGGCAATTCTGTTGGTCGGCGGCGACAAGGGCGGCGTCGACCAGAGGCGCTTTTACAAACGGCTGATTTCGGTGGCGGATGAGCGATTCGACGAACATATTGCGACGCTCGCCATGAAAGGAAAGGCAGGAAGACATGACCAGAAAACTCGATGACGTAATGGCAGCGCTGCCGGCGAAGCGCCGTGCCAAGATCGCCGTGCGGGCACAGGAACTGGCTACCCTGAAAGACCTGCGGCAGGCCGTGGAGCAAACGCAGGACGATCTGGCCGCAGCACTGGGTGTCGGACAGGACACGATTTCCCGCCTCGAACAGCGGAGCGATATGCTGCTTTCAACCTTGCGGCGCTACATCGAGAGCATGGGCGGAACGTTGGAACTGATTGCGCAGTTCCCGAATCGCCCGCCGGTGGTAATCGACCATCTTGGCCAACGCAAAGCCGCTCGCGGCCAAACATCGAAGGTGCGCCGCACACCTCACGGCTCACAGGCCACGGCCTGACTGGCGAATGGTCCATTGAGGTTCACTGCGCAGCTTTATCGTGCAGCGGCCTCAAGCCGGCCGCCGTGCCAGCAGCGCGCGGTAAAACCCGCAGATCATTCGACGCAGAGCGGGGCCTGGGTCATGGACTCGCATTGTCCTCATGGTGCTGAGAAGCGCACAAATCGGCCAACACGAGTCCATGACCCAGGCTTGTCGGCAAATGCGCATACCCAAGCAAGTCCGCTCTTTACAATCCACCGATCGCCGATATCATAAATACCGTGGTTTTGATTTCGGAGGCCTCATGGTTCGCACCATAGTTTTTCTGGACGAATCCGACAAGCAATGGCTTGACCAGCAAGCCGCTCTCCAGCATGTTCCGATAAGCGACGTCATCCGCCAAGCAGTGCAAGCACTACGAGCCGCCTATCCGCAAAGTGATGGTGATTTCACGGCATTGCTCGCCAGCACTGCCGGCACCTGGCCGCACGGCGATGGACTCACTTGGCAACACAACATTCGCGACGAACGAGTGCAGTGACTCCGCCAATCCATCGTGACAAACATGAAACGCGCGCCTACTTCGAAGCCCTTGGCAATTAGCAAAGAACAGATGGTGGCAGCCATTGCCGCCGCGCCCGACCGGGCCAACGATCCCGAGTGTCCCTATGACCCGAACGACGCCGCCGCCGTGGCGGCTTACTGGGCCAAAGGCAAGGTGCGCCTTCCCGGTCAGCGCGGACCACAAAAGCAACCGACCAAAGTTCCCGTAACAGTGCGCTATAGCCCGGAGGTCGTGGAGTTCTTCAAGGCAACCGGCGAAGGCTGGCAGACGCGCATGAACGACGCCCTGCGGGAGTATGTGAAACTGCACCGCGCGGCGTAAGCCGCCGGCGTTGAAACACTGCGTAGCAATATCGCGCGGCGGCGGCCTCAGGCCGGACGCCGCACCAGCAGCGCCCAGACGCCCGCCACAGAGAGCAGCGCACCGCCCGCGATGTTGAAGCGGCGCTGCGCACGCGCAGACGCCAGCAACCGGCGCGCCGAAGCCGCGAACACCGCGTAGAGCGACGCATTGACGATCGCCATCGCCACGAAGGTCGCCGCCAGTATCCAGAGCTGCCGGGCCACGTCGGCGCCCGGCGTGATGAACTGCGGCAGGAAGGCGACGAAGAACACCATGCCCTTCGGATTGAGCGCCGTCACCAGATAGGTGTTGGCGAACAGCCGCCAGCGCGAATGCGGCACCACCGGCGCAGCCATCTCCGCCAGCGCGGCGCCGCTGTGCAGCAGCCGCGCGCCGAGGTAGAGCAGATACAGCCCGCCGACCCACTTGACCGCCGAGAACCACAGCGCCGAAGTCGCCAGCAGCGCCCCCAGCCCCAGCAGCGACAAGGCCAGCGCCGTCGCATCGCCGAGCGCCACCGCCGCCACCAGCGGCACGTTCGCCCGCCGTCCGTGCGCCAGCGAATAACTGATGACCGTCAGGATGGTCGGGCCGGGGATGACGAGCAGAGCGGCCGAGGCGAGGACGAAGGCAAGCCAGAGTTCGAAAGACACAGCGGGTAGTCCCGAGGCACGAGTGGCGCGCTAAACGCCGACCGGGAGCTTGGATGCCATCATCTTCCTCCGGTCGATCTTGCGTCCATCGACGATGAACGTTCCATCGCCGACGGCGTGAAGCGTGCGCTTCTCCTTGCGTGCGGTATCGACGTAGGCGGCAACCGCCTCCAACACGACGATGTTGTGCTTCTTGACGATGTCGATGACCTTGCACTCCATGTTGGCGAGGCACTCCTCGATCAAGGGCGCCGCGACGAACTTGCCCGGCACCGGCGTGAGCTTGAACCTGGCGAACTTGTCCGTGTCGGCCCCGGAACACGTCCCGATGCCGACGACCTTGTCCAGCATGTCGACCGTGGGAATGGCAATGACGCACTCCTTCTTTTTTCGCAACGCCGCGAAAGAGTGATTCCACTCCCCCGTGGTGATGGCAAATACCGGCGTGAAATCCACCACCATGGTCCAGGAGATGGTCATGATGTTGTCCTTCTGCCCATCATGGGTCGTGACGAGGACAACCGGTCCCGATTCCATCAGGGTAAAGGCCTTGCTCAGTTTCAACTGACGCATCACAACTCCTCGTGATATTCCTTTGTCCGTTGGTCAGGGCAAGCTGGCACGCAATGACCTTAGGGCTCCCGGCGTAGAAGTGAGCGGCCTGCGCGGCGTTTCGTGCAGGCCGGTGAAATGATGGCATGGGCCATTCCTGTTAGGAAAGTAGCCAAGAAATGGATGCTGAAACTAAGGCCCACACGACAGCTACAGCAAGCGGCCCTCCGAGGATTATGGGAACAAAACGCTGCATTTGGTTGCGGCGCACTAACAGGAAGGCACCGGCAAATGGGAGTGCAATCGCAGAAAAACCAAGAACAGCAGCGATCACCGCGTTAAGGTTCTTGTACTGTGTAAGTCCAGGTGCGGTAATAGCAGAGAACACCCATTTAGCGCCATTCAATGGAAAAACTATCAAGTAGTAGTAATAGCCGGCGATGACGTTATATGGAAGCGCGTAATCGCCATAGCCGTTTAGCGTTTTCCATATCCATGAAAATACTAACCAGATAACGGCAACTAGGACGACGACGCCAACTACAAATTCGATAAAGGGGGATGTGTCGGATGATCTCCCTCTGTAGTTGCCATCTTTGTCGTACCAATGTCTATCGGCCATGCTTGGTTTCCATGAAGGGTCCAGAGTTAGGGTGCATGGCTTGCCGAATGAGCAAATTCAGAACGGTATGTCGTCAGCGAAGTCGCCGAAGCCTGCCAGCTTCTTTGGTTCTGGCACTGTAAGCTCCAGCAGGTCCTTGTGGTTTTCGATCCAGGCAATACCGTGCGGCGTGATTTGGTAATGTTTGATCTCAGTTGGCCCGTCATAGCCGCCCTCTTCGGTAACAACTCGTTCTAGCAAATAGTGCCGCCGTATGAGGCCCGTAAGGCCCAATGCGAGTGCAACGTCGTTATACCCAGTAGCTCTCATTTTCTGCTCTAAGTCCCAGTGGCTGATGCTTCCAATGGGAGTCGGCCAAAATGCAAATGCGGTCGCCAGAATTGAAACTTCATACGGCTCAAGGTCTGTCGACGCCTCACTTCCCGGCTTAAGTCTGAGCGTTTGAGAGATACGCTTCTCAGATGTCAATTGATTTGAGACATATTTGATGATGTCTCTTTCTAAGTCATCGTATCCGCTTCTGGAATCTGTCCTGTACATGATGACTGGACGGTGCTGGATATCAAATGGAAGGCGGGGGCGAACCGACTTGTCACAAAGAATTACGGTTGGTCGATTTAGTGCAAGGGCGTAGCCAAGTTCAACCCATACATTAGGGTTGTCCTCACTCACTTCTGCTACGCAAATTGCTGCAGCCTCTATGGCGGTCTCAATTTTTTCAATTACAGGATTTAGCCCAAGTATTTCATCAGCTCGCTGCGGCTCAACATTCGCCTTCACAAGAGCAGGTTTGATCGTTTCATTGTATCGACGATCGTACTTACCACCGTCGAAGGCTTGAATGACGAAGCACAGCGGCTTTTGATTTGGATCGTTGGACATATATTGCGTAACTTCGGGAGTATGTGGAGTGAATTAACGTGGATTAGTCATCACATCCACCATCAGCCATTTCTGACCAATAGCGGCAATTAGTTTCCAGCATCAGACATACGGAAATAGCCATATCCGGCCATTTCCTTGGCGAGAA
Organism: uncultured Rhodocyclaceae bacterium; assembly: GCA_964632965.1. Taxonomy (GTDB): domain Bacteria; phylum Pseudomonadota; class Gammaproteobacteria; order Burkholderiales; family Rhodocyclaceae; genus Nitricoxidireducens. The sequence continues at coordinate 11,431 of CAZWFC010000067.1, forward strand.
GAACTGTCAATGACGCCAGCGTATCAGGCTTGCCCGGACCGGGCAATCCGCTTTTCATAACGGGAATACGCGCCGGGGATTCCGGGGCCGGGTCGGGTGCTCGCGGGTGAGGCCTCTGCGCTTCTCAGCAGCGAACGAGCCCGCGAGTACCCGGCCCGGCCCGCGCTCCGCAGCAACAAGCTACGCGCTACGAACGACGACTCAGATCAACCCGTCGATCAGCTTCGCCAGCGCATCCTCATGCACGCGTCCGAGCACGGCGGTGCGCACCTGGCCTTCGCGGTCGATGACGAGGGTATAGGGCAGGGCCATCGCCTCGTTGCCGAGTGCACGCGATATTTGCGTGTCGGCATCAGCCGCCACGACCAGCGGATACGAAACCGGATATTCGCGCGCGAAGTTGCGCACCTTGGCGGCATCGTCGATGGCGATGCCGACGAACTGCACGCCGCGTGCGGCGTAGCGTTTGTTCAGTTCCGAGAAGGCCGGCATTTCGTCGCGGCAGGGCGGGCACCAGGTCGCCCAGTAATTGACGACGAGGATGCGGCCGCGCCATTGCGCCAGCGCCAGCGGCTTGCCCTCGGCATCGGGCAGCGTGGCGTCGAACAGCGCCTGCACGGCTGCGGCCTGCACCACGGGCGGCGGCGGCAGCTCGCGCAGCGGGCCGCCGCGCACCATCAGCCACGCCAGCGCCAGGCTGGCGGCGAACATCAGAGCCGACAGCGCCAGCAAGACGCGTTTCACGGTTTGCGCGGCCACATCGACTTGAGGCACACCACCACGAACAGCAGGCCGCCGATGATGGCGATGAGCCCACCGAGGCCCATCATGCCCATGCCGATCTTCTGCGGCAGCGTGGTGAGCATCTGCTCGGCGCCGGCCACCTTGCGCTGCACGCCGTAGCCGCCCGACCAGGCCAGCCCGGAAACATGCATCAACTGGCCGAAGCCGTAGATATATGGCTGCCAGCGCGCCATGCGGCCCTCGACGGCGCGGAAGCCCAACTGCGGCAGCAACGCGTAGGCCAGCCCCATGAAGGCCAGCGTCACGCCGACGATGGCGCCGTGGTAGTGGGCGGGAATGACGACGTTCACGCCGCGGATCATGTAGCCGAGGATGCCGCCGGCGGCGAAGAGAACGAAGGAGGCGACGAAGGCCGACTTCGCCGGATGCGCCACGGCGCGCAGTTGCCACAGGCCCGCCAGCGCGACGAGGATCAACGGCCCCATGTAGGGGTGGCCCCACTCCATCAGCTTGGCGAAATAAGCCATGTGCAGCGGCGAATCGGCCGGCCAGCCGAGGTAGATCGCCGGCACGGCCAGCAGCGGCAGCGCCGCGACGATGAAGAGTATCGACAGCACGCGCGGCGTCGCCACGGGCTTGGCGCCGAGATGGTCGGCGATCCACAGCCAGGCCACGGCCATCAGCAGCGCATGCTGGTATTGCAGCACATGGCCGCCGCCCCAGAACACCATTTCGAAATAGGCCTGGTTGTCGCCGGCCGGCACAGTGAACCACGACCAGAGGAAGGCGACGAAGGCCAGCGCGCCGGCAATGGCGCCGATGAACACGCCCAGCCGCAACGGCTCGGCGAACGGCTGCGCCGGCCAGGTGGTGAGCAGCGCGCGCACCACGGCGAGGCCGAAGCCGGCGGCGCACAGCCACAGGCTGGCGTAGAAGACCGGTTGTTGCAGCACCGGGATGTAGTTATTGAGCAGCGGATGCGCATCGGGAAAGAAGGGCGAGACGGTCATCACCACCGTGCCCGCCACCGCCAGCCAGACGGCGATGCGCCCAGCCAGCGCGCCGCCGGCGCCGCCGGCAGCGCTCCACAACACAGTGGCGAAGGCCATGAACCAGACGGCGACGGAAAGATCGACATGCACGATCAGCGCCGAGCGGAAGAAGTCCTTGAGCGGGAACACGTCCTGTATGCCCGGCGTGCGCGAGAACACCAGCAGGATGGCGAGCAGGCCGGAACCGATCAGCGCGATGAGGCCGAGCCAGAGCCAGGCGCGGGCGAGTTGGCGGGGGGTGCCGGAGGGGATTGCGATCATGGTGTTTCCCGATGCCGGATGCGGCGAAAACGAAGTTTCAGAGCAGGCTAATGCCCGCGTCGGCGGGCGTTATGGCGGAACCAAAGGCCGCAAGTATAAGGGCAGTGCGGGTGATAAACTACCCGCGCCGTCAAGGTTTCGGCGGCCCGTCTCCGCTAGAATTGCGGCTCCCCGACTCCCTCCTTGTCCCTCGTCCCGATGCGGTTTCTCGCCCCCCTGCTCCTCGCCTTCGGCATCCTGCTGGCCTCCTGTTCGGAGCCGGCCAAGTTCAATTCCACCGACATTTCCGCCGTGGACTGGGGCAAGGACTTCGCCCTCGTCGACCACAACGGCAAGATGCGCCATATCGCCGACTTCCAGGGCAAGGCCGTGGTGCTGTTCTTCGGCTACACGCAGTGCCCCGACGTCTGCCCGACCACGCTGGCCGGCATGCGCGACGCCATGAAACTGATGGGCGCCGACGCCGCCCGCGTGCAGGTGCTGTTCGCCACGCTCGACCCGACGCGCGACACCCCGGAGCTGCTGGGGAAATACGTGCCCTGGTTCGAGCCGAGCTTCCTCGGCCTGTGGGGCGACGAAAAGACCATCGCCGCCATCGCCGCCGACTTCAAGATCTTCTACAGCAAGCAGCCCGGCAAGGAAGCCGGCAGCTACAGCATCGACCATTCCGCCGCCAGCTACGCCTTCGACCCGCAAGGCAAGCTGCGCCTCACCATCCGCCACGGCGAAGCCCCCGAGCGCATCGCCGCCGACCTCAAACTACTGCTCGCAGGAAAATGAACATGAAAAAGCAACTCGCCTTCGCCTGTGCCGCGCTGGCACTGGCCGCCGGAACGGCACGCGCCGAACTCAAGATCGACATCAGCACGCCGCCGGTCATCGTCGTCAAGCACGCCATGGAGCAGCGCACCTCGCGGCTGATCCGCTTCTACGAACCCGGCATCCTCGGCCTGGCCAAAAACGGCGACATCGCCGTGCACGACGGCTCGCGCATGACCCTGGTGCAGCGCCAGACCGCCGAAAAGCTCATCGACGCCGAGAACTCCGACCGCAAGGCGCTGGTTTACGCCATCGCCACCGGCAACCACCAGCCCGACGCCATGGCCGAAGTCCGCGCCGGACTCATCAAGCACTGGCGCGAACACTGGAAGTCCGGCTGGTACCTGCAGGACGACGCCGGCAACTGGATCAAGAAGCCCTGACAGCGCCGTGCCCGCCATGGCGGGACGATGTGCGCTCAGTGCCCGGCAAGGCTTGCGGCCAGACCCCCGCAGCAGCAGGAGACGCACCATGAAATGGAAAGCCGAATATTCCGTCGGTATCGAAACCATCGACGGTCAGCACAAGCAGATTTTCAGCCACCTGCTGGCGATCGAGAATTCGCTGGAAAAGAAAGATCCCTGGCACGTCATGCGCTTCCTCTTCGTGCAACTGGCGGAGTACATGAAGTTCCACTTCGCCGTCGAGGAAGCGATACTGGAGATCGTCCGGTACCCGCAGCTCCGCGATCACACAGCGTCGCATGCCCGGCTCGGCGAACAGCTCGCGGAACTGGAGGAAAAGGTGAAAGGCGCCGGATCGGGCGCCAACCTGGTTTCGTTCTTCGAAAACTGGTTCATCGGCCATGTCCTGACCAGCGACCGGCAATACGCGGCGTATGTGAAGGAGCAGTTCCCCGCGATATTCGACGCGTGACGGCTGGTCACGGAACCAACGGCGGGTACTAGTGGCTGGTGCCCGCCGAGCGGGTGATCTTGTTGTTGAGGTTGTACTTCCCCACCGGCTTGTCCATCGGGATGCGCTTCACTTCCCGGAAGGTCGCGGCGTCGAAGACGATCAGCGCGCCGCCGTCGGCCTTGCGTTCCCACAGGCTGGCCAGCGCGTACCTGCCGTCGCGCGTGAACTCGATGTGCGCCAGCGTCTTGCCCGGATCGGTCTTCACTTCGGCCACCTTCTCCAGCGTGCGCTTGTCGATGACCTGGAGCGTGTCCTTGGCCTTGCTCATCATCGAGTCGGTCCAGGCGTAGGGCGTGTTCTCGTGGCTGCGCATGAAGAAG
>CAZWFC010000068.1:0-15376 GCA_964632965.1 uncultured Rhodocyclaceae bacterium
GCTTCTCGACGACCTCGGGGACGGTCGCGACGCGTTTCTCGGCGGCATGGGTTTCTTTCGGTACACCGATGACCAAGGACATGAATCTCCCCTTTTTTTGGCTGTTCAATCGTTATGGGCACGCTGTTGCGCCGGGGCGCCGGAAATCACTACGGCCTTGACGCAAAACAGCAATAGTACTTGAATCGCCGGACGTAAAATAGCGGCGAACGCGCTCGTGTCCTGTCGCCGCCGCAATCGTCCGCCACCACCCCGCCTCCGCCGAAAATCAGCCCATGAGAAAACACCCGCACAAGCTGCGCTCGCAGAAAACCGGCATGGCGCCGGGCGCGCTGGTCCACGTCGGCGAACGCAAGACCGAGCATGCGACGCTGTCCCTCATCGAATACGGCGCAGGCGAATTTTCCGAACGCCGCTTCGCTTCCCTCGACGAGGCGCGCGCCTACCAGCCGCGCCTGCCGGTGCGCTGGCTCAACGTGCACGGCCTGCACGAACCCGAAGTCATGACGGAGATCGGCCGGCGCTTCAATCTTCATCCGTTGGTCCTGGAGGACATCCTCAACACCGACCAGCGCCCCAAGCTCGACGACTACGGCGACTACCTCTACATCGTCGCCCGCTTCTTCGCCTACGACGCCGCCACGATGACCGTCTCGTCGGAGCAGGTCAGTCTGGTCGTCGGCGACGGCTATGTGCTCAGCTTCCAGGAGCGTCCGACCGGCAGCTTCGATCCCGTGCGCGAACGCCTGCGCCAGGACCGCGGCAAGATCCGCCAGCTCGGCGCCGACTATCTCGCCTATGCCCTGCTCGACGTCACGGTCGACCGCTACTTCACCGTACTGGAACAAGTCGGCGAGCGCACCGAACAGTTGGAGGACGACCTGATGGCGAAGGCCACCCCGGCCGTGCTGCAGACGCTGCACCAGCTCAAGCGCGAAACGCTGACGCTGCGCCGCGCCGTCTGGCCGCTGCGCGAGGTCATCAACGCCCTGACCCGCGCCGACAACCGCTTCTTCAAGCCGGAGACCCAGCCCTACCTGCGCGACGTCTACGACCACACGGTGCATGTCATCGAATCGCTGGAAGCGATCCGCGACCTGCTGGCCGGCATGCTCGACATCTACCTGTCGAGCATCAGCAACCGCGTCAACCAGGAAGTGCGCGTGCTCACGGTGATCGCGCTCACATTCATGCCGGCGACGCTGATCTCGGGCATCTTCGGCATGAACTTCAAGTCGATGCCGCTGCTGGACAACCCCTTCGGCTTCGGCTTCGCCATCGCCATGATGGCCCTCGTCGCGACGACGCTGGCCCTCGTCTTCTGGCGCCGCAAGTGGCTGGACTAGAAGCGCCGGAGCGATTCGCGGCATCCCGCCGCCGATTGCCATATTTATCCGGATTGGGCCGCCGCTGACGTATCATTAAAGCCATTCAAGAAGAATGGTTATATACGTGCGCCGTTTTCCTTTCCTGTCGAGCCTGAAAATCCGGATCGCGCTGTTCACCTCTGCGCTGTTCATGGCGGCGATCTGGGGCATGGCGTTCAGGGCGGCCGACCAGTTGCAGCGCGAGCAGCAGCAGGTTCTCGCCAGCCAGCAGTTCGCCGCGACCAGCTTCATCGCCGACAGCGTCGACGCGGCGCTGCGCGTGCGCGTGGACTCGCTGAGCGCGGTAGCCGCCTCGATCCGCCCCGAATGGCTGAAGAACCCGGCCCGGCTGCACGGCTTCCTCGCGGATCGCCTGTCGATCTACAAGCTGTTCAAGAAGGGACTGTGCATCATCGGCAAGGACGGCCGCTGCCTCGCCGACCATCCCGCCACCGCCGGACGCAGCGGCGCGGACCATCACGACGCCGATTTCTTCAAGGAGGTCATGAGCACCGGCCGGATCGCCTTCGGCAAGCCGCACATGAGCCCGCTGTGGAACGAACCCGCCGTCGTCATCGCCGCTCCCGTCGGCAACAAGGAAAGCGGGGTCGTCGGCGTGCTCGCCGGCACGCTGCCGCTCTCGGACGCCGATGTGTTCAACGCCGTGACCAGCCCCAGGCCCGGCATTCCGGGCAGCGTCCTGGTCCTGTCGCCGCGGGACGGCCTGTTCGTCACCGCCACCGATGCGTCGCGGACCCTGCGGCCGCTGCCCAAGCCCGGCGCCAACAAGCTGCACGACCGAACCATGGAGGGGTTCGAGGGTTCCGACACCACCGTCAGTTCGCGCGGCAAGGAGGAACTCGCCTCCGTCAAGCGCGTGCCCAGCAGCGGCTGGATCATCGTCAACATCCTGCCGGCCGCCGAAGCCTTCGCCCCCGTCCGGACCCTGGTGCGGAACATCTATCTCGATGCGGCGCTGCTGTCCTTTCTGGTCGCCGCGTTCACCTGGCTGTTCGTCTATCGCGAACTCTCCCCGCTGAGCCGTTCCGCCGCCGCCCTGAACGACATGACCGGCGGCAACGCGCCCTTCCATCCGCTTCCGGTCGACGGCAGCACGGAAATCGCCTGCCTGCAGGAGAACTTCAACCGCCTGCAGGAACGCCTCGTCTCGCAGCAGGCGGCGCTCAAGGCCAGCGAAGCGCGCTTCCGGCAGATGTTCGAAGGCAGTTCCTGGGTCACCTACCTCGTCGATCCCGCCACCGACCGCATCGTCGATGCGAACGGCGCGGCGGCCGAGTTCTGGGGCTACCCGATAGCCGCACTGCGCGGCATGGAAATCGCCGCGATCAACACGGCGGCGCTGGAGCAGATTCGCGCCTTCAACCAGCAGGCGCTGAACAGCGAATCCGTGCACGGCGAATGGTCGCATCGCCTGAGCAGCGGCGAAATCCGCCGCGTCGAGACGCTGGTCTGCCCGCTGCGTTACGACGACCGCGCCCTGCTCTACGTCGTCGCCCACGACATCACCGAGCGCAAGCGGCGCGAGCAACAGGAAACGACGCACAAGCGCATTTTCGAACTGCTGGCGCGCGGCGGCGACCTGGCGGAGATACTCGGCCTCGTCGTCCGCTACGTCGAACAAGCGCGCCCCGGCCTGCTCTGTTCGATCCTGCTCCTCGACGAAAGCGGCAGGCGCCTGGGCAACGGCGCGGCCAACAGCCTGCCGGAATTCTTCAACCAGTCCATCGAAGGCGTCGAGATCGGCGACGGCGTCGGCTCCTGCGGCACCGCCGCTTTCCGCGGCGAACGGGTGGTGGTCGCGGACATACAAAGCCATGCCTACTGGGCACCCTTCCGCGACCTGGCCGCCAGGGCCGGCGTGGCGGCCTGCTGGTCCGAGCCGATCAAGGACTCCGCCGGCCGCGTGCTGGGCACCTTCGCCATGTACCAGCAGGCAACCGGCAGCCCCGCGCCGGCCGACATCGAACTCATCCAGCAGGCCGCCAACCTCGCCAGCATCGCCATCGAGAAGAAGCGCAGCGACGCCGAGCTCCAGCTCGCCTCGTCGGTCTATCAGGCCAGCCACGAAGCCATCGTCGTCACCGATGCCGCCAACGCCATCGTCGCGGTGAATCCGGCATTCACGCGCGTCACCGGCTATACCCTGGCCGAAGTGCGCGGCCGCGACCCCAAGCTGCTCAGCGCCGGCCGCACCTCGCGCGCCGAATACGAGGCGATGTGGCAGGCGCTGGCGAGCACCGGCCAGTGGCAGGGCGAAATCTGGAACCGCCGCAAGAACGGCGAGGAGTACGCCGAATGGCTGACCATCAACACGCTGCGCAACACGGAAGGCGCGGCCTACCGCCATATCGCCATGTTCTCGGACATCACCGAGAAGAAGCGCACGGCGGAACTCGTCTGGCGCCAGGCCAACTACGACAGCCTGACCGGCCTGCCCAACCGCAACCTCTTCTACGACCGCCTGCACCAGGAGATCAAGAAAATACAGCGCGGCAAGCTGCTCCTCGCCCTGCTCTACATCGATCTCGACCGCTTCAAGGAGGTCAACGACGCCCTCGGCCACGAATCGGGGGACGCCCTGCTGAAGGAAGCCGCCGCCCGCATCGCCGCCTGCGTGCGCGATGCGGATACGGTTTCGCGGCTCGGCGGCGACGAATTCACGGTGGTGTTGCCGGGGCTGGCCGACATCAGCCGCGTCGAACAGGTGGCGAAGGACATCGTCGACAGCCTGATCCAGCCCTTCCATCTGCCGCAGCAGGCCGTCTACATCTCGGCGAGCGTCGGCATCGCGCTCTATCCGAACGACGCGGACAGCGCCGAAGCCCTGCTCAACAGCGCCGACCAGGCCATGTATGCCGCCAAGGCGCATGGCCGCAACGGCTTCAGCTATTTCACCGACTCCATGCAGTCCGCCGCGCAGGTGCGCATGCAGCTCGGCACCAGCCTGCGCAACGCCCTCGCCGCGGGCGAATTCGAGCTCTATTTCCAGCCCATCGTGGACATGAAGACGCACCGCATCGTCAAGGCGGAGGCGCTGCTGCGCTGGCATCACCCCGAGCACGGCCTGGTCCTGCCGGCCGCCTTCATTCCGCTGGCCGAGGAAATCGGTCTGATCGGTGAAATCGGCGACTGGGTCTTCCGCGAGTCGGCCCGCCTCGCCAAGCGCTGGTACAACGGCGACGACCCGGCCAGCGCGGTCAGTTGCCCGATACAGATCAGCGTCAACAAGTCGCCGCGGCAGTTCCTCGGCAACAATCACGGCGGCTGGCTCGGCTACCTGCGCCAGATCGGCCTGCCGACGCGCCTGATCGCCCTCGAAATCACCGAAGGACTGTTCCTCGACGACAGCCCCGAAGTGACCGCGCAGCTCGCCCAGTTCCGCGCCTCGGGCATCCAGGTCGCGCTCGACGACTTCGGCACCGGCTATTCCGCCATGTCCTACCTGAACAAGTTCAGCGTCGACTACGTGAAGATCGACCAGTCGTTCGTGAAGGGAATCTCCAGCGACATCCACGACCGCGCCATCGTCGAGGCCATCGTCGCCATGGCGCACAAGCTCGGCCTCAAGGTCATCGCCGAAGGCGTCGAGACCGCGGCGCAGCGGGATTTCCTCGGCGCGATCGAGTGCGATTTCGCCCAGGGCTACCTGTTCGCCAGGCCGATGCCCGCCGTCGACTTCGAGGCGCTGCTGTTCGCCGGCACGGCGATTCCCGGCGCGGAATCCGACGCCGCGTAGCCGTCCCGCGCAAAATACCGCTCGCCGCTGCGGCGCGCAGCCCGTCCGGGAAATATACTGCGGCCTCGGCGGATTCCGGCGGGAGAGCGATGTGCGGGACGAGGAAGCAGGCAGCGGCGGAGGCGAGACCACGGTCGACGTACCCGATTGCCTGACTTGCGGCGGCTGCTGCGCCTGGTCGGAAACCTGGCCGGTGCTGATCGGCGACCGCGACGGCGAAGGCATCCCGGAAGACCTGATCGACGTCGAGCACGAGCGCATGCAGTCCTATGGCCACCGCTGCGCCGCGCTGGAGGGCAAGCTCGGCGTCCGCGTCGGGTGCAGCGTCTATGCCGACCGGCCGCTGGTCTGCCGCGAGTTCGCGGCGGGATCGGAAGACTGCCTGATGGTCAGGCGCGAATTCAAGTGGGAGACGACATGACTTACGAGGAATTTCTCGACGAGGTGACGACGCTGATCACCGAAAAATACGACCTCGGCGACGAGGAGGCGATCGCGCTGGTGATGCGCGCGCAGGCGGCGGACTTTTTCGTCGCCCACGACGACGACGCGTCGCTGCGCACGCTGGACCGCGCGCACCGGGATGCGAAGACGGTGTACCAGATGCGCGAACAGTTTCCCTGAGATTTGCGCCGCCGCGGATAACAGTGGATCATGCGGGGCCTTGAAAACAACCGGAGCCTTGCCGTGAAGAAAACCATCGCCGTCCTGTTCGCCGTCTGCGCCCTTCCCGCCTGGTCCCAGGCCGACTTCGCCGCCACCGCCGCCAAGGAAGCCGGCGCCGTCGTCAGCCCCAGCGGCCTCGTCTACCTGTCGCTGAAAGAGGGCGCCGGCAACAGCCCCGCCGCCAGCAGCACGGTGAAGGTGCACTACAAGGGCATCCTCCAGGACGGCAAGGAATTCGACAGTTCCTACAAGCGCGGCATGCCGGCGGAATTCCCGCTCGACCGCGTCATCAAGTGCTGGACCGAAGGCGTGCAGCGCATGAAACCCGGCGGCAAGGCCAAGCTCACCTGCCCGGCCGCCATCGCCTACGGCAGCCGCAGCCCCGGCCCCGGCATCCCGCCCAACGCCACCTTGCAGTTCGAGATCGAATTGCTCGACATCCGCCGCTGACCGGCGCGCGACCGATGACCGCTGACGACGCCGCGGCCGCCTGGCCGGCGATCAGCTGGACCGAGGACGGCGTGGCGCATTCCGTGCGCTGGCGCTCCGAGAACGGCGTGGCGCCGCCGGCGCGCGTCGTCGTCGCCGACGACCGCATCGATGCCGACACCGCCTACCGCCTCGCCTGCGAAGGCACCGCGCTGCTCTGGCGCGGCGACTTCCAGAACGCGCGCCTGCTGTTGCAGGCCATGGCGCGGCGCGTCGACCGCAAGCCGCGCAAGAAGAAGGCGGCCGCGGCGACCGGCGCTGCCGACGCCTTTCACCGCCATCGTCTGGCCCAGTCGCAGCGCGCACGCACGCTGGGCATGCTGCTGCTGCCCTTCGCCGCCGACTACGGCATTCCGCTGCGCCGTGCGCCCGATGTGCACGCGGCCTGCACGGAGGCCTGGGGCCCGGCCGCCGAGCCCTGCGTCGCCTCGCTGCGCGAATTGCAGGGCCTGATCGGCGCCCACGAATGGCGCAAGAAGGGCATCGAGATCGCCGCCCTCGGCGCGCGCATCCACCCGCATTACGGCGTGTTCGCGCCGATCCGCAGCGAGTATGTCGGGCTGGTCGCCGACGCGCCGCTGCCGGCGGATGCGAAGCTGGCGTTCGACATCGGCACCGGCACCGGCGTGCTCGCCGCCGTGCTGGCGCGCCGCGGCATCGCGCGCATCGTCGCCACCGACCAGGATCCGCGGGCGCTGGCCTGCGCCCGCGACAACATCGAACGCCTCGGCCTGGCGCGACAGGTGGACGTCGTCGCGGCGGACCTGTTTCCCGCCGGCCGCGCGCCGCTCATCGTCTGCAACCCGCCGTGGCTGCCGGCGCGCCCCAGTTCCGCCCTCGAACACGCCGTGTACGACCCCGACAGCCGCATGCTGCGCGGCTTCCTCGCCGGCCTGGCCGCGCACCTCGAACCCGGCGGCGAAGGCTGGCTGTTGCTGTCCGACCTCGCCGAACATCTGGGCCTGCGCACGCGCGACGAACTGCTCGCCGCCATCGCCGCCGCCGGCCTGAAAGTGCTGGGACGCACGGACGTCCGCCCGCAGCATCCGCGCGCCGCCGACACGACCGATGCGCTCCATGCGGCGCGCGCGGCGGAAACGACCTCGCTCTGGCGCCTCGCCAGCCGTTGACGGAAGGAAGAACATGAGCAACCCGACATCCGACGGCCATGCGGCCGACCTGGCCCGCTGGCTGCCCTTGGGCACCGCGGCGGGACTGGCACTGCTGCTGCTGATCTGCATCGTGTCGATGTTCCTGGTCATCTCCCTGATGGGCGACGTCGCCGCATTGCAGGATCAGGCGAAGAAGACCGCGAAGGCGACCAAGGCCATGCAGGAGGATGTCGCCGCGCTCAGGGAGCAGGTCCAGGGCGCGGCGCCGAAACGGGTCGCCGAGGTCGCCGGCGCCGAACCCGTGCCGACGAATATCGACGCGGCCGACCCCGGCCGCGATTGCGTGATTCGCAGCGGCGACAAAAACGGCCTGACGAACTGCATCGCGCCGACCGCGAAGCCCTGAGGACGGCTAGGGAATGGGCTTGTTGCCCGTGGCGAAGACGCGCTTGGCGGCGTCGACGATGATGAAGACCTGATCGGCGGAAAGCTTCGGAAAGCGCTCGTGCAGCGCGCGATAGGCCAGGTGTTCGTGATTGTGCCCGGCCCACTGGTTGTCCGGATTGAAGAAGGGTTCGAGCACGTCGTAGGCATCGACGAAGATCTGGCGGATTTCGACATCGCGCCGGCGTTCCTGCCCGGGGCTGCTGTCGGGCGTCGTGTCGTTCATGGCTGTTTCCCCTCTTCATGCTGGCGCAGCAGGCGCCGCTGTACTTTCCCTGTCGTGGTCATGGGCAGGGCGTCGATGAATTCTATTATTTTCGGGTATTCGTAGGGTGCCAGATAGTTGCGCACATGCGCCTGGATATCCGCTTCGACGTCCGCGCCCGGCAGAAAGCCCGGCTGCAGCACGATGAAGGCCTTGACGACGGTGCCGCGCGTCGCGTCCGGCGCGCCGATCACCGCGGCGTTGGCGACGGCCGGATGCTTGACCAGGCAGTTCTCGATCTCGCCCGGCCCGATGCGGTAGCTGGCGCTCTTGAAGACGTCGTCCGTGCGGCCCTGGTACCAGAGATAGCCGTCCGCGTCCTGCTTGGCCAGGTCGCCGGTGCGGCCCCAGGCATCCGGCCCGGTGCCGAAGTATTTGTCCTGCGTCGCCTGCGGATTCTTCCAGTACTCGATGAGGAAGACCGGGTCGGCGTCGCCGTGGCAGGAGCGCTGCACGCAGATCTCGCCGACCTCGCCCGCCGGCACCGGTTGGCCGTCCTCGTCGAGCAGCGCCACTTGGTGCCCCGGATACGGCCGCCCCATGGAGCCGGGCCTGGCCGCATAGACCGAGCCGCAGCCACCGACCAGATAATTGAACTCGGTCTGACCGAAAATTTCGTTGATGGTAACGCCGAGCTCGTCTTTCGCCCAGGCGAACACCGTCTCGCCGACCGCCTCGCCGCCGCTCATGATGCTGCGCAGCGCGAGCTCGTGCTTCGCGCGCGGCTGAGGCAGCGCCTTCATCATCATCTTCAGCGCCGTCGGGAACAGGAAGCTGTTCCTCACACCGTACTTCTCGATGAGCCAGAACGCCTTCTCGGGATCGAAGCGGCCGCGATAGGCGAGGATGGGCTGGCCGAAATTCCACACCGGCAGCAGCGCATCGAACAGACCGCCGGTCCAGGCCCAGTCGGCGGGCGACCAGAACATGTCGCCGGCCTGCGGATAGAAGTCGTGCGAGCAGACGAAGCCCGGCAGGTTGCCGAGCAGGGTGCGCTGCGCCATCAGCGCGCCCTTGGGGTTGCCGGTCGTGCCCGAGGTATAGACGATCAGCGCCGGATCGTCGGCCGCCGTGTCGAGCGGCGTGTAGCGGCTGGACGCCAGCGGCATGAGTTGCGCCCACTCGCGCACCCAGGACTCGCGCGCGCCGCCGACGCCGATGACATGCTTGAGACTCGGCAGATTGCCGCGCACCGGCGCCAGCTTCTCCAGCGTCGCCTCATCGACGATGGCGACGCGGGCCTCGGCATGCGCCAGCCGGTATTCGAGCGCTTCCGGCCCGAACAGGTGCGACAACGGCAGCGCGACGGCGCCCATCTGGTAGCAGGCCATGTGCGCGATGCCGGTCTCGGGCCGCTGCGGCAGCACGATGGCGACGCGGTCGCCGCGCATCACGCCCATCGCCGCCAGCACGTTGGACAGGCGGTTGGCCGCCTGCTGGATGTCCCAGAACGTCCAGGCGGAGGTCGCGCCGGCCTCGTCCTCGTAATAGAGCGCGAAGCGCGCGCGGTCGGCGGCCCAGCGGCCGCAGCACGCGCGGGCGATGTTGTAGCGCGCCGGCACCTGCCAGCGGAAACCGCCCCAGAGGGCGTCCCAGCCGGTGGCCTGCGCGTCCGGTTCCATCACTGCCCGCCGAGAAACTGCTCGCTGATCTCGTCGAAATATTCCTGTTCGCCGTCGACGTGGATGCCCAGTTCGTTGAGCACCTCGCCGCGGATCTTCGGCCAGAGCGGATCGTCGATGCGGGTGATGCGGTGGTAGAAATGGATCGCCAGCTGCAGGATGGCCACCAGCGTCATCGCCGCACCGAGCTCGCCGCGCGGCATCTCGTGGTGGTACTGGATGGCGGCGCAGACGAAATCCGGCAGGTTCCAGTGCCGCGCCACGATGTAGCCGATGCTGCAGTGGTCGACGCCGAAGCGCTCATCCTCCTCGGCCAGGTTGGGCCAGCAGCAGGTGTTCTCCAGCTTCAGCGCCTTGCAGTAGTCGGGGAAGCGCATCATCAGCACCGGCACGCCGCACTCGTGGAAGATGCCGGCCATGTAGGCCTGGTCGGGGAAGACGTTGCAGATCGACACGCGGTCGGCGGCGATCAGCGCCGCGAGCTGCGCCACTTCCTGCGAGCGGGTCCAGAAGATGTCGAAGGCCTTGCGCTTCGAATCCGACACGGCGCCCGCCAGGGCCATGGCCTGCACCAGGTTGTAGGTCTGCTTGACGCCGACCACCATGATGACCTGTTCGAGCGCGTCGAATTTCTTGCCGCGGCCGAACACCGGCGAGCGCGCCGCCTTGAACAGCATCGCCGACAGGCCGGGGTCGCCGGAAATGATGCGCGCCAGTGTGCGCACGTCGTAATCGTCGCTGGCGAGTTTCTTCTGCAATTCGAGAAGCACCTTGGGCTGGGGTGGAATCCTGATGCCTTTTGCCACGAGTTCCTTCATGGCCTTGTCGGCGTCGATGCTCATGTGTTCAACCTTTCGTCGATGTATTCGATCCAGTGCCGGACGGGTAGCTGGGTACCGGACTGGAGGTGGGTGATGCAACCGATATTGGCGCTGGCGATGCCGAGCGGCCCCCCAAGGGGACTTCCTGCGGGGCGCTGCGCCGCGCCGAGCGCCGCCAGCTTATTGTCGCGCAGCCGGGTCGAGATTTCGGGCTGGAGTACGGAATAGGTTCCCGCCGAGCCGCAGCACAGGTGCGCGTCGGCCACCGGCACCAGGTCGAAGACGGCGCCGAGCAGGGCTTCCACCGTGCCGCGGATCTTCAGCCCGTGCTGCAGGGTGCAGGGCGCGTGGAAGGCCAGCTTCGTGCGCGGGCGCTGCGCATCCGCCTCCGCCAGCAGCGGCGCGAGGCTGGCGCCCTCGGCCGCCACCACTTCGCCGATGTCCCGCGTCAGCAAGGCCACGCGCGCCGCCTTGACGGCGTAGCGCGCGTCCTCCTGCAACAGGTGCGCATAGTCGCGGACCTGCACGCCGCAGCCGGAGGCCGTCATGACGACCGCCTCGCAGCCGTCTTCCAGCAGCGGCCACCAGACGTCGATGTTGCGGCGGGCGTCGTCCCTGGCCGCCTCAACGTCGTTGAGATGGAAGCGCAGCGCGCCGCAGCAGCCGGCGCGCGGGGCGACGTGCAGCGAAATGCCGATGCGGTCGAGCACGCGCGCCGCCGCCGCGTTGATGCCGGGCGCCATGGCCGGCTGCACGCAGCCGGCCAGCACGACCATTTTTCGGGAATGGCGCGGCGCCGGCCACGCACCCGCATCGCGCACCGCCGGCACCTTGGCCCTGAGCGCGGCGGGCAGCAGCGGCCGCAGCGCCTGGCCCAGCCTCATGGCCGGATTGAACAGGCGCGGGCGCGGCAGGAAATGCTTGAGCGTCGAGCGCATCAGCGCGTCCATGCCGTGGCGCGGCGCGCGGGTCTCGACAACGGCGCGGCCGATGTCGAGCAGGCGCGAGTAATGCACACCGGAGGGGCAAGTGGTTTCGCAGGCGCGGCAGGTCAGGCAGCGGTCGAGATGCAGGCGCGTCTTTTCGGTGGCCGCGCCGCCTTCGAGCATCTGCTTGATCAGGTAGATGCGGCCACGCGGGCCGTCGAGTTCGTCGCCGAGCAATTGGTAGGTCGGACAGGTCGCCGTGCAGAAGCCGCAGTGCACGCACTTGCGCAGGATCTCCTCGGCTTCCCGGCCGGCAGGCGTGTCGCGGATGAAATCGGCCAGTTCGGTCTGCATCTGGGGTGCGTTACGACGTCGCAGAATAGCGAAGCCGCATTATAGGACGACCGCCCGGCTGGCTGCGGCCGAAAACCATGTCAGTACTCCTGCAACATCGTCAGTTCCGTGTCGGCGTGGCGCAGGCGCAGCGCCAGCGTGCGGGCGATGGCGGTGATGAGCGTGAACGCCAGCTTCTTGTGCGTCTCGGCCAGCTGGTTGAACTGTTCGAGCGTCAGCACATAGACCTCGGTGTCGGTGTGGGCAATGGCATCGTTGCTGCGCGGCCGGCGGTCGAGGAAGGCCAGGCCGCCGAAGAAGTCGCCGCGCCCGAAGCTGGCGATGTGGCGCATGCGGCCGGCGCCGAGCGGCGCGAAGACGCGGATGGTGCCGCGCCGTATCCAGTAGATCGCGTCGCCCGGCTCGCCGCAGACATACACCGTCTCGCCGGCCTTGTAGGTGCGCTGGATCATGCGCGCTTCGAGGTCCTTGAGCGTCTCGTCCTTGCGGTCGGCGAAGATGTCCATCTCGTGGATCTGCATCGGCGTCTCCTCCACCGGCGCCGCCTCGGTCTCGCCGAGGATGCGGTCCTCGACCCACTCGATGGCGCCGTCGAGCTCGGGAAACAGGCGCACTGTCTCGTCGTCCTCCTGCAATACGCCGGTCTGCTCGAAGAACTCGCGCAGGTTGCGGCCGTTGGGCAGGTTCTCGCGCACGCTGGAGAGCAGCAGCTTGGCGCCGCGCTCCTGCAGGCCGTCGCGCACCTGGTGGAGCAGATGCGCCGCCGTCACGTCGACCGACTGCACGCGCTTCATGTCGAGGATGATGAAATTGCGCGTGCGTATCTCGTCTTCGAGTTCGGCGTAGAGCTGTTGCGTGGTGCCGAAGAACAGGCTGCCCTGCAGCTCGACGATCACCGCCTGGTCGCCCTTCTGTTCGAGGATGTGCATCTCCGCCTCGGGGCGGTACCAGGTCGAGGACATCTGGTTCACATAAATCTTGTGGCGCACGACGGAACCGCCGATCTGCTCGCGCACGAAGAGGATGATCGCCATCGCCACGCCGACCGCCGATGCCGCGATCAGACCCACCGTCAGCGCCACGACGACGACGACCACCACCACGGCGAAGTCGAACACCGTGCCGCGCGACTCGATGAAGCGCAGCGGCTGGCGGTCGATCATGCGCACGCCGATGACGATGAGGATGCCGGCCAGCGCCGCCACCGGTATCCAGGCGACGAAGGAACTCAGGATCAGCGCCGCCACCAGCGCCAGCACCCCTTCGATCACGCCCGAGGCGCGCGTCTGCGCCCCGCTCGACAGGTTGACCAGCGTCGCGCCCATCGTTCCCGCGCCGGGAATGCCGCCGACCGCCGCCGAACAGACGTTGGCGATGCCCTGGGCGACGAGCTCGCGGTTCGAGTCGTGGCGCGTGCGCGTCAGCTGGTCGATGACGACGCAGGTCTTCAGCGTATCGATCGACAGCAGCGCGGCCAGCGTCAGCGCGCTGCCGAACAGGCCGGCGACCTGCGCCAGCCTGAGTTCGCCGATTTCCTGCCAGCGCAGGCCGATGGCGTTGAAGTAGCCGTCGCCGGCCGCGCCCAGCGGACCGACGACGAGCGGGTTGTCCACCACCGCCATCAGCGCCGGATCCTGCGCGGCGAGGCCGAAGTAGGTCGCCACCCCGGCGACGATGCCAAGGATGGTGCCCGGCACCTTCTGCGTGAAGCGCGGCGTCGCCAGCGCCACCACGACGGTGACCAGCCCGACCGTGACGCCGCGCCAATCCCACAGCCAGGGCGAGAACAGCACCGTCCACCAGTGCTCCCCCAGCGGCGCGCCGGCGAACTTGGGAATCTGGCTGCCGATGATGATCAACCCGACGCCCGACAGGTAGCCGCTGACGACCGGATAGGGAATGTACTTGATGAGCCGGCCGATGCCGACGAAGCCCAGCAGCATCTGGATCGCCCCGGCCAGCACGCCGAGCAGGATCAGCAGCAGCACGATCAGGCCCGGCGCCGTGCCCTGGGCGACGAGCTCGATGGCGAAGGCCGACAGCACCGCCGCGGCCGGCGCGCAGGGCGCGCTGATCAGGCGGTCGGTGCCGCCCAGCATGGCGGCGAGCAGGCCGATCACCGTCGCGCCGATGATGCCGGCCAGCGCGCCGAAAGCCGCGTAGCCGGGGCTGATCGCCGCATACACGGTGACGCCGAAGGCGATGGCCGCCGGCAGGGCCACCAGCATCGACGCCAGCCCGCCCCAGAAATCCCCCGGCGCCTGGTTGAGCCCCCGGAACAGCGTCGAACCCGTCTTGCGCGTTGCCTCAGCCATGTGCGACCGCTCCCCTGTGTGCAGCGGCCATTCTATTCCGCTGAATACAACGGCGGGCCTTTGCGGCACAATGGGCCGCTCGAAACCGCCGCGCGCCCCCCATGGAAAACGACATCGACGACAACGAACCGGATTCGGAACTGCCGGAAGCGGAGTGCCCCTTCTGCGGCGCCGTGAACCAGAGCTGCAAGCACCTGATCGCCACCTTCGGCGTCAGCGACCCCGGCGTCGAAGTCGGCCTGCTGGTCGACCACCTCGACGAAGTCGTCGAACTCATGGCCGGATTCTCAGTCGCCGAAGACGACCCCGACTACGACGGCAGCTTCGACATGGAAGAAGCCGCCGTCTCGCTGCGCGCCTTCTTCGAGAACCACCCCGAAGTCAGCTGGGCCGAATTCAGCGTCGACGAGGACGGTGACATCTGGGACTACGCCAGCTACTGGGCGCGCTATCCCGGCATGGTCGTCGACGACCTCTACCGCCACCTCGAAAACGCCGGCTCGGCCTACTGAGCGCCGGCGCCCCGCTTCGCGTCAGCCGTTGCCCGCTTCGGCATGCAGCTTCAATCCGAGCGCACCGATGACTTTAAGGATGGTGTCGAAACCCGGGCTACGGTCGCCGGAAAGCGCCTTGTAAAGACTTTCGCGAGACAGTCCGGCATCGCGCGCGACCTGTGACATCCCCTTGGCGCGAGCAATATCGCCAAGCGCCTTGGCAATGAATGCAGCATCCCCGTCGGCTTCTTCGAGGCAGGCTTCAAGATAAGCGGCCATTTCCTCAGGGGTTCTGAGGTGTTCGGCGACGTCATAGCGAGTGGTAACGGTCTTGGTCATGGTTGCTGCTCCGAAAGATTACGTGCGAGGCGCAATGCCGCCTTGATGTCCCTGGCCTGGGTAGTCTTGTCCCCACCGGCCAGCAGGATGATCAACTCACGTCCTCGCTGCTTGAAATACACCCGGTAACCGGGACCGTAGTTGATCCGCAACTCCGAAACACCTTCGCCAACCGGCTCGGCGTCTCCAGGGTTTCCAGCAGCGAGCCGTTCGATCCTTGCTTGGACACGCGCTCTCGCCTGGAGGTCGCGCAAGGCATCCATCCATTGCGCGAAAAGGTCTGTTTTGCGAATTTCAAACATAAAACAATGTAGCCCGGCGGCTACACATTGTCAATTACCATGCGCCGTCCACCTCGAAAACGCCGGCTCGGCCTACTGAGCGCCCAGCGGGATCGCCGCATAG